>NZ_JBMDJV010000013.1:0-152984 GCF_057809375.1 Aquitalea sp. FG25
GAGAAGCAATATTTCCAACGGCTCAAGAGTGTCTAGAGAAGCCGGGGCGATTCACCCATCAGTTTCGTCACTGTCCATTTTTGCGGACAATATCAAGCTTATGGCCGGGTAGCGTGCAGTCATACAACACTTGGGCAACCGGGAAAATCTGCAGGCCGTCTTCGAGCGGTGTTGAAGTACCTGGCCACCCTCTCAACAAGGGTGACTTTCAACGCACTCGAAGGAACCCGCTTCATGACAACCCAAACCACCTCCCAACATCCCCCTCCCCTGTGCTTCCACTACCACGGCAAACCCCTGCACGTACTGCGCCATGACGGCCAATGGTTGCTGTATAGCGACGATGTACTCGCAGTCATCGGCCAAAGACTGGGGCGACGCATGCAGCAATTGCTGAGCGCAGACACCAGCACCGACATTCATCCGGATGCAGAAAACGCGACAGCATGCTGGCCCGCGCAAGCCTTGCTGCGCGCCTTGCGCCGTAGCGGCAAGCCATTGGCACAGCAGTTGCGGAACTGGCTGTCCCACCACTTGCTGCCCGCACTGGCGCAGTTGCCACCGACTGCGCCGCAATGGGAGCAGGCCTTGGCATTGGCGGCGGAGGCCGGGGTGCAGGTGAGCCATGCCGTGTTGCAGGCGGTGTTGACGCAGGATATGCGCTGGCGGCATTCCCACTGGTTGCTGACGCTGGATTACACGCCGGACAACCGGCTGCGCCACGCCCATGGCCGGTTATTGGGGCTGAACAGCAAGGTGACGCCCTTACAGGCGCTGGCGCAACAAATTGCCATGCCACAGGGGCTGTCGGTGGATAACGGGGAGTTGTTGCGCTTGGCGGCGGCGTGTCATGAGCACTTGCACAGCTGTCTGTCGCGTCAGGTGCTACGGACTGCTGCGCCAGCCTGAGCGGTGACCGGCTGACAAAAAAGGCGCCTGGTGGCGCCTTGTTACCTTGACCGGTGCCAGCGCTATTGCGTCTGGAATGGCAGGCTGTAAGCCCTGTCGCCCAGATGCAAGGTTGCAATCCAGTGGCGGCTGCCACTTGCACACACCGGCAGGGTGATACGTGCTTGCCAGTTGGCCCCATCCGCCACAAAGCGGTAGCGATTGAAGCCCATGTCCATATCTGCCATGGAAAACTCCACGCTGGGTTCGCTGGCACTAACGCCCTCCAGCCGCATGACAAAGGGCTTGCCATTCTGCGGGGGAGTGACAAAGTGCAAACTGCCGCCATCCGGCAGGCTGCACGCAGCCTGTGTGACATTGCAGGCCAGCGCAACAGGTGCTGCGGTTTGCTGTTTGTGCTGCAGATACCACCACACCAGCCCGCCTTTGAGCGCAGCCAGCAGCAGCAGGGCCACGCCGATCAGCAGCAGCTTTTTCTGTTTGAGATTCATCGTCATTGCCATGCTCCCCGCATCAGCGCCACGCCGTGGGCTCCTTGCTGACGGGCGCAGTCCACATCCTGCTGTTTCAGGCCGCCCAGGGCATACACCGGTAGCGGGATGCCATCAGCCAATACCGCCGCAAAGCCCGCCCAGCCCAGCGGCGTGACGCCGGGGTGGCTGGCCGTGGGCTGGACATGGCCCAGCAAGGCGTAATCCAGGCCCTGCTCACCAGCCAGTTGCAGCTCGGCAGCGCTGTGTACCGACGCCCCTACCCAGGCAAAATCCGGCCGCTGCTGCAGATGCCGCAAACGCGGGCCATTCAGATGCACGCCATCCACCGGCCAGCCGGCCAGCCAGTCCGGGTCGGCATTCACCACTACCTTGCCGCCACGCGCATGCACGATGGCAGCCACCTCGGCAACAAATGCCTGTAACTGCGAGCGGTCCATATCCGGTTCGCGCACTTGCACCAGCCCGTATGCCGGGCCATCAGCCAGCGCCTGCAACTGCGCAGCCACACCGATTTCATGCGCACAGGTGATGGCATATAGCGCGGGCAGTTGCAGAGATTTGAGAATCGGGCCATTGGCGGGCAGCATGGGCTCGACGCTGGTCTGGCCCGGTGCTTGCCAGGCAAACTGCTGACTCTCCTGCGGCTGCGGCTCACCCTGCCAATCCCACACCCGGAAGAAACGCAGCAGTACCGAAGCGTGTTCGTAATGATGCACCCGGGTCAGCCAGGGCGTGGCATGGGTTACCGTAATGGCCATTTCTTCTTGCAGCTCGCGCACCAGCGCCTGCATGGCGCTTTCGCCCGGTTCCACCTTGCCACCGGGAAATTCCCAGTAACCGGCATAAGGCTTGCCTTCGGGCCGGCTGCCCAGCATGAAGCTGCCGTCCAGACGCATCAGCGCACCGGCCACCACTTCGATGATTTTCTTGTCGGAATGCATGATTGTTGTTGTCTGCCTTAATGTTTCTCTCGGGCTACCACTACACCGCTGGCAATGATGAGTGCACCGCCCAGCCAGGTGGTGATGCCGGGCAATTCACCAAAAAACAGATAGCCCAACCCTGCCGCCCACAACAGGATGCTGTATTCCAGCGGGGCCACTGCTGACAGCTGCACATAACGCAGCGACAGGGCGTTGACGAAATTGGCCAGCCCGCCGCTCAGGCCCAGCAATAGCAGCACCAGCCAATCACCCCAGCCGGGCAGCTGCCAGTCACTGCCTGCGGTCAGGGCGCTGACCAGCAGCATGATCAATGTCCCCAGCATGGCAATGGTGGCCGGGCTGTCGGTGGCCGACAGCTGCCGCGTCAGCAGCGAGGCCAGTGCATAAGACAAGGCCGAGCCCACCGCCAGCAGGCTGTACATATTGAACTGCAGGCCGGACCAGCCACACACCACCAGCACCCCCAGCAAACCGAGTGCCACCGCCAGCCATTGCCGTCGCCCCACTTTTTCGCCCAGCCACACCAGGCTGAGCAGCAGCATGAACACCGGATTGGACAGGGTGATCACCGTTACCGTAGCCAAGGGCAAATGGCGCAAGGCAATAAAGAAAGTGACGATGGTAACCAGCACCACCAGGCCGCGCAGCAGATGCCGCCACGGATGGGCCGTAGCCAGCAGCCGGGCCGGTGCACTGCTGTGGTGCAGCCCCAATACCAGCAGGATGGGCAGGGCAAACAGCGAGCGGAAGAAGATGATCTCCCCCACCGGATAGCCATGGGTCAGCCACTTGGCGCTGGCATCCATCACCGCCAGCAAAAAAATGGCCAGGCTGTACAGCAGAATGCCGCGCGCCTTGTGCTGCGGCGGCATGGCCGTGGTAGCAGCCACGCTCACTTGCCCAACTCCGCCTTGCGTTCCTTGGCACTGCGCCCGGCCCAGTCGTTGGCAAACTGCCAGGCCACGCGGCCAGAACGGCTGGCACGCAGCTGGCTCCATTGCAATGCCGCGCGTTCGGCCTCTTTGTCCATGGGCAGGGAAAAGTGCTCCAGCCAGGTTTGGACGGCGGCGAGGTAAGCGTCCTGATCAAAGGGATAAAACGACAGCCACAGGCCGAAGCGATCGGACAGCGACACCTTCTCCTCGATGGCTTCGCCCGGATGGATTTCGCCATCACTGACCCAGCCTTCACGGTTTTCGCTGTGTTTTTCCGGCATCAGGTGGCGGCGGTTAGAGGTGGCATACACCAGCATGTTTTCTGCCCGCCGCGCCAGGCCGCCATCCAGCGCCGTCTTCAGCGCCTTGTAGGCATCGTCGCCATCTTCAAACGACAGGTCATCGCAAAACAGGATAAAGCGCTCCTTGCGTCCGGCCACCAGCGCCATGATCTGGGCCAGATCGGACAGATGATCCTTGTCCACCTCGATAATGCGCAGGCCCTTGTCGGCAAACTCAGGCAGCAGGGCCTTCACCAGCGAGGATTTGCCGGTGCCGCGCGCGCCGGTCAGCAGCACATTATTGGCAGGCTTGCCTTTGACAAACTGGCGGGTATTGCGCACCAAGAGCTTGAGCTGATTGTCGATATGGGTCAGCCGTGCCAGCGGCAGGGTATGTGGTTCGGATACGCTTTCCAGCCAGCCGGCCATGCCCTGACGCCGCCAACGGTAGGCCGGGGCGCTCCAGTCCGGCTCGGGCCGGGCCGGTGGCAGCAAGGGTTCCAGACGGGACAGCAGCGCTTCGGCGCGGGCCAGGAATGCTTGCAGTTGCTCCATATCATCTCTCCATACAAAAACAGTCTGGCCGTAGCCAGACTGTCTGAACTATTGATGAGCTATTTCAGCCGCGCAGGCTGATGATGGGCCAGCCCTGCGCGGTGGCATGCTGGCGCAGAGTGTCGTCCGGGTCCACCGCTACCGGATTGCTGACAATGGACAAGAGCGGCAGGTCGTTGTGCGAATCACTGTAGAAAAAGCTGCGACCGAAGCTGGCCAGCGTCTGGCTGCGCTCTGCCAGCCACATTTCCAGCCGGATGATCTTGCCGGCCTGGAAGCTGGGTACGCCGGTGTGCTTGCCGGTGTAGCGGCCATCGGCGGTCTGTTCCAGGTCGATGGCGATCAGGTGTTCGTCATCCACGCCCAGTTCAGCGGCGATGGGGCCGGTGATGAAGCGGTTGGTGGCGGTGATGATGAGGATTTCATCGCCCTGCGCCCGGTGCAGGTTCAGCAAGTCGCGCGCAGCTTGCGGAATGATGGGGCGGATATGCTCATCCATATAAGCAGCATGCAGCGCTGCCAGTTCCGCGTTGTCGTAACGGGTGAGCGGCTCCAGCGCAAATTCCAGATATTCGCCGATATTCAGCGTACCGGCCTTGTACTGTTCGTAGAAATGATTATTGCGGTGGTCGTAGTAAGCCTGGTCGACAATGCCGCGCTTGATCAGGAAACGCGGCCATTCGAAATCGGAGTCGCCGATCAGCAGGGTATTGTCCAGGTCGAACAGGGCCAGATTGCGTGCTTGGGTCATGTGTCGGAAGAACTCGCGGTTTGCAAAACGTTTTTCACCAGCGGCACGGTGATCGGGCGGCGCAACGCCAGCGAATAGCGGTCCAGCATGTCCAGCATGCCGATCAGGCTGGACAGGTCGCGCCGCCAGTGGGTAAGCAGATAACGGAACACATCGTCGGCAATGGCCAGCTGGCGGTTGGCGGCATGGGTGCGCAGTGCGGCCAGCTTGTCGTCATCGGACAGGGCTTTTACCTCCAGCACCAGTCCCCAGCCCAGGCGAGTGCGCAGATCGTCACGCACCGCTGCGGCCATCGGCGGCTTGCGCCCGGCCATCAGCAAGCGGCCCTCGCCACTTTCCTTCAGCGAGTTATAAAAGGAGAACAGGGTGATCTGGTCGTCCGGGGCCAGGTCGTCAACGTGGTCCACCGCAATGAAGCTGGCTTCGCGGGCAAAGTCCGGCAGATGCTCGTTCTGGCCATCCAGATAAATGGAGGCGCGCCCCAGCCGCTCGGCATGGGCAATCCAGGCTTGCAACAGATGCGTCTTGCCGCTGCCGGGTTCACCCCACAGATAAATGAAGCGCTCGCCATCCTCCGCCGTGAGGGCGGTAATCACCTCGCGGTTGCGCTGGGCCAGGAAATTGTCGAAAGCCGGCAGCGGAGTGGGGGTCAGATCTAGTACTAGCTGGTCCAAGAGTAAGGTCGTGTGGGCCGGTTGAAGTCAGACTGCGATTTTACGCTGAGATGCCCGCTTGGCGAAACCGCTGCATGGTATTTGTTTAGTGCTTATTGTTGTATAAAATCGCCAACCGCCCCCGCCAGAGCACAGGCGCGCCAACCGTCTGCGGCCATGCCCGCATGCATTTTGCCGCCCATCCCTACCCGCTTGTGCCGCTTTCTGACCGACAGATGCAAACTAAGCGCAGCTTTCCCCAGGAAATTCAGTTAAAATACAGTGCTTTCGCATCAGCGAAAGCTTGACGTGAAAATACTTCAAGTTAGCAGAAAGCGAGTTTACCTTGAGCACCCAGTCCCTCAGTTACCGTGATGCAGGCGTGGATATCGACGCCGGCGACGCGCTCGTCGAAAACATCAAGCCCTATGCCAAGCGCACCATGCGCCCGGAAGTTCTCGGTGGTATCGGCGGTTTCGGCGCACTGGTGGAAATTTCCAAAAAGTACAAAGAGCCCGTCCTGGTATCCGGCACCGATGGCGTGGGCACCAAGCTGAAACTCGCCTTTGACTGGAATCGCCACGACACCGTCGGTATCGATCTGGTGGCCATGAGCGTGAACGACATCCTGGTTCAGGGTGCCGAGCCGCTGTTCTTCCTGGATTACTTTGCCTGCGGCAAGCTGGATGTACCGCAAGCCACCGACGTCATCAAAGGCATTGCCGCCGGTTGCGAACAAGCCGGTTGTGCACTGATCGGCGGCGAAACCGCCGAAATGCCGGGCATGTATCCGGTGGGCGAATACGATCTGGCCGGCTTTGCGGTTGGCGTAGTGGAAAAAAGCCAAGTGATCACTGGCCGTACCATCGTTCCGGGTGACGTGGTGTTGGGCCTGGGTTCCAACGGTGTGCATTCCAATGGCTACAGCCTGGTTCGCAAGATCATCGACCGCGCCCAGCCGGATCTGGACGCCGCTTTTGATGGCGACAAGAGCCTGCGCGATGCCGTGATTGCCCCGACCCGCATTTACGTGAAACCGCTGCTCAAGCTGATGCAAACCCTGCCGGTAAAAGGCATGGCCCACATCACCGGCGGCGGCATCACGGAAAACACCCCGCGCGTCCTGCCGGACAATGTGGTTGCCCAGCTGGATGCTGGCAGCTGGGAACTGCCCAAGCTGTTCCAGTGGCTGCAAAAAGAAGGCAATGTGGACAGCCAGGAAATGTACCGCACCTTCAACTGTGGCATCGGCATGGTGGTGATTGTGGCCGAAGAGCATGTGGCTGCTGCCACTGCCCTGCTGCAGCAGGAAGGCGAAACCGTACATCGCCTGGGCACGGTGCGCGCCCGCAACGGTGACGAACACCAGACCCAGATTTCCTGAGTCCGGCAGTGACACCAAACGGCGCCGCTAGCACTGCTGGCGGCGCTTGTTTTTTTACCGGCAAGCATTGTGGTTGCCGCAGACATGTTGACCCATGAAGAATATCGTCATCCTGATTTCCGGCCGTGGCTCCAATATGCAGGCCATTGTCGACGCCAATATCGCGGGCGCGCGTATTGCCGCCGTGCTGTCCAATCGCCCGGACGCCGCTGGCCTGGCCTGGGCTGCCGAGCGTGGCATTGCCACAGCCGTGGTGGACCACAAGGCCTATGCCAGCCGTGAAGCATTTGATGCACAGCTGGCGCAAGTGATAGACGGCTATCAACCCGATCTGGTCGTGCTGGCTGGTTTCATGCGCATCCTGACGGCAGACTTCACCCGCCGCTACGAAGGCCGCATGCTGAATATCCACCCCTCGCTGCTGCCTGCGTTTCCCGGCCTGCACACTCATGCACGGGCGCTGGAAATGGGCTGCAAGGTGGCGGGCTGCACCGTGCACTTTGTCACCGCCGAGCTGGATCACGGCCCCATCGTGTCGCAAGGTGTGGTCAGCCTGCTGGAAAATGACACGCCGGACAGCGTGGCCGCACGGGTACTGCAACTGGAACACCAGCTTTACCCGGCTGCCGTGCGCCGCTTTGTGGCCGATGAACTGAGCATTGTCGATGGCCGGGTTGCCTCGCCGACACAACCGGCCAGCAGCCTGATGGCACCGGCACCATAAGCCGTCATCGGCATGAAAAAACCGCTGCGGGTCTTTGTGCTCGCCCTACTGGCCTCTATCCTGGTGCATCTGGCCATGCTGGGCTCCGGCCTGCTGCCCGATGCCGTCATCGAACTGCCGCCGGATCAGGCGCTACGCAAGATCGACGTCAAGATGCAGGCACTGGCGCTGGAAGCCCAGCAAGCACCCGCAGTACCGACTGCCCGACTGCTACCGCTTGGCCCTGCTGCAGGCTCGGTGTCGCATCATCCGGCAGCGAAAAAGCGCAAGCCCAAACGCGATACCTCCGGCCCGCTGGCCAAGGCGGCGCCGGCAGCGGACAAACAGGCAGACAATCCGTCAGCGGTGGCAGATGCCAGCCAGCCAGTGACGGAAACCGACAAAACCGCAGCCGCCAGTGCAAGCACGGCGGAAGATGCTGCGGCAAAACTGGAAAAACAGGCCAAGGCAGAAGCCGCCAGCACGCCGGTGACCAGCAGTACCGACAAACCAGCCGGTTATCTGTACCCGGTCAGTTCGCTGCACCGTTTTCCGGCACGGGCCAAGCTTGGCTACCAGACCTTCTATAATGGTGCGATGGTGGGCGGCGGCGGTCTGGATTGGCAACACGATGGCCACCACTACACGCTGGAGATTCGCTTCAACCCGGTTATCGGCGGGAATCGGCGCTATGTTTCGCAAGGGCAGTTAAACCAGCACGGCCTGCAACCGGACAGCCTGCAAGCCTGGGTAGGTCAAGAAGCCAAGGAGTCTGCCCGTTTTGACCATGCAGCCGGTGTGTTGCACTTTGGTGATCAGGGCGACAAGGAAGTAGCACTGCGGGCAGGCGCACAGGATGTATTCAGTCTGGCTTTGCAGTTGGGCCTGAAGGGCGGCCAGCTGGGGAGTGCCCCGCTACAGATCACCACCGGGAAAAAGGTCTACGACTATCCGATGACCCCCAGTGGTGAAACCGATTATGACACCGGCTCCGGCAAGATCCGGGTGATTGTATTCCGCGCCAAGGGCGAGGATGACATCACCGAATTCTGGCTGGCTCCGGATTTCTCCAACCTGCCGGTGCGCATTTCGCGCATCGACAAAAGCAAGCGGGTAGAACTGCGCGCCGTGCTGATCAATGTTGACGGCACCGAGCAATGGCGCCTGCCCGCGCGCCCCATGACCCGGAATAACCGTTAATGAATATCAGCCATAGCCAACTGAAACATATCGAAACCGTCATCGGCCAGATGACCCGCTTCGACCGCCCGGCTGACGCCGTGCTGTCCGCCTACTTCCGTGAAAACGTGAAGCTGGGTTCCAACGACCGCCACCTGATTGCCGAAACCGCCTTTGGCTGTCTGCGCCGCCTGATCCAGTTCCGCGCCCTCATCGCCCCGGAAAAAGCCACCCCGCGCCGTCTGGCCATGGTGGCGCTGATGCGTCTGCAAAAGCTCAACATCAAGGAAATGGCCGATTGCACCAGCGCTGGCGAACGCGAATGGCTGGGTGGCATCAAGGGCAAAACCCTAGAAGAAAATCTGTCGGTAGCCGCCGAGTTGCCAGAATGGGTGATCGAGCGGCTGGCAGAAAAAGACCCGAAAGACGTACTGGCACTGGGCCTGGGCCTGATGGAACCCGCCCCGCTCGACCTGCGCGTCAACACCATGAAGATGAAGCGCGACGAAGTTATCGACCGTCTGCGCGCTGACGGCATGCCGTGCGAGCCGACGCCCTATTCGCCCATCGGTATCCGCCTGCAGAGCAAGCCCGCGCTGACCAAATACGAGCTGTTCCAATCCGGTGCCATCGAGGTGCAGGACGAAGGCAGCCAGCTATTGGGCCTGATTACCGGCGCGCGCCGTGGTGAAATGGTGGTGGATTTCTGCGCCGGTGCCGGCGGCAAAACCCTGCTGCTGGGCGCACAAATGGCTTCCAGTGGTCGCCTGTACGCCTTTGACGTATCGGAAAAACGCCTGGCCAACCTCAAGCCGCGCCTGGCCCGCTCCGGCCTGTCCAATGTGCACCCGCAACTGCTGGCACATGAAAACGACAGCAAGGTAAAACGCCTGGCTGGCAAGGCTGATCGTGTACTGGTGGATGCCCCCTGCTCAGGCCTGGGTACCCTGCGTCGTAATCCGGATCTGAAATTCCGTCAAAACCCGGACAGCGTGGCCGAGCTTAACATCAAGCAAACCGCTATCCTGGCTTCCGCCGCCCGTCTGGTCAAAGTTGGTGGCCGCCTGGTGTATGCCACCTGCAGCCTGCTGCCGCAGGAAAACCGCGACATCGTGGAAGCCTTCCTGGCCGCGCATCCGGATTTCAGCCTGCTGCCCATGGATGAAGCACTGGCCGAACAGAAAATCCCGCTGCAAATCGGCGATTATCTGCAATTGAAGCCACATTTGCACAATTCTGACGGTTTCTTCGCTGCGGTTCTGGTCAGAAAAGGCCATTGACCTTATCATTGAGTATTAGCAAAGTCGAAAATACTGTTTAATCATGAATGATTTGCGTTTCGGCTTTGCTGCTCACTTGATAACCCCACGGAGTTTCCACCCCCATGTCCGACTCCAGAGTCGCCCGGCACCTGGGCCAGCACGGCCTGCGCGCCAGTCGCCGCCTGAGATACCTGTACCTGTCCATTGCATTGTGGCGGCGTCGGGCCCCAATCTGGATCGCCGCCATTCTCATTGGCCTGGTGGCTGCCGTGTTTGCCAATGGCAGCCATCTGTCACACGCGCTGTTCTACCAGATATACGACCAATCTCCGCTGTGGGCACTGCTGATTACCCCGGCCGGGCTGGGCTTGTCGGTGTGGCTGCTGCGCACCTTTTTTGAAGGCGCAGGCGGCGGCGGCATTCCCCAAACCATCATCGCCATGCAGCCGGGCATGCATGCCTTGCGTGCACGCATCCTTACCATGCGTGCAGCGGTGGGCAAGATGGTGCTGACGCTGATCGGTGTCAGCTGTGGTTCTACCATGGGCTATGAAGGCCCCATCGTGCAGGTGGGGGCAGCCATCAAGTATTCACTCAATCGCGAAGCCGCGTTGCGGCATGAAGGCGTGGCACGCAGCTTTATCCTGGCGGGCGCGGCAGCAGGCGTGGCCGCTGCGTTCAACACCCCGCTGGCAGGCATCGTGTTTGCCATTGAGGAAATGGGCCGCACCTTCGACCAGCGTGCCAGCTCCACCATCCTGCTGTCGGTGATTCTGGCGGGTATTACCGCCATTGCCGTGCTTGGCGATTACAACTATTTCGGTGTGGTATCGGTAGCGCTGGATCTGCGCGCCGGCTGGATGGCCATTCCGGTATGCGGCATTATCGGCGGCATCATCGGCGGGCTGACATCGCGCATCATCCTGGTGCTGGCCGAACGCCTGCCCGGCCCGCTGCATGGCTGGCGCAGCCACTATCCCATTTTGTTTGCCATTGGCTGCGGTTTGCTGCTGGCCGTCATCGGCATTGCCAGTGACGGCATCACGTTTGGCACCGGCTATTTCCGAGCCAAGGAAATCATCGAGGGTGGCGGCAGCAGCATGCAGGAATACGGCATTCTCAAGCTGGTTTCACTGGTGATCACCTATATCAGCGGCGCACCTGGCGGCATGTTCGCCCCCTCGCTGGCCGTGGGTGCCGGCTTTGGCCTCAACCTGTCGCTGCTGCTGCCCGCCCTGCCGCAGGCGGCCATGGTGCTGCTGGGCATGGTGGCATTTTTTTCTGGCATGACACGCGCCCCGATGACCGGTTTTGTCATCGTGATGGAAATGACATCTTCTTCTTCCACCATGATCATTCCGCTGATGGCCACGGCACTGATGGCGGCCAACGTATCGCGCTTCATGAACCGCCATGCCTTGTATGACGGCCAGGCCGAATTGTTTCTGCAGCAACTGCGCGCCCGTAATCAGGCAAATTGACCACGACGGCGCGCTTACGTACAATAACCCATCGATTCAGTCAAGTATTCAAGGGCCAGCCCGGTGCCGGCCCGTTCACAGCAAGGAATTCCCCATGGATACCCAGGAAATCATCAAACAGACCGTCACCGAAAATCCGGTTGTGCTGTTCATGAAAGGTACGGCCCAGTTTCCGCAGTGCGGCTTCTCTTCGCGTGCAGTGCAAATCCTGAAAGCCTGTGGCGTGGAAACCATCAAGACCGTTGACGTGCTGCAGGACGCGGAAATCCGCCAGGGCATCAAGGAGTTCTCCAACTGGCCGACTATCCCGCAACTGTATGTAAAGGGCGAGTTCATTGGTGGTTCGGACATCATGTACGAAATGTATCAGTCCGGCGAATTGCAGCAGGTGTTGGAAGGTCTGTAAGCAAAAGCTTCAAGACCTGTATGCAAAACCCGGCCTGGCCGGGTTTTTTTATGCGGCAAACGGGTGCCAGCATATCCACTTGGAATTAGCTGTCTTACAATTCACAGATAACAGACCACACTGGCGGCACCCTGCCCTTTCCCTTGCGGACCACACAGACGACATGACCTCCTCCCAGACAGACGGCTTTTTCGCACCTCCAGATCATCCAGCCAGCCCGCTGAGCGCGGATAACGGCACGGCCATGCCGATTGATGAAATCTGGAAGGCACTGGTCAATGACCAGCTGGTTCCGTATTTCCAGCCGATTGTCGATGTCCAGACGCGCCGCGTCGTTGGGGCCGAAGCGCTGGCGCGCTGGCGTCACCCGGCGCTGGGTGTGCTTTCTCCCATCACTTTTGTTCCGGTGATGGAAGAACGCGGCATGATTCGCGAGCTGACCGAACTGATTCTGGAAAAAACGCTGTACGCCTGCCGTGACTGGCTGGATCAGGGTTTTGAGTTGAATGTGTCGATCAACCTGTCTGCCCAGTTGCTGGCAGACCCGCAGCTGACAGGACACCTGAGCCAGAAAACCCGGCTGGCCGGACTTAAGCCTGCCAATCTGGCCCTGGAGTTCTCGGAAAACACTTTGCGTCAGCACTGGTCGGTGGCTGATGTGCAGCTGGCCACCCTGCGTCAGGCTGGCTTTGGCGTGATGGTGGATGAGTTCGGTATTGGCGTGGGCCTGACCGACAAGCTCAAATCCAACCATTTCAGCGGACTGAAAATCGACCGGGCCTTTGTCCATGGTGCCGGGGGCAACCAGCACCTGCGCGCCATATTGGGTGAGGCGCTGGCACTGGGCAAGGCTGAGGGCTTGCAGACCATTGGCATGGGGGTGGAGGATGCTGGCGATCTATCGGTGCTCAGCGAGCTGGGTTGCCAGTCGGTACAAGGCTATATCTGCTCTGCCCCACTGCCGGCCTCAGGGTTAATTCCATGGATTTCCAGCTGGGAAAAGCGGTAGAATACCGCCCCATACCTCATTCAAAGACCGGCCATGGCAACAAGGCCGGTTTCGCATATCTGAAACAAGCTGCCATTGCGGTTCACAAGACCGGCATCGGCAGCTTTTTCGCAAGGTTGGGAACAAAAAAATGAATATCCATGTAGTCAACCATCCGCTGGTACAGCACAAACTCGGCCTGCTGCGCGAGGGTGATATCAGCACCATGAAATTCCGCCAGCTCACGCAAGAGCTGGCCCGTCTCCTGGCTTATGAAGCCACACGCGACTTCGAACTGGAAGCCACCACCATCGACGGCTGGTGCGGCAAGATCGACGTACAGCAAATCAAGGGCAAAAAAGTCACGGTCGTTCCCATCCTGCGCGCGGGTATCGGCATGCTGGACGGTGTGCTTGATCTGGTCCCCTCGGCCAAAATCAGCGTAGTGGGCCTGGCCCGCAATGAAGAAACGCTGGAGCCGGTGTCCTATTTCGAAAAATTTGTCGACAGCCTGGACGAACGCATTGCCATCATCATCGACCCGATGCTGGCCACCGGCGGCTCCATGGTAGCCACCATCGAACTGCTCAAGCGCAAAGGCTGCAAGCAGATCAAGGCCGTGGTGATGGTCGCAGCGCCCGAAGGCGTGAAAGTGGTCAACGATGCGCATCCGGACGTGCAGCTGTACGCCGCCTCGCTGGACAGCCATCTGAATGAAAACGGCTACATCATTCCGGGACTGGGTGATGCCGGTGACAAGATTTTCGGCACCAAGCACATTTGAGTCCTGCCCATGCCAACAACACGCCGCTCACCTTCAATCGAAGTAGCGGCGTTTTTTGCAGGCGATGCCACCCCAGCCCCATGCACAAGGAAGGCTTACCGTGTTGAGTCCCCATCAGGCGATTGATCAGGATTTTCTGCTGCGCTTTCCCGACGGTCTGCAGGATGAAGCCTGGCTGGCGCTGGCCAGAAAACACCGCAGCGTGGACAGCGTCATCACCCTGTGTCAGCAAGGGCTGAGCGCAAAGACCATGCAGCAGGCGCTGGCAGACGGCCAGTATGCCGCCATCAGCGAAACCTGCCGCCAGATCATCGGCCGCAGCACCACGGTCAGCACCTTCGAAAAGATGGCCTTTCGCAACTATCTGGGCTTTCGCGATGTGCATGTGCCGTTTGTGCAGGCCTTGTACCGCCTGCTGCACCAGTTTGGCCCGGATAGTTTTTCCGACTTTGTCGAAGTGCTGCAGCTGTGTCGCAATGATGGCAATGCCAATCCGGCCAAGTGGCCGGTGGTGAGCTGCTTTTTGGCCTATAGCCAGCCCGATGTGCATGTGTGCATCAAGCCCACTACCGTCAAGAAAGTGGCGGCGCGGCTTGGCGTGGACATTGCTTATCGCCCGCTACCCAACTTTGATACCTACTCACGGGTACAGGCCATGGTGCAGGACTTCAGGCAACACAGCGTGCTGGCACGGGAGCAGAACAACATCATTGCCCAGGCCATCATGTATTGCACGGTCTGAGTCAGCGTCAGGCCGCATTATTAATTTCAACAAAAACAGGGAATTCCCATTATGTTCCAACACGTGAAGGTGGCCATCTCCGGCGCCCAGATCCTGTTTGTCGCCTTTGGCGCACTGGTTCTGGTTCCGCTGCTGACCGGCCTCAACCCTGCCATGGCCTTGCTCGGCGCAGGCATCGGCACCTTGCTGTTCCAGCTGTGTACCGGCCGTCAGGTGCCTATTTTTCTGGGCAGCTCGTTTGCCTTTATCGGCCCCATCATCTACTCCATCCATACTTGGGGTCAGGGTGCCACCATGTTCGGCCTGTTTGCCGCCGGTTTCATGTACTTCGTGTTTGCCGCCATCGTGCGCTGGCGCGGCATGGCCCTGATCAACAAGCTGCTGCCACCAGTGGTGATTGGCCCGGTGATCATGATCATCGGCCTGTCCGTGGCCACGGCCGCTTCCGGCATGGCCATGGGCCAGGCTGGCGGCAAGCAGATCATGCCGTATGAAACCTCTATGCTGCTGGCTGCCATTTCGCTGGCGACCACCATCATCGTGTCCATTTACGCCCGTGGCATGTTCAAGCTGGTGCCGATTCTGGCCGGTGTGACCGTAGGCTATATCGCCGCCGCCTTCATGGGCATGGTGGACTTTGCCAAGCTGGCCAACGCACCGTGGTTTGCCGCACCGGTCTTCCACAGCCCGGAAATCAACTGGTCTGCCGCCCTGTTTATGCTGCCGGTAGCCATTGCCCCGTCCATCGAGCACATCGGTGGCGTGATGGCCATTGGCGGCGTCACTGGCAAGGACTTCACCAAGACCCCCGGCCTGCATCGCACCCTGATGGGTGATGGCCTGGGCGTGTGCCTGGCTGGCCTGATCGGCGGCCCGCCGGTTACCACCTACGCTGAAGTCACCGGTGCGGTAATGATTACCCGCAACTTCAACCCGGTCACCATGACCTGGGCTGCGGTGTTTGCCATCTGCATGGCCTTCTTTGGCAAATTCAATGCCCTGCTGCAATCCATCCCCATGCCGGTAATGGGCGGCATCATGGTATTGCTGTTTGGCACCATCGCCTCCATTGGCCTGAAGACGCTGATTGAAGCCAAGGTAGACCTGATGGAACCGCGCAATCTGGTGATCATCTCGGTGGTGCTGACCGCCGGTATCGGTGGCCTGACCCTGAAACTGGGCGGGCTGGAACTGGCCGGGGTTGGCTTGTGCTCGATTCTGGCCATGGCGCTGAACCTGATTCTGCCCCAGTCCTCGGCCACTCATGACGGCATTATTGAAGGGCAGGACGTGTAAATAGCCAGTCCGTTCACAGTACAGACAAGGAAAAAGCGCAGCATGGCTGCGCTTTTTCTCTGGCTGCTGCCAGGTCATTGGGGATGATGGTACAGGACTCGGCCAAGCCGAGCCTGTCGATCAAGTTTTAAAATCCGCAGCCTTCCTATCTATTCCCGATCCCCTGCCCTTGCCCTGTAAGGGAGCAAAGCGCGAGCAATTTGCGCTTTTTCTTTATATTAATCAGATACGTCGCAATATTACCGCTTCATGTCCGAATGATGAAGGACAGCTTGCCGGGCAGATTGGATAATGTTGACACTCTGTTGAAGTTTCTTCAGGGCCTGCCATGCATCAGCAGGCCACTGCCGTCAGGGGCAGACAGCAAACTCCTTTGTTGTGTCATTGAAAACGCCATCTGTCGATGGCGTTATTTTTTTGTCCCTTGCTTACGCCGCGCCATGCAGTGGCGCAGGACGCAGCCGGGCCATCTTCAATACATCTTCATAGCGGCCCGCGCGTAAGGCGTAGGCACGTAGCCTGGCCTCTTCCACAAAGCCGTATTTGCGATACAGCGCCAGCGCGGCGGCATTATCAGCAAATACCGTCAGCTCTACCCGATGCAGCCCCAGCCAGTTATCAGCCAGATCCAGCAGCGCCAGCAACAAGGCAGAACCTACGCCCAGCCCTTGCCAATCACGCCGGACCGCCATGCCCAGGCTGGCACCATGCGCCAACCGTGGCACACTTTCCCGCCACAAAGAGCCATGCGCAATCACTTGGCCATCGGCGCTTTCCAGCAGCAAGGCATGATGCAGCGGATCCTGGCCGACCAGCCGCTGCTGCCACAATTGCACTGACGGATAAGGCAGCTGCAGCGTATTGCCATAACAGGAGGGATCGCTCATCAGAGCGCGTAATGCCGCCGCGTCAGCCGGGCCAGGTTTGCGAATGTGATACGAGCTCATGCCTGCCCTCCCGCCGGCCAATGCAGCCGTGCCATCACCACGCTGTCCACATAGCACCCGTCTTGCAGGATATCCTGCCGCACCACGCCCTCATGCTGGAAGCCAAAGCGCTCGTACAACGCGATAGCACGCTGGTTGTCCTGCTGGGCCATCAATTGCAGCCGGATCAGCCCCAGCCAGTTGTCGGACAGCTCCAGCAAGGCCTGCATCAGTGCGCACCCCACGCCCTGGCCCTGCCATTCGTCACGAACCACCAGGAATATGTCCGCCACATGGCGGCAACGCGCCTGCGACAGAATGGTGAGCCCGGCGCTGGCAATCACCTCGTCAGCAGCATCACAGGCCACCAGCCAGTGACAGGATGAGGACAGCTGTTGCAGCTTGTGCTGCCAGTCTGCTGCCGACTGATAAGGCTGCTGCGAGGTATGGCGCACCACGCCCGGAGCGGATTGCAGCTGTGCCATGGCAGCGGCGTCGTCCGGCTCGATACGGCGGATATGAAATGACATGCGGCAATGCTCCTGTAAGCCGGTCCGGACCAGATAGCATGACATCATTACAAATAGCATGGCTGTTTAACAAGCAGATTCGCCAGACAACAGCCCCGTTTCATTGCTGAAAACGGGGCTGTTGCTGTTGCCTGCCGCGCGTGCAGCTAGCGGCTGCGGCAGGCCTTGTCCACCAGATACATCAGGTTCTGGTAAGGAATGCCAGAATTGGCCGACAGGCCGATCTCGCAGGTAACGCTATTGGAGAAGCCGCTGCCGCAGTCCTTCACCTGGGCTTTGAGGCCGGTGAGCGCACTGCTGTTGAGTTCTGGATGGCTAAAGCCCTTGTCACCGGCAAAACCACAGCAGGTGATGCCCTGCGGTTCGATGACGCTGCTGCTACAGCGCTTGGCCAGCGCATTGAGCATGGCGGCCTGGCCGGTCTTGCGCATGGAGCACACCACATGCAGCGCCACGCTTTCCTGCTGCGGGGTGAACTGCAAATGCTCGGCGGCCACTTCGTGGACAAAACGGGTGACGTCATACACCTGCAGCCGTTTGTCCTGCAGCCCTTCCAGCATGCTGGCGGTACACACGCCATTGTCGACAATCACCGGCCAGCGGCCATTGTCACTGGCCTGCAGCAAGGCCGCTTCCAGCTCGGACAGCTTGCTGGCGGCCGCATCCACCGCGCCCTTGGACTTGAACGGCGTACCGCAGCACAGGCCGTCCATCTGCTGCGGGTAAAGAATCTCATAACCGGCCTTGCCCAGCACCGAAGCCACCACCTCATTCAGCGGGCGCTGATCCGGCTGCAGCTTGGCCGGAGCAAAGGTGCGGGTCAGGCAGGATGGCAGATACACCACCTTGCGCTCGCCACGTTTGCCGCTGTCCAGCCGCAGCTTGCTGGCGGCACGCGGGAAGTATGGCGTCCAGTACGGAATACGGCGCCCCACCACGCGGCGCAGGCTGCGCATCAGCAAACCGGTTGCGCTATTACCGGTCAGCGCCTGTACCGTCTGCAAGGCAAACAGGCCAAGACGCGCGCCTGCGGTAGCGGTGCCGTAGTTGCTGGCCAGGGTATTGGCCAGCGCCCTGCCGGTATCGCTCAGGTTTTGCTGCCGCAACTGGCTGGTGAGCGCACCGGTATTGATACCCACCGGGCAGGCGGATTCGCACAGGCCACAGGTGGTACAGGTTTCATCACCGGCAAACTGGTAGCTTTCACGCAGCGCATCCAACCGGGATTGGTCCTTGCCGCTTTGCTCCAGCGCTGCCATTTCACGGTTGGCCACAATGCGCTGGCGCGGGGTCAGGGTAATGGCGCGGCTGGGGCACATCACCTCGCAGAAACCACACTCGATGCACTTGTCGATCAGCGTATTGGCGCTGGGAATCGGCTTCAGGTTACGGATGTGCAGCAGCTTGTCGTGGGTGATGATCACATCCGGGTTGAGGATGCCATCCGGGTCGAACAGGGCTTTGAGTTCCTGCATGATCCGGTAGGCTGCCGGGCCCCACTCCATCTCGACAAACGGCGCCATATTGCGGCCGGTGCCATGCTCGGCCTTGACCGCACCTTCGTATTCCACTGCCACCAGCTTGCACACGTCCTCGATAAAGGCCTCGTAGCGCTTGATTTCGGCTTCGCCAGAGAAATTGGGCGTGAACACAAAGTGCAGATTACCTTCCAGCGCATGGCCGAAGATGATGGCTTCGTCGTAATGGTACTGGCGGAACAAGGCCTGCAGCTTGAGCGTGCCTTCGGCCAGATGTTCGATGGGGAATACCACGTCTTCGATGATGACGGTGGTTTCCGCCGCGCGCATCGCCCCCACACTGGGGAACATGCCCTTGCGGATATTCCACAGCCGGGTGTACTCCTCGGCCACATCGGTAAAACGGATGCCGGACAGATTGGGAATGGCGGCAATATAGCCGCAAATGGCGTTGATCTGCGCCGTCAGTGCCACCGCATCACGGGCACGGGTTTCGATCAGGATGGCGGCAGCCTCATCGCCCAGCGTTTTCAGTTCGGCAGGCACGCCGGCCTTGTTTTCCACCGAGCGCAGGCTGGCACGGTCCAGCAGCTCTGCCGAGGACACCACATCCTTGTGCTGCGCCAGCAGCTGGATGGCATCGCAAGCATCCTTGATGGTGGGGTAAAACACCAATGCCGAGGCCTTGTTGGGCAGCTCCTCCACCGTGTGGTAGGTCGCCTCCGAGACAAAGGCCAGCGTGCCTTCACTGCCCACGATCAAGTGCAACAGCATGTCCAGCGGATCAACAAAATCCACCAGCGCATTCAGGCTGTAGCCGGTGGTGTTTTTCATCTTGTACTTGCGGCGGATACGCGCTTCCAGCTCAGCATCGGCACGGATACGCGCGGCCAGCGCGCCCAGCCCGGCCAGCAGCCCTGCATGGGATTGGCGGAAAGCCGCCACGCTGGCGGCATCGGCGGTATCCAGCACCGTGCCGTCGGCCAGCACCAGCCGCAGGCTCTTGATGGTCTGGTAGGTGTTTTGTGCCGTACCACAGCACATGCCGCTGGAGTTGTTACTGACAATGCCGCCGATCATCGCCGAGTTGATGGTGGCCGGGTCGGGGCCAATTTTGCGGCCAAACGGCAGCAGCGCGGCATTGGCCGCCGCGCCGATTACCCCCGGTTGCAGGCGGATGGCGCGCCCTTCATCCAGTACCTGTAGTTCTTTCCAGCCATGATTGGCCACCACCAGAATGGAATCGCTCACCGCCTGGCCGGATAAAGAGGTACCGGCAGCGCGGAAAGTCACCGGCAATTTCAAGGCCGCAGCCTGGGCCAGCACTGCCTGTACCTCGGCTTCGTCATGGGTCTGGATGACGACTTTCGGCACCAGCCGGTAACAGGACGCATCCGTCCCGTAAGCCAGGGTGGACAGCGGATCTGTGAACACCCGCTTGGGGTCGATCACTTCGACAATGGCTTGTTGAAACAGCCGGTAAGCACCTTGCAGCATGAAGTCTCTCCACGGCGCAGACAGCGATTCTGTGTCGGCTTGCCACGCCAGGTTGCGCACGTCCCCCGCTTGCAGAACTGCAATGGCAGGTGGACGGTCCCAAGAATGTTGAAGCGGCATAGTGCCACATCTGGCTTTTTCGCCCATCAAGGGATTACCCTGTCAGCCAAAGGGCGTATGCCTTGTAAATGACAGAAAGGGAGACACAAACATGCTGATGCAGATCGATCAGGCCACCCTGCTGGTGGTGGATATCCAGGACAAACTGCTACCGGCGGTGGATCAGGCCGACAGCATGTTGGCAGCCAGCCGGTGGATGGTGGGTGTGGCTCACGATACCGGCCTGCCGGTGGTGTTTTCCGAACAATACCCACGCGGCCTGGGCCATACCGAAGCCAGCCTGCTGGCCACGGCCCCCCAGGCCACGGTGGTGGAGAAGCTGCACTTTTCCTGCGTAGCCGCCGACTGCCTGCCAGACAGCCTGCTGGCACGCAAACAGGTGATTGTGTGCGGCATGGAAACCCATGTCTGTGTATTGCAGACCGTGCTGCAATTACTGGCTCAGGGCAAGCAGGTATTCGTGGTGGCCGATGCCGTGGCCAGCCGCCGCGATAGCGACAAGCAACTGGGCTTACAGCGCATGCAGGCAGCCGGTGCGGTGTTGGTCAGTCGGGAAATGGTGCTGTTTGAAATGCTGGGCGTGGCCGGTAGCGAGCTGTTCAAGACGCTGAGCCGAAAATACCTGATGGGGGTGCAGCCGGGTTGAATCCCGCCTGCACTCAAGCGAGGGTGGTCGTCTGGCCGAAGAGTGGTCTCTTCGGCCAGACCGGCCGGTGGCGGCTTTGCCGCTCTGGTTTCTCCTTTGCAGACTGGCGCAGGACGGTGATTACAAGAAAGAGCAGGTAATCACCCGTCGCCAGCTACTGCTGCACATATTAGCAATAACCATGCCTAAAATAGCAAGCTATTGATAATAAATACAATCAACTCCTATCCGCAGCAGCCACAGCCATCCGGTTACGCCCATTCACCCGCCAATCGTCACAAAATGCACCATAAAAGTGCACTCCCTGACCATCCTGGCGCAAGCCAGGCAGCAACAAACCTTGCCTTGCCATCCTGTGCTAGCATCCTCAGCTGACACCAACAGCACACAGCTCGCTCCAGG
This sequence comes from Aquitalea sp. FG25, assembly GCF_057809375.1. Classification (NCBI taxonomy): domain Bacteria; kingdom Pseudomonadati; phylum Pseudomonadota; class Betaproteobacteria; order Neisseriales; family Chromobacteriaceae; genus Aquitalea; species Aquitalea sp. FG25. The sequence goes on from NZ_JBMDJV010000013.1 coordinate 21,347, forward strand.
GCATACACATCATGACCACCAGCTTCAAGGAAATTCTGGAAACACTGCCCGCCACCGATGGCATCGCCGCCATCGTGCTGCTGGATGCCGCCGGCGCCGCACTCACGCGCCTGGAAAACCAGCCGGGCACCGCCGGCTCGGTACGGGTTTATCACGCGCTGATCAAGAAACACAGCCACATCAACCGGGCGGCCGCGCTGGAAGGCTTGCAACTGTATGCAGAACATACCGCCGATGCGCGCCTGCATCCGGGCAAGCACCCCAATATCGATCGCCTGCTGGCCATTGCCGAAGCAGATGCTCCGGGCTTGCGCGCCCGTATCGTGCTGCAGGACGACTGAACCTCACCCCGAGCGACAGCCGGCCCAACACCAGGCCGGCTTGCCCCCTCCGCCTTACCAGCTCTCCGGCAGCACGCCAAACAGCGATACCACCGCATACACGCCGCCAAGGAAGAAGGTGGCGACAATCAGCCACTGCACACTGCGGTGGGCATACCAGCCACAGACAAACTCGCTGCGGGCATCGCCGCGACGACGTGCCGCATTCAGCAGCAAGACCGGGATGATACCCATCAGCACCCCACCGAACGTACCGGCGAAATACAGTGCATTGACGAAACTGGCAATGCCCGAATAGGCCAGCAAAAAGGGCGGCAGCGCCACCATCACCAAGACCAGCAGCCGTTTTGATTTCTGGGTTTCGCTACCCAGGCGGAAATGGTCGAAGATATTGGTGAACAGACAGCCCCCCAGTCCCCAGTAAGAAGTCAGCATGGCCAGCAAGGCAAAGATATTGGCAGTGTAATAGGCCCACTGCCCCAACGCCCGGCCCCAGCTCAGCGTGGCCACCTGGGTAAGGTTGTCCGTGCCGACCAGCGCAATGACTGAAGCGGGAATCAGCGCGACGAAGACGAAGGTCAGCGCCATGCCGCACATGATCAGCCGTGGCAGCTTGCGTGGCGCGGAGAGATTGCCACGCACCAGCTCGGGAACCAGGAACTGCGCGCCAAACACGAATACCGCCAGATTGAACACCGGCACCACATACTGCCAGCGGCTGAGCCACAGATTGCTTAGCCGCGCATCCTGACTGACGATGGAAGCCATGATCAGCGCCAGGATGATGACAATCATGCTGATGCTGATTACTTTATTGCCCGCCCCCAGCACCTTCAGGCCCAGATATAACACCGCGACCGACGGCACGATGAACAGGATGCTGCCCAACTCCTTGCTCATGCCATACCCACCCAGCAAATCCAGCAAGATACTGCCACTCCCCGCCATATAAGCCGTCAGCGCACCAAAACTATTCGCTGCAACCGCCAGAAACAACAGCCAGCCGCCCACGCCACCCAGATAACGGCTGGCCAGGCCACTGAGTTGGCGATTACCACGAGTACGCAGCGCCACCTCAGTCAGATAGAGCATGGTGATGGTGCACAGCACACAGGTAATGGCCAGGCACAGCAATAACGGCACATAGCCGGTCTTGCGCGCGGCAAAGGCCATGCCCAGCACGCCGGCCCCGATATTGGTACCGAAAATGATGCCTATCGTTTCCAGCCCGCTAATAGGTTGGACCTGCAGGCCGGAGTCTTCATGAGACGGCGCCGCAGACGCAAGTTCGCTTGAATGCATTGGAGTACTCCGGAAATTGGACAACAACGCGGGAGCAGCCGGCCGCCGTTGCGGCACGGATGGCCGAGATTTCACTGCGGATGTGAGTACAACTTGAAAGCGATACGCCAACGTCCCTGACGCTTGAACAGCGAGACGTAATCGGTAAAGACCCGCCCAGCCAGTGGTGTTTGCAGCTCTGCCATGGCGGCATTGCCGCAGCAGCGGATTTCACCGATCTGCAGTCCGTAGGGAGCACCCTGTGCATGTGGTGAAGGCCGGTTTTGCAGCAGGCTGTGGTATTGCGTCTGGTCCAGCCGGGATTCGACGCCTTGGACATCACCCAGCAACAGGGCATCGGGGTGGAAAGCTTCTTCCAGTTTCTCCGCTTGGCCGTAATACAGGGCCTCGTAATAGGCGGTCAACGCCTGGCGGATCTGTTCCAGATCGGATGAGCAGGACATGCGGTTCTCCAGATGGATCTAGCGGGAATGGGAGGCAGCCGCCTTGGTGGGCGACAGGCCGGAAGGGGCCAGCTTGCATAGCTGCTGCATCAGCCAGGATGGCTGGCGGTTTTCATCGGCAGCCAGATCGACCTGCCCTACCGCATGGCGCACCAGCCGGCCCCCCAGATAGCGAAAGGGCTCGGGTGGGAAATCGCGCTGCAGGCCATGTACCAGACCACAGCGCGACCATTCGTTGTCCAGCTGCAGCGCCAGTGCGGCGAGAATCTTGCCGCCCAGCATGGAAGGGCCGACGCCATTGCCCGAATAGCCGATGGCATAGAAGATATTCGGCTGCTGCGACAGCGCACCAAAATGCGGCAGGCCATTACGGGTACGGTCGATGGGACCGGTCCAGTTTCCGGCAATATCCGCTGCCTGCACCCCTGGATAGGCGCGGCGCAAATGGGCGGCCACGGTGGCGGCGATACCGGATGCGCCATCCAGCTTGTCGGCCAGCTTGGCGCCATATACCAGTTGCTCATTGCCACCGCCCTTGCCAAAAACGATGCGGCCATCCGGGGTTGTGCGGTAGTAGTGGACCAGCATGCGGCTATCGGAAATGGTCATGCCATTTACCCAGCTGATGGACTGCAGCAATTCAGGGAGGGGACGGGTGATGACAACATCGCTGGAAACCACGACAAAGGCCTTGCGAATATCAGCAAACTGCACGGCCCAGGCATTCATGGCCAGAATCACCTTGTTGGCGCGTACGCTGCCATGCGTGCACTGTACCCGTGCCGGAGTACCGCCTTCCAGCCGTTCCATTGGGGAAGACTCGTATACCTTGACCCCGAGCTGACGGGCGTGGCGCAACAGACCACGTGCCAGCATGGCTGGCTGAATGGACGCCGATACCGGCTCGAACACCCCGTCCAGATGCAGGCTTGAACCACTCAGCTGCGCGGCCTGACCTGCGGCCAGCCGTTGGTAGGGATGCTGGCCCAGCTGTTCCAGCCGGCTGACCGTACTGTCCCAGGTCCCACGCTGGGCAGTCGTGGTTGCCGCCCAAAGCCAACCATCCAGCCGCAGCTGGGCATCAATGTCATGCTGCTGACAGAAGGCTTCCAGCTCGACGATGGCTTGTGACGATTGCTGGCACAGGCGCAGGGCTTCGGCCTCGCCACACATCTTGGCCAGTGACTGGTACTTGGCCCACAGGCTGAGCACAAAACCACCATTGCGGCCACTGGCCCCGCTGCCGCACAGTCTGGCCTCGACAATGACCACCTCGGTATCAGGACTGGCTTCCTTGATACGGATGGCGCTCCACAAACCGGTGAAACCACCGCCGACAATGCAGACATCGGCATTGACATGCTGTGTCAACGCGACAGGCTCTTCCGGGTTTTCCTGCTGTAGCGCCGCGCTCAGCCAGGGGCTGAAGCGACTGCAATGGGTGATGAGAGATGACATGCGGCAATGCTCCTGACTGCAAATACGGGGCCGATAACCTGCCGCAAGGCGGGTGCATGCTCGGCCCTGAGAAGGACAGCAGGGAGCTTATTGGAAATGCCATATCAAATTGATGGGAAAAAACTGAAACAACAAATGGAAAGCAGACTGAAGCAAAGATCATGCTTCTTGATCCTGATAGCGTACATCCGGCCTGGGACTGCGCTGGAAACATTCCGTCAGCCCATGAAAAAAGCCCGCATGAAGCGGGCTTTTTTCTTGCAGCATAATTCCGGATAAGGGAATCAGGCTTGACCGACCACAACCACCTTGATCGGGGATACTACGTCGTGGTGCAGAGCGATTTCGATGTCGTACTCACCGATAGCCTTGAACGGGCCGTTCGGCAGACGAACTTCGAAACGCTTGATTTCCACGCCAAATGCAGTCACGGCTTCAGCCACGTCCACATTGGTCACGGAACCGAACAGACGGCCATCAACACCGGCTTTTTGCGCGATGGTGATAACAGCGTCAACCAGCTTTTCAGCACGAACCTTGGCATCGGCCAGGATTTCAGCTTGCTTGGCTTCCAGTTCGGCGCGACGCGCTTCGAACTCTTTCAGGTTGACTTCGGTAGCGCGCTTGGCTTTGCCTTGCGGGATCAGGAAGTTACGGGCGTAGCCGTTCTTAACCTTTACCACATCACCCAGTTGACCCAGGTTGGCAACTTTTTCGAGCAGAATGATTTGCATCTTAAGTCCTTTCCCGGCTTAGTGTTGATCGGTGTAAGGCAGGAAAGCCAGGAAGCGAGCACGCTTGATAGCAGTGGTCAGCTGACGCTGGTAGCGAGCCTTGGTACCGGTAATGCGAGCCGGGATGATTTTGCCGTTTTCGGCGATGAAGTCTTTCAGGAGATCAACGGATTTGTAGTCGATTTCCTTGATGCCTTCTGCCGTGAAGCGGCAGAACTTCTTGCGCTTGAAGAGTTGACGAGCCATTTTGACTAACCTTTTACAAATTCAACATATTCGATATTGAGTACCAACCGTGGATTCTTCAGACTGCGCTGGGACAGAAAGCCGGTAAGTGTCACCGTGTTTCCCGCCAGTTTGCCGGCAATGCGCCGGGCGTCTTCTCCAATCAGCACGGCCTGTATTTCACAGGCCACATCCCGTTCGAACCCGCCAGCAGTCTGTCTAGACTGGTGCCGAACCCACATTTCCACTACCGGAATACCGGCAGGGGTGTAACGCAGGTCTTCTTCGCGTTCGACCGTCGCGGTCAATACCAGACGGTTCTGCAAGTCCTTCACTCCTGCCTATCAGGCAGCAGCTTCGGCCTCGGCTGCCGGCTGCTGGGAATCCAGCAGGTTCTTAGCCTTTTCGTCCTTCATCATCGGGGACGCTTCGGTAACGGCGCGATCCAGTTTGATGGTCAGGTGACGCAGAACAGCGTCGTTGAACTTGAAGGCGTGCTCGATCTCAGCCAGGGTTTCGGACTGGCACTCAACGTTCATCAGAACGTAGTGGGCTTTGTGCAGCTTCTGGATCGGGTAAGCCAGTTGACGACGGCCCCAATCTTCCAGACGGTGAATCTTGCCTTCAGCGGCCAGAACCATGCCCTTGTAGCGCTCGATCATGGCCGGAACCTGTTCGCTCTGGTCCGGATGGACGATGAACACGATTTCGTAATGACGCATGTTAACTCCTTATGGCTATTTAGCTTTTTGCCATGCGGTTGCAAAAAGCAAGGTAGTGAAACCGCAGCATTCTACGCACTTAATCAGACCGGGGCAAACTAAATCGGCCATGCAGGCCGGATAAACGGCGACCAGCCCGGCCAAAAACAACAGCTACATGCGTTTGTCGCGGTGAATTTCGCTGATCAGCCCCTGATGCAGGGTAATTACGGTGGTATAGGGCAGATCGATGTCGCCCAGCCAGTACAGCTGCGTGTCGCCGCTGCCTGCCGGGTCGGTGCGCACGTAATCGGGCTTGCCCGCCAGTTGCTGCAGCTCGCTGGCCGGCATGTCACGGTGCAAGTGCATGAATTGTTCAAACGGTAACGGATCGGCTTGCAGCAGCGGTGACAGCAGCAAGCCTGCCAGCGCAGGCAGAAGGGTTTTCATGGCGGTGCTTCTCTTACCGGGTGGGAAGCCAGAGTATTCCACAGGCAAACGCGGACAGGGCTGCCTGCCATCGTATTTGCGCCAAACAGTTGTTAACGGACCTTTTTCACCACATCAATCAGTTCGGTAACCATGCCGGTGGCATCGCCTTCCTGCAGGGCGCGGCTGACACAGCCCTTCATGTGGTTTTCCAGCAACTGCATGGCCACCGCATCCAGTGCTGACTTCACCGCCGCCACCTGGGTGAGCACATCCACACAGTAACGGTCTGATTCCACCATGCCGCTGATACCGCGTACCTGCCCCTCGATACGCGCCAGGCGCTTGAGCAGGGCCGCCTTGTTGGGCTGGGTCACACTCTTGCCACTGGCTTCCGGCTGCGGATGGCAGCAGGCGTCGGTTTTGGGGGCAAGGCTCATGCGGACTCCGCTATCGGGTTGAAATCAGGGCTGCCAGTGTAACACCGGCAGCCGCAGTCTTGCGTGGCAGTACCGCTCAGGCTTGTACATCCAGCGTAGCCATCATGCCGGCGTCTTCGTGCTCCAGAATGTGGCAGTGGAACATGCGCAAGCCTGGCAAGTGCTGGACAAAGCGCAGCCGCACGGTTTCGCCTGCCGGAATGTTGACCACATCGCGCCAGGCCAGGAAGGGTTCTGGCTGCCACACGCCATCATCGGTGCGGGCAATCACCTGAAACTGGGTGCCATGGATGTGGAAAGGGTGGTCCATATGCGCCTGGCTGACGATATCCCATTCTTCCACCTGCCCGGCCTTGCCGGTGAAATCCACCCGGTTCATGTCGAACTTTTTGCCATTGATCAGGAACATGGCTGCCGGATCGGCCATGTTCTCGCTGAAGTTGACCACCCGCTTGACCGCAGGCTCGCCCAGCGCGGTGATGTCGCGCAGTTTGTCCGGCAGCGTGGCGGTAGCCTTGCTGCCCGCCTGCCGGATGGTGGCCAGCGTCAGGATATCGGTCTGCTCCTTACCCATGGCCTTGCCACGGTTGTAAGGCAAGGCCAGCAAGGCGGATGGCTGACCGGGGGTGAAGCGCCCGGTGACCACCAGTTCGGCCCGCTCGCCCGGTGACAACAGCAACTGGTCCAGCTGGCGTGGCGTGCCGATCAAGCCACCATCGGTTCCCACCAGTTGTACTTCGTGGGCGGGCAAGGCCAGTTTCAGAATACGGGCGCTGCTGGCATTCCAGATGCGCCAGCGCTGACGCTCGCCTGCGGCCAGGCTGATGACCGGCTGCCAAGCGCCATTCACCAACACAAACTGGCCTTCGCGGCCATCGTGGTGGTCTACCGCACTGCTATCTGCAATCTGGCCATGGGCATCCAGCTTGAGGTCGGACAGCACCAGCCACTGTTCTGGCAGATGGGCCAGCGGGTCGTGGCGGCTTTTCACCACAAATACCCCGGCCAGCCCCATATAGGCCTGCTGCGCGGTATGGCCATGCGGATGCGGGTGATACCAGTAACTGGCCGCACTGCCTGGCGGCAGACGGAAGCGGTAGGCATGCTGTTGGCCTGGCAGCACCGGGTTGTGCGGATTACCGTCCTGATCTGCCGGTACCGGCATGCCATGCCAATGAATGGTGCTGGGCTGCTGCAATTGATTGGCAAACTGCAGGCTCACCTCATCGCCCTCCCAGGCCACGATGGCCGGGCCGGGAATCTGGCCGTTATAGGCCCAGAAGGTGGTGGCGGGCTTGCCCGGCAACAGCGGCAGGCTGACCGGAGCGGCTTGCAAGCGGCCGACAAACTGGCCGGCAGCCCCCTGATTGGCCAGCATGGACAGGGCAGGTAAAGGCAGGCCACGTGGCAGGCCCAGGCTGTCGGCACCCGGCAGGGTCACATTGCTGGCAGTGCCATGCCCCATCGCGGCGTGATCCATGCCCGGCATGTCGGCCATGCCAGCGGCCCAGCTCTTGCGTGCCAGTAGCGGCGTCAGCGCCAGCGCACTGCTCCAGTGCAGGAAATGTCTTCTGTCCATGTATTGACTCCGTCAGCAAATGAAATGCGCTTAATCCTGCCAGCCCGCATGCAGGACCGCCACGCCATACCCCCCAAGGGTATAAGCACAATAGAGTGCAGTATACGCAAGCTGGTTCCGCAGCGGGACAGACCGCGCACAAAAAGCTGACCATCATCAAAAAACCCCATGCCGTGGCATGGGGTTTGCAGGATGCATGTGGCGCAGACGACTCAGCTAGCCTGCAGCCTTCAGTACGCGCTGACGGCGGCTTTCGGCCAGCACCATGCCGGAAGAGACCGACACATTGAGGCTTTCCACGGTGCCGAACATGGGAATGGACACCAGCACGTCACAATGCTCACGGGTCAGGCGGCGCATGCCCTCGCCTTCCGAACCCATCACCCAGGCCAGCGGGCCTGCGGCATCGACATGGAACAGATCGGTATCGGCTTCCATGGTGGTGCCGGCAATCCACACGCCAGCGTCTTTCAGATCGCGCAGCGTGCGCGCCAGATTGGTAACGGTGATGTAGGGAACCACTTCAGCCGCACCGCAGGCTACTTTGGAGACGGTGGCATTCAGCCCGGCAGAACGGTCCTTGGGGGCAATCACCGCATGCGCGCCCATGGCATCGGCCACGCGCAGGCAGGCACCCAGATTGTGCGGATCGGTCACGCCATCCAGAATCAGCAGCAGCGGCGGTTCGGCCAGATTTTCCAGCACGTCATCCAGGTCGACATGATTGCGACTGGCGTCGATCATGGCCACCACGCCCTGATGGCGGGCGTTGCCGCTCATGCTGTCCAGCCGTGCCTTGTCGACAATGTGCAGCTTGATGTTTTCTTCACCGGCCTTGTCCAGCACGGCCTTGGCACGTTCATCGTGGCGGCCGCCAGCCAGCCAGATTTCGATCAGGCTTTTCGGGTTCTGCCACAAGCGGGCGTTGATGGCATGAAAGCCGTGAATGAGTCGCTTGTTGCTCATGCGCTTGAAGCCTTGTAAACGGGAATGGGCGCTATTGTAGCCGCAAAGCCAGGGCCTTGCTGCCAAACTGCAGCGCCCGCAGCCTACATCCCGCCCTGCCAGTCCGCCAGCACGGCCAGCCGGGCCGACTTGGCCAAGCGCTCCGCCAGTTGCGGAAATTCCACCGCCGGTACCGGTTTGCCAAAGTGGTAGCCCTGCAGCAGGGTGCAGCCCTTGAGTTCCAGAAAATCGGCCTGGGCGGCATTTTCCACGCCTTCGGCCACCACGCTGAACTTGAGCTTCTTGGCCATGGCCAGGATGGCCTCGGCAATGGCCACGCTGTCTTCGTCACCGGGCAGGCCATCGACAAAGGAACGGTCGATTTTCAGCGTATCCAGCGGGAAGCGCTTGAGATGGGACAGCGAGGAATAACCGGTGCCAAAGTCGTCAATCGACAACCATACCCCCAGCGCCTTGAGTTCCCCCAGCTGGTGCACGGTTTCCACCGGGTTCTGCATGATCATGCTTTCGGTGATTTCCAGCTCCAGCCGGCCTGCGTCCAGCCCGGCGGTCTGCAAGGCACGCGCCACGTTCTCTACCAGCGTGGTCTGTTCAAACTGGCGCGCCGACAGGTTGACTGCCACGCGCGGTACATGCAGCCCGGCCGCATCCCACTCGGCCAACTGGCGGCAGGCTTCTTGCAGCACCCAGTCGCCAATCGGCTTGATCAGGCCGGTTTCTTCGGCCAGCGGAATAAAACGCAGCGGCGGAATCAGCCCCAGTTGCGGGTGACGCCAGCGGATCAGCACCTCCACCCCGGACATGTCGCGGCTGGCGGCGTTGAGCTGCGGCTGGTAGTGCAGTTCAAATTCGCCCCGCTCCAGCGCCTGGCGCATGCCGTTTTCCAGCAGCAGGCGCTCGAAGGTCTGGGTGTTCATTTCGGCATCAAAAAACTGATAGGTGTTCTTGCCGGCATCCTTGGCGCGGTACATGGCAACGTCCGCATTCTTCAGCAGGCTGCGCGCATCGGTGCCATCGTTGGGAAACACGCTGATGCCGATACTGCCGGTGACAAACACTTCGTGTTCTTCCAGCCGCAGGCCACGTCCCAGCACGGTGAGGATGTCCTCGGCCAGTGCGGCCAGTTCGGCCTGGTCGGCAAATTCAGTCAGCAGCAGGGTGAATTCGTCACCGCCTTGTCGGGCCAACAGGCCACGCTCGCCCACCGAATTGGACAGGCGAATGGCGATTTCCCGCAGTAATTCGTCGCCGGACTGGTGGCCGAAGGAGTCGTTGATCAGCTTGAAGCGGTCCAGGTCGATAAACATCACCGCCAGGGGCGTCGGTTCGCCACGCATGTCGACAATGGCTTGTTCCAGCCGGGTAATCAGACTGCTGCGGTTAGGCAGGCGGGTAAGCGGGTCGTGATTGGCCAGAAATTGCAAGCGCTCTTCGGCCTGCTTGCGCACGGTGATGTCGGAAAACACGGCAACGTAATTACTGTGGAAACCACCATCGTCACGAACCAGCGAAATGGACAGCTCGGCGGGATACCAGTCGCCGTTCTTGCGCCGGTCGCGCATTTCGCCCTGCCACTGGCCGTGCTGGGCCAGCGCCTGCTGCATTTGCTGGCTGACGCTATCCTCACTATCGGCAAAAATGCGCGACAGCTTGCCCAGCGCTTCGGCTTCTTCGTAGCCGGTGATGCGGGTGAAGGCGTGGTTGACGGCGATGATGCGGGTATCCGCGTCGAGAATCAGAATGCCTTCCGCCGAGTTTTCAAATACCTTGGCCGCCAGCTTCAGATTGGTATCCGCAGCGATGCGGTCGGAGATATCCACCACCACGCCAATCAGCGCCGGCTTGCCGTCGTACTCCACCAGGCGGCTGTGGACTTCCAGATCGACCAGCCGCCCGTTACGGCTGATGGCGCGGGTGGTGTAGTGCATCACCTGGATGTTGTCGCGCAGGCGGCGCTTGATCTGCAGCCGGATACGGCTGGCTTCGCTGGGCGGCAACAGGTTTTCCAGCGGCATGTCCTGCATGTCTTCGGGCGGATAGCCAACAATATCGGCCAGCTTGGGGTTGACGTACACCAGCCGCTCATCCTGCAAGATATAAATACCGACCAGGGTTTGCTCTACCAGCGCCCAGTATTTTTCCTCGGCTTCCTTCTTGGCCTTCTGCTCTTCCCGCGTGCGGGTGATGTCGGTGTCCACACTGCCCACCCCGGCCGGGCGGCCCTGGCTGTCAAACAAGGGAAACTTGGTTACCAGCATGGTGAAGGTAGCACCGCCGACGCTGAAGCTTTCCTCGAACTGGCGCGGCTCCAGGCAGTTGAGTACCACCTCATCCTGCTGCTGGATGCGCAGGGCATCTTCTGGCACAAAATAATCCACCAGCGAGCGCCCAACCATGGCGTACTCGGTCACCCCCAGCATGCGGCTGTAAGCACGGTTGGCCAGCAGAAAACGACCATCCAGCCCCTTGAGCGACATCATATTGGGGCTGTTGTTGACCAGTGATTCCACCCGCGAACGGAATTCGTTCAGCTCGTCTTCTTTGCGACGGTGAATATCACTGAGCGTGGCCACCAGCAAAGAGGCCACGATGAAGGTCAGGCACAGCGCCGTTTCGGTCATCAGCTCGGTGCTGCCCGCATACAGATACAGACTGGGGAAAAAGCCCGGCAGCGACAGCAGCAGGCATAGCAGCGAGCCGGACAGGCAGGCTCCCAGCAGTCGGCCACGGAAGGCCGCCCAGATCATCAGCGGGAAGAACAACACCGGGCGGGGGAAAGGCAGGTTGTGGGTATTGCTCACCATGGACGCCCATACGGCCAACATCACCAGCAGGATGACCAGCAACTCCAGCAGGCGGCGGCGATCCGGCAGGCCCGGCAAACGTAACAATGGCAGCCAGCAAGTCATGGCCAGCATGCAGCAGGCTGCCGCTAGTGCCATCCACGGCAACACCATGGCCAGGCTGCCATGCCAAAAGCAAAACAGCCCCAGCAGGGCTACCGGCGGGGCCGCCAGGTAGGCACCCACTTGCAGCAGGTTCAGCAATAAGCGGGAAATGGCCGAGGCGTCCGACAGTACCACCGGCTGGGCACGCAAGCAGCGGGCCCCCGGCAGCAGCAACAGCAGTGACAGGCTCAGTGCGCCAGCCCATGGCCACGGCAACCACTGGCTGCAAATCAGCCAGGCGGCCAGCGGCCAGTACCACACCGCGCCAAAACCACGCCACAGCAGCCAGCCGGCAAACAGGCCGTGCGGCAGAAAGCCGTACAGCGGAATGTCACCCAGCGCCTGCCTGGGCCACAACAACAAGCTGGCAGCAAACAGCAGAAATGCCGCACAGCCAGCAAACAGCCCCTTAGTTTTCACTCTCCCAGTCCTTTGCAGCCACGCTCTGACCATGCCCGGCAGCTGCCGGGCAGTATTGATTGGTATAGGGTTCAGATTTCTGGCGGGTCTCGGGCCTGATGGCCTCTTGTAAATGGATGGCAAACACACCTTTGGTATGAAATGCCCGCTGGTATAATACCCGCAGATCCACGAATGTGAAGAAGAATGTTGGACACACTGCCCCGCATTGCTCCAGCCGGTCAAAAGACCCGCTGCCCCGCCCTGCCTGATGGCCTGGATGCCGCCGTACTGGCAGGCCTGGCCCAGGCAGGCCATACCCTGCTGGTACTCACTGCCGATGCCCAATCCGCGCAGCGGCTGAAGGCCGAGCTACCGTGGTTTGCCCCCGCTATCAAGGCCGCCTTGCTGCCGGATTGGGAGACGCTGCCGTACGACCATTTCTCTCCGCACGGCGAACTGGTGAGCGAGCGGCTGGCCACGCTGTGGCAGATCCACCGTGGCGAATGCCAGGTGGTGATTGCCCCGGTCAGCACCGCCATGACGCGGCTCTCCCCGGTGAGCTACCTGCTGGGCCGCACCTTTTTGTTGCAAAGCAAGCAGCAGCTGGATGTGGAGCAACTGCGCGCCGATATGGTGAAGGCCGGCTACAGCCACGTTACCCAGGTGATGGCACCGGGCGAGTTTTCCATTCGTGGCGGCCTGGTGGACCTGTTCCCCATGGGCAGCCCCCTGCCCTACCGCATCGACCTGTTCGACAAGGAAATCGACAGCCTGCGCACCTTCGACCCGGACAGCCAGCGCACGCTGTACCCGGTGCCGGAAATCCGCATGCTGCCCGCGCGGGAATACCCGGCGGACGAAAGCGGCGTCACCGCCTTCCGCCAGCATTACCGCGAGCGCATGGAGGGCGACCCGTCCAAGAGCCGTATTTATAAAGAAGTGTCGGCCAATCTGTTCCCGGCTGGCATCGAGTACTACCTGCCGCTGTTCTTTGACGAAACCGCCACCCTGTTTGACTACGTGGGCGAATCCGCCCTGGTGGTGCTGCACCGTGACGTAGCCGGTGCCGCCGACACCTTCTGGAAGGACGTGCAGAACCGCTACCACATGGCGCAGGGCGACCCGGAACGTCCGGTGTTGCCTCCGGCAGATGTGTTCTTGCGTCAGGACGAATTCCTCGGCCGCATCAAGCCGTATTCCCGCATCGAGATTCCCGCTGCCGATGCAGACAGCACCGTCTTGCAATTGCCTGATCTGGCCGTCGAGCGCCGCGCCGACAACCCCTTGCACAAGCTGGCGCATTATCTGCAAAGCAGCGGCCAGCGCGTGCTGCTGACGGCAGAAAGCCTGGGGCGGCGCGAAACCATGGTGCAGTTTCTGCAGGAACATGGCATCAAGCCGCAACTGATCGACAACTGGCAGGACTTTGCCACCGGCAACATGCCGCTGGCGCTGGTGGTGGCCCCGCTGTATTCCGGCTTTGCCCAGCAACAACCGCCGCTGTCCATCATCACCGAGAGCGAGCTGTACCAGCACATTGCGCGCAGCCACACTCGCCGCCGCCATGTGAAGATGAGTTCGGACTCCATGCTGCGCGACCTGGCCGAGGTGAAATCCGGCGACCCGGTGGTGCACGAGCAGCACGGCATCGGCCGCTATATCGGCCTGGTGTCGATGGACCTGGGCGAAGGCGAAACCGAGCTGATGCAGCTGGAGTACGCCGACAATGCCACCCTGTACGTGCCGGTGAGCCAGCTGCACCTGATTTCGCGCTATGCCGGTGGCCCGTCCGAGCAAGCCCCGCTGCACAAGCTGGGCAACCCGGCCTGGGAAAAAGCTAAAAAACGCGCTGCTGAAAAAGCGCGCGACACCGCCGCCGAACTGCTTAATCTGTACGCCCAGCGCGCCGCGCGCGAAGGCCACAGTTTTACCCTGTCGCACCACGATTACGATGCCTTTGCCGCCGGGTTCGGCTTTGAGGAAACCATCGATCAGGCCAATGCCATCGAAGCCGTCATCCATGATATGTGCAGCGGCAAGCCGATGGACCGCCTGGTATGTGGCGACGTGGGCTTCGGCAAAACCGAAGTCGCGCTGCGCGCAGCGTTTGTCGCGGTGATGGGCGGCAAACAGGTGGCGCTGCTGGTGCCCACCACCCTGCTTGCCGAACAGCATTTCCAGAACTTTTCCGACCGTTTCAACGACTGGCCGATCAAGATTGCCGAGCTGTCGCGCTTTCGCAGCGCCAAGGAAAGCAAGGCCGCGCTGGCTGGCCTGGCCGAGGGCACGGTGGACATCGTCATCGGCACCCACAAGCTGGTGCAGCCGGATGTGCAGTTCAAGAACCTGGGGCTGGTGATCATCGACGAAGAACACCGCTTTGGCGTGCGCCAGAAGGAACAGCTCAAGCGCCTGCGCGCCAATGTCGATGTACTCACCCTCACCGCCACGCCGATTCCGCGCACGCTGTCGATGGCGCTGGAAGGGCTGCGTGACTTCTCCGTCATCGCCACCGCGCCCAACCGCCGCCTGGCGGTGAAAACCTTTATCAGCCCGGCCAGCAATGGCGTGATTCGCGAGGCCGTACTGCGCGAACTCAAGCGCGGCGGGCAGGTGTTCTTCCTGCATAACGAAGTCGACACCATCGAAAACATGCGCGAAAAACTGGCCGAACTGGTGCCGGAAGCGCGCATCGGCGTGGCCCACGGCCAATTGCGCGAACGCGAGCTGGAACAGGTGATGCGCGACTTCCTGCAGCAGCGCTTCAATGTGCTGCTGTGCTCCACCATCATCGAAACCGGCATCGACATTCCCAATGCCAATACCATCCTGATCAACCGCGCCGACAAATTCGGCCTGGCCCAGCTACACCAGCTGCGTGGCCGGGTGGGCCGCAGCCATCATCAGGCCTATGCCTATCTGCTGACCCCGGACGGCATGACCAAGGACGCTGGCAAGCGACTGGAAGCCATCCAGCTATCCGGCGAGCTGGGGGCGGGCTTTTATCTGGCGATGCACGATATGGAAATCCGTGGTGCCGGTGAAGTGCTGGGCGAAGGCCAGTCCGGCGAAATGCAGGAAGTAGGCTTCTCGCTGTTTACCGAGATGCTCAAGCAAGCGGTGCGCGACCTGAAAAAAGGCCGCGAGCCGGACCTGGACGCACCGCTGGGCGTCACCACCGAAATCAATCTACACAGCCCGGCGCTGCTGCCGGATGCCTACTGCCCGGACGTGCATGAACGGCTGGTGCTGTACAAGCGCCTGGCCACCTGCGATACCGAGCCGGAAATCGACGCCATCCACGAAGAGCTGATCGACCGCTTTGGCCTGCCGCCGCAAACGGTGAAAACGCTGATTGAAAGCCACCGCCTGCGCCTGTTGGCCAAGCCGCTGGGTGTGGCCAAACTGGACGCCAGCGAAGTGGCCATCCAGCTGCAATTCATCAAGAACCCACCGATCGACCCGATGAAAATCATCCAGCTGATCCAGAGCAAGAAGAACTACAAACTGGCCGGGCAGGACAAGCTGCGAGTCGAGTCCAAGATTGAAGAAGTAGGCCTGCGCGTGGTGCGGGTGAAAGAGCTGCTGAAAGAGCTGAGCTAACGCCTGGATCAAAATCACGGAAGTCCGTTCAACGCCGAAACAGTCTTGCGACACCGTTGCGGCGTTTGTCCATCTCACGCTGGCTTGTAGTGTGACGCGACAGCCCCAGGCAGGTAAAGCAGCCTCGCTGCATTCCGCCAGCGGTCCCAACTGCACCCTCAACATGGCAAGGGTGCAGGCGCGCCCGACTTCTGCGAGTGATCTCAATCAAGCCGGACGCGCCCATCACTACAGGCCAGACCCCAAGCTAACGCCCGATGTATTGCGGCGTTCGCCTGTCAAAGAAGGCCTGCATGCCTTCCTTCTGGTCTTCAGACGAAAACAACATCTGGTAGGCTTTGCGCTCCAGCATCAAGGCCGTTGCCAATGGCCCATCGGCTCCCGCCAAAACAACTTCCTTAACCTGTTGCACCGCCAGCGGCGGCATGGCTGCGATGGTGCGCGCCAGCTCGATGGCACGGGGCTCAACGGCCTCATCGCCGACCACTTCGCTGATCAGCCCCATGGTGAGTGCTTGTTGCGCGCTCACCATGCAACCGGTCAACAGCATCCGCATGGCCTGCGCCTTGCCCACGGCGCGCAGCAGGCGTTGCGTGCCGCCAGCCCCTGGCATGATGCCAACCTTGATTTCCGGTTGCGCAAATTGTGCCGACTCCCCCGCCACGATAATGTCGGCATGCATCGCCAATTCGCAGCCACCACCCAAGGCATAGCCAGACACGGCAGCGATAATCGGTTTCGGGCACTCGGCCACCGCCTGCCATAGCTTGTGCACCTGGCGCTGCATCAGCGCGATGCTACCGATGTCGGCCAGCTCTTTGAGATCGGCTCCGGCGGCAAAGGCTTGTTCGTTGCCGGTCAGCACGATGACGCGTATCTCCGGGCTGTCGGACAAGTCCTTGAGTGCATCCGCCAGTGCCTGGCGTAGTGCCATGTTCAGCGCGTTACGGGCCTCAGGACGGTGCAGACGCAAACGGGCAATGCCCGGCTCTGGATAATCCAGCAGTAATGGTTCGGTCATGGTCGCTTCCTCTATACGCGCTCAATCACCATGGCAATGCCCTGGCCGACGCCGATGCACATGGTGCATAGCGCCAGACGGCCGCCAGTGGCCTCCAGTTGCCGTAGCGCGGTCAGCACCAGCCTTGCGCCGGAAGCGCCAAGCGGGTGCCCCAAGGCAATGGCCCCGCCGTTCGGGTTCACCTGCGCGGCATCGTCAGCCAGGCCCAAGCGACGGAGTACTGCCAAACCCTGCGCGGCAAAAGCCTCGTTCAGCTCGATCACATCCATGTCCTGAATCCGCAGCCCCAGCCGATGGAGCAGTTTCTGGCTGGCCGGTGCCGGACCGATGCCCATAATGCGTGGCGCCACTCCCGCGCTCGCCATGCCCAGAATTCTGGCGCGCGGGGTGAGCGCATGACGTGCCACAGCGGCCTGGCTGGCAAGCAGCAAGGCCACAGCACCATCATTTACACCGGAGGCATTGCCCGCTGTCACCGTGCCGTCAGCACGCACCACTCCATTCAACTTGGCCAGCATGGCCATGGTGGTCTCCGGGCGCGGGTGTTCGTCATGCTGGATGAACAATGCTTCGCCCTTGGGGCGCAGCACGGCGACCGGCACGATTTCGTCCGTGAAAAAACCATTGGCCAGGGCGGCTGCATAGCGCTGCTGGCTGCGTAGCGCAAAGGCATCCTGATCGCAGCGGTTCACCCTGAAATCAGTAGCGACGTTCTCGGCGGTCTCGGGCATCGAATCCACCCCATACTGTTGCTTCATCTTCGGGTTGATAAAGCGCCAGCCGATGGTGGTGTCTTCTACCTTGGCACTGCGTGCAAACGGCTTGTCCGCCTTGCCCAACACAAAGGGAGCGCGCGACATGCTTTCCACACCACCGGCAATGATCAAGTCAGCCTCGCCAGCAACAATGCTACGGGCAGCCATCGCAATGGCATCCATGCCCGAACCGCACAGCCGGTTGATCGTGGTGCCGGGTACCGCAACGGGTAGCCCGGCCAGCAAGCCTGCCATGCGCGCAATATTGCGGTTGTCTTCTCCGGCCTGATTGGCGCAACCATAAATCAGCTCGTCCACCAGGCTCCAGTCAAGTGCGGGGTGGCGCTCACAGAGCGCACGAATCGGGATGGCCGCCAGGTCATCTGTACGCATGGAGGACAGTGCGCCGCCATAGCGGCCAAAAGGGGTGCGAATACCATCGCAAATATAAGCGTGGGTCATGATGTTCTCTCGAATGCGCAGCTGGGATTAGCGGTGATGGAAAACGGGCGGACGTCTTTCGACAAAGGCGCTCATGCCTTCCTTTTGGTCTTGCAGCGCGAAACTGGCGTGAAAGACCCGCCGCTCGAACAGCAGCCCTTCGGACAAGCTGGACTCAAAGGCACGGCCCAGTGATTCCTTGATCATCATCAGCACCGGCAGCGAGTAGCCGGCCATTTGCTGTGCCAGCTGGAAAGCGGTGTCGAGGACGGCCTCGTCGGCCACTACGCGGGATACCAAACCGGCTTTTTCGGCTTCGGCGGCACTGTAGAAATTGCCGCTCAGGCACCATTCCATCGCCTTGGCTTTGCCGATGGCACGGGGCAAACGCTGGGTGCCGCCCATGCCGGGTAAAGTCCCGATCTTGATTTCGGGTTGGCCGAATTGGGCCGAGACACCGGCCACAACGACATCACACATCATCGCCAGTTCGCAGCCTCCACCAATCGCGTAACCGCAAATTGCGGCAATCAGCGGCTTGCGCAGCGTGCGCGCACTTTCCCAGTGCCGGGTGACATAGTCGGAGAGAAACACATCATGGAAGTCCCATTCGGCCATGCGACCGATGTCTGCACCGGCGGAGAACGCCTTTCCGTTGCCAGACAGGACAATGACGCTGGTGCCTGGGTCTTGGTCTGCAGCCATCAAGGCCGCCTCCAGCTCCTGCACCAGCTCGGGATTCAGCGCATTGCGCTGGGCGGGACGGTGAATTTCGATATGCGCAACGCGTTCATGCTGCGCCATCTTCAGGAAGGTGTAGTTGCTCATGCGGAGTCTCCTCCTGCCTGGGCGGTATAAGCGGCAAGCCGGGGCTATACACACCATGCAGGAACATCTGACTGACGATCTCCGCCATTGCTGCTCTATCTATCGGTCCGTCGGCACGAAACCAGGTAAAGGTCCAGTTCATCATGCCGAACAGCGTCATGGCCACCGGCTTGATCTGCACTGCCGTCAACTCCGGACGCAATCTGGCAATCAGCCTGGCAAACCCATCCACCACCTGACGTTGCTTCTCGGCCACCTTGCGGAACGCCTCATCCTCCAGGAATTTTACGTCCTGCACCAATACGATATGGTAGTGGCGCGACGTAGCATATTCCTCCATGAAACGGACGATAAGCTCGGTCAGATGCGCTTGGGTATCCAGCCCTTGTCCGGCAACCTCATCCTCAATCGCAACCAGGCGGTCAAGGTAGGTGTCGGCGATATCAAACAAGAGATGCAACTTGTCCCGATAGTAGTGATACAGCAACGGCTTCGACATGCCACATAATTCAGCCAGTTGGGCTATCGATGCACTGGGGAAGCTTTTCTGCGCAAACAACTGTGCAGCGTTCTCCAGTATGGAGCTGCGCTGTACTTCGAAATTGGGGGATTTTGTTCTTGCCATATCCGGGGTCTGCTTGATTCGTGGTGCGTCAGACTCGGCTTATGCGAAAACGGCCCCCTTCATTCGGAGTACGGCACGTCAACGTTCGTCAAAACTGACCACAACGTTTTCGGTAAGCGGATGCGCCTGACAGGTGAGTGCAAAGCCCTGCTCGACTTCTGCCGGTTCGAGGGCGAAATTCTTATCCATGCGCACGTGGCCAGCGAGGACCTTGGCACGGCAGGTGCAGCATACCCCACCTTTACACGAATAGGGTAGATCGATCCCTGCGTTGACGGCGGCATCCAGAATGCTTTGTCCTGCAGACAATCCCACCTCGCGGGCCAGGCCATCCATGATGACTGTCACGGTGGCTTGCACCGCTTCATCATCCCGCGCAGTGCGCGGTGTATTGGCCCCCTGTGGTACGCAAAAACGCTCGGTATGGATATGCGCACGCGCCAAACCTGCCTGTTGCAAAGCCGCGATGGCGTCATCAATCATCTCGTTGGGCCCACACACAAAAGCCTCGGAAATAGTGGAGAGTGGGAGCAGCGTGTCGAATATCCGCTGCAGGCGTGCGCCGTCCAGCCGACCGTTAAATAGTTCCAGCTCCTGCGCCTCACGCGAGAGGAAGTGATAGACGGATAAGCGGCTCATGAAGCGGGCTTTCAATGCGGCCAGGGTGTCGGCAAACAGAATGGTGCCGCGCCGCTGGTTGCCGTACAGCAAGGTAAAGCGGCTGTTTGGCTCGACTTCCAGCGTGGTCTTGATGATGGACAACAGCGGTGTGATGCCACTGCCGGCCACAATCGCCAGGTAATGTTTTTTATTGTCCGCAGCCAAAGGGACAAAAAAGCGGCCATCCGGCGGCAATACCTCGATACGCTGCCCCGCACGCAATTCCTTGTTGGCATAGGTGGAGAATATTCCGTTTGCCACTTGCTTGATGGCAATACGCAGTTCGCCATCGCCAATGCCGCTGCAGATCGAATAGGAGCGGCGTACGTCAGCGCCGCCGATATTGGCGCGCAAGGTGAGATGCTGGCCCTGGATAAAGCGGTAGGTTTCAGCCAGATCGGGGGGGACTTCAAAGCGGAGCGATATCGCCTCTTCGCTCTCTTTGCTCACTTCAGCGATGCGTAGCAAATGAAAATTCGTACTCATGGTGGGGTCCTTGCTCCGTAGATTCCCAGGCGGAAGACTTAGGCTTAAATGGGTTTGAAGTACTCGAAGGGTTCGCGGCAGTCCTGGCAGCGGTACAGCGCCTTGCAGGCGGTTGCGCCAAACTGGCTCAGGCGCTCGCTGTGCTTGCTGCCGCAGCGCGGACAGGCCGGGTGTAATGGCGTGAAGTGCAGAATCTGCCAGCCGTCCTCGGACGTCTCCGCCCAATGCTCCGGCGGCGCAATACCGTAGTCGTGCAATTTGCGTCGCCCCTCCTCGCTGATCCAGTCGGTGGTCCAGGCCGGGCTGAGTTGCGTACTCAGCCGCAGAGGGCCGGCGCCGGCAGCTGCCAGCGCATCCCGTACCGAAGCCTCAATCACTTCGGTGGCAGGACAGCCGGAGTAAGTCGGCGTGAGCGTCACCTGCAGGTCATCCCCATTGCGGCGGATATCGCGCACAATGCCAAGGTCGCACAGCGACAATACGGGTATTTCCGGGTCGGGTACCTGCTGCAGCACGGCCCAGGCTTGGGCTATGGTTAACATCACGCCCCCTTTACCAACTGCCGCCGGGATAGGCACGCTGCAAAAACTGCATCTCCGCCAATAGCGGGCCAAGCGCCTCGCTGTGGATGCCATACTTGCCACGGCTCAGATAGCCCGCTGTTGTCGGGACTTGCAGCGTTGCTTCGGCCAGCACCGGCAGCACAATGTCTTCCCAGGCGCTACGCAAGGTATCTGAGGCAGGAACCACGCCTGTCAGCCGTGTTTCCACCTCGTCCCGGTCAAACAGCTCTGCCGTGAAGGACCACAAGTATTCCAGAGCAACCTGCATGCGATGGTGCGACTCCTCGGTACCATCACCCAGTCGCACTACCCAATCGGCGGCATAGCGCAGATGGTAACGGCTTTCCTTCAGACTCTTTTCGGCGATGGCGGCCAAGCGGACATCGCTGGCGCGCAGCAATGCCTGCCACAAAACCACCTGATACCCGGCAAACAACAGCACGCGCAGCACGGTGCGGCCAAAATCGCCGCCATCCAGCTCGGTCAGCGTCAGATTGTGGAATTGCAGCTCGTCACGCAGGAAGGCAAGTGCATCCTCGTCACGGCCACTACCTTCCAGCTCCCCGGCATAGCTCAGTAGCTGACGCGCCTGGCCAATCAGATCGAGGGCAGTATTAGTCAGGGCAATGTCCTCTTCGATCGCCGGTGCATGGCCGCACCATTCGGACAGCCGCTGGCCAAGTACCAGTGTGGAGTCGCCCAGGCGCAGCAGATATTCGATCAGATCTTTGTTATCAATTTCAGCCATGGCTGGGCTCCTTACATATTGTTGACGGCGGCGGGAAGCTGGTAGAAGGTGGGCAAGCGGTAGGTTTTGTCGGCCATTGCATCGAAAAACGGCGCACTCCACTCGGCCTCACAGGCCAACACCGCAGCAGAAGGCACAACCCACAAACTACCTGCCGGGTAATTCCCAAAAGCCGCTTCGGCACAGTGCAACGCAGCTTCACCGTCACAGGCGTCGACACTACCAATGTGCTTGTGATCCAACCCCGGCTTCAGCCGCAGGAACACTTCAAACTGCCGAGGGGTCTCGCTCTTGCCTGCGGCTGGTTCTGCACCGTTCTGGCTGATATGGCGGGTCGCGACTACCCACAGGCTATTGCCTTCCTGGCGGCGGGTGTAGACATCGCGCGCCAACAGCAGTGCATGCTGGCTGTCGGTGGCGTGCAGACTGCTGGAATGCTTGTGTTCCAGACCGTTACGGCTTTTGATGAAAACCTCGTACTGCGGCCATTGATCGTGAAATTCTGTCATCGTGTAGTCCTCCGGAATTAGTGAGCCTGCCTGGCTATTTTTTTCTCGGCATGCACACGGGCGGCTTCACGCACCCAAGTACCGTCTTCATGTGCCTTGATGCGGGCCGCCATGCGTTCCCGGTTGCATGGGCCATTACCCTTGACCACCTGCCAGAATTCATCCCAGTCGATGGCACCGAAATCGTAATGGCCACGCTCAACATTCCATTTCAGCTCAGGGTCGGGCAGCGTCACACCGAGCACCTCGGCCTGCGGCACGGTGGCATCGACGAATTTCTGCCGCAGATCATCATTGGAGACGCGCTTGATACCCCACTTCATGCTGGTGGCGCTGTGTACCGAATCCTGGTCGTGCGGGCCAAACATCATCAAAACTGGCCACCACCAACG
Organism: Aquitalea sp. FG25; assembly: GCF_057809375.1. Lineage (NCBI taxonomy): Bacteria > Pseudomonadati > Pseudomonadota > Betaproteobacteria > Neisseriales > Chromobacteriaceae > Aquitalea > Aquitalea sp. FG25. The sequence goes on from NZ_JBMDJV010000013.1 coordinate 43,946, forward strand.
GTCAACCGCCTCCTGCACCATTGCACGCTGCGCCGGGCTGCCTTTCATCATGGCCACCAACAGGTCATAGCCCTGACGCTGGTGGAAGCTTTCCTCTTTGCACACCCTTACCATCGCACGGGCATATGGGCCGTAAGAGCAGCGACACAGCGGCACCTGGTTCATAATGGCGGCCCCATCCACCAGCCAGCCAATGACACCAATATCCGCCCAGGACAGCGTCGGGTAGTTGAAGATGCTCGAATATTTGGCACTACCGTCCAGCAAGGCAGCCACCAACGTATCGCGATGGACCCCCAGCGTTTCGGCTGCGGCATACAGATACAGGCCGTGCCCTCCCTCGTCCTGTACCTTGGCCAGCAAGATGGCCTTGCGCTTTAACGTTGGCGCACGGGTAATCCAGTTTCCTTCCGGCAACATGCCGACAATTTCCGAATGGGCATGCTGCGAAATCTGGCGGATCAGGGTCTTGCGATAGGCATCGGGCATCGGGTCTGATGGCTCGATCTTGATATCGGCCGCCAGCTTCTCGTCGAAACCGGCACACGGCGGTTCTTTCACTGCACTGTCGGTCGCTTGTGTGCCGGGCAAATCCAAAGCTTGTGTGTACATCTGCACAACTCCTTGTCGATGAATGGGTAAGGAACGTCGTCATTTCATCCTTCGCCACACCATGACTGCGCTTTACTGCCACAAAGGCAACGCGTTGTTGATTGCTGGCGAATTTAATTAACTTAACGGTCGGTAAATTAAAAAGCAAGAAAAAAAGGGACGGTATGAACCTTCATCCAGCTCACTCAGCGCGGACGCTTGTCGATCACTCGCCGCACCTTGCCTACCGAGCGCATGATCGTCATCGGCTCAACCACCTCTACCAGGGTACTGACTCCTACATTGCTCTTGATCATCTGCTGCAATTCTTTGGCCATGCGCATTTTGGCTTCATCAGAGGCATAGCCCGCCGGGTCGCGTTCAACAAAAACGGTCAACACGTCCAGATGGCCATTTTTGTCCACTTCCAGGTAAAAATGCGGGGTCAGAGAATCAACCCGCAGAATCAATTCTTCGATCTGAGTTGGAAAAACGTTCACGCCACGGATGATCAGCATGTCATCGGAGCGACCAACAATCTTGTCGATACGCCGCATGGAACGCGACGTGGGTGGCAACAGACGGGTCAGGTCACGTGTACGGTAGCGAATCACCGGAAACGCCTCCTTGCTCAGTGAGGTCAGTACCAGCTCCCCTTCCTCGCCATCCGGCAACACCTCACCGGAGACCGGATCAATGATTTCCGGGTAAAAGTGGTCTTCCCAGATAACCGGCCCATCCTTGCTTTCGATGCACTCGCTGGCGACACCCGGTCCCATCACTTCGGACAAGCCATAGATGTCCACCGCGTCAATGCCGGCGCGCTTTTCGATTTCAAGGCGCATCTGCCCGGTCCAGGGTTCTGCACCGAAAATACCGACCTTGAGCGAAGATTTGGCCGCATCAAACCCCTGCCGCTCCATCTCGTCGAGAATGTTAAGCATGTAGGATGGCGTCACCATGATGATGTCTGGCTGAAAATCGTGGATCAGTTGCACCTGCTTTTCGGTTTGGCCAGCGGACATCGGCACCACCGTACAACCAAGTCGCTCAGCACCATAATGTGCGCCCATACCACCGGTAAACAGTCCGTAACCGTAAGCGATATGCATCATGTCCCCCTTGCGCCCTCCTGCGGCGTACACCGAACGCGCCACGACAGTCGCCCAGGTATTGATATCGTTCTGGGTATAGCCAACTACGGTCGGGCGGCCGGTAGTACCGCTGGAAGCGTGGATTCGTACGACATCCTTGCGCGGTGTCGCAAACAAACCAAACGGGTAGTGCTCGCGCAAGTCGGACTTGGTGGTAAACGGAAATAGTTTCAGGTCTTCCAGCGACTCCACATCAGCCGGATGCACCCCTATCGCTGCACATTTGGCACGAAATGGTGCCACATTGTCGTAGGTGTGCTTGAGCGACCATCTGAGCCGTTGCAGCTGCAAGGCACTCAGCTCGTCGCGGCTGGCAGTTTCAATCGGCTCCAGTTCGTGGGCCTGGGCTACTTTGCTCACCATGGTGTTTCTCCTCTTGTGTGGATTGGGTTACCCCGTTCTGTTTTCTGCTTTTCGCGCGCCAGTCCAGCAAGACCAGCAGCACAAGTCATGCTCCGCGTTGTGTATAAAACGTGCGGTCATGCCAGCCTTCTGCCATACAGCAGCATATGGGTGTCAGCCATGCAGCCGTCTTCCCGCTGCTGCGCGACGACGAATCAAGGGAGAGATGCGGTAGCGGCTCTCGCCATAATGGGCATGCAGTGCTTCAAGCACCTGTGCCAGGCGGGCAGTGCCAAAGCCATCTGCCCAGGCCAGTGGACCGACCGGGTAATTGGTGCCGTAGCGCATCGCCAAGTCGACATCTGCCGCGCTGGCAATACCAAACAGCACAGCATCAGCCGCCTCGTTGGCCAGCATTGCCATCGTGCGCATCACGACCATCCCGGCGATGTCATCAATGGGCAGAATCGTGATGCCCGCCACCTGCAGCAAACCGGCTGCTTGCTCCAATACACCAGTTGCGGCCTGGTCTGCGACACATAAGGCCAAGTGGCTTGTACTTGCGTAGTCCTGGGCCAAATCAAACAGTATCCAGTTGGTGTGCCCGGTATCCGCAGCGCGAACCGTGGCAGTCCGGCCATCGGTCAATGCCAGTCGCAGATCTCCTGCCAAGGCCAGGTAGCCCATGCCTTGCGCCGCTTGCCGCTCGACCGCAAGCCCGGCCTGCTGCAGTCGATGCACCAGCGGCTCGGCAATGCCAAGATCGCCAACCACCCGCACCTGGTGCGGCGCGGCTTGTCGCGCCAATGCTGGCGGCTCGGGTTGCGATGCCTGCTCGCGATAGTCGTAGAAACCCCGGCCAGACTTGCGTCCCATCCAGCCTGCGGCAACACGCTCCTGCTGTTGCAGCGAAGGTTGAAAACGACCGTCGTTATACATGGCGGCAAAAACGGAACTGGTGACAGCGAAATTGACATCGTTGCCAATCAAGTCCATCAATTCGAATGGTCCCATCGGACCCCCCCCTGCGCTGCGCAGCAAGGTGTCAATCACCTCGGGTTGGGCCGCCGCTTCGGCCATGATGCGTAAGCCCTCAGCGTAGTAAGGACGGGCCACCCGATTAACAATAAAGCCCGGCGTTGATTGCGCCCGCACCGGCAGCTTGCCCCAGGCGCTGACCGTGTCACACAGGATGTCGACCACCGCAGGATCCGTTCCCAAACCGTGGATCACCTCGACCAGCTTCATCTTGGTGGCGGGGTTGAAAAAATGCAGGCCGACGAGTCGCGCGGGGTGAACAAGGCCACGCGCCAACAAGGTGATTGAAATCGATGAAGTGTTGGAGGCCAGGATGGCTGAATCGGACAACACGGCTTCCAGCGCCCGGAACAGGGCTTGTTTCGGTTCAGCCAGTTCGACAATGGCCTCTATCACCAGTGCGGCATCAGCCAGTTCTGCCAGAGAGGAGACCGGATGCAGACGCGCACAAGCTGCATCTTGTTCCGCTGCTGTCCATTTGCCCCGATCCACCAGCACCTGCCATTCGGCACTGATCAAGGCAGGTGCCGCCAAGGCGGAGGCAGCATCCATATCGAACAGGTAAACCTGATGACCAGCCCTGGCAGCTACGGCGGCAATACCCCGGCCCATGGCACCGGCACCCACTACACCGATACGATCCTTGCTTGTCAGTGCCATCTCATTTCCCCACAAATTGCGGTATGCGCTTGGCCATGAAGGCCGCCACACCTGCGCCATAATCGGCGCTGTAACCAAGTTCGCGCTGAAAAGTACGCTCCAGTTCAAGCTGCTGCTCCAGCGTGTTGCATTCGGCAGCATGCATGGCCTGCTTGATGCGTGCATAGGCGAGCGTCGGCCCCTCGGCCAATTGACGGGCGGTGCTTGCCACCTCTGCAGCAAAATCAGCATCGTCTACGCATCGCCAGATCAGCCCCCATGCTGCGGCCTGCTCGGCGGGTAACTTGTCCGCCAGCAATGCCAGGCCCATGGCACGTGCATTACCCAGCAAGCGGGGCAGGAAATAGCTGCCGCCGGAATCCGGCATCAAGCCGATCTTGCTGAATGCCTGGATAAAACTGGCCGATCGTGCAGCGATGACAATGTCGCAGGCCAGCGCGATATTGGCACCTGCCCCGGCGGCCACCCCATTGACCGCCGCAATCACCGGCTTGGGCATGCTGCGCAAGCGGCACACCAGCGGGGCGTAATAGCGCTCAATCGACTCCCCCAGATCACGCGGCGTATCCGAAGGTGCGACTGTCCGGTCGGATAAATCCTGTCCGGCACAAAAGCCTCGTCCGCTTCCAGTCAGAACCAGCACACGTACCGCTTCGTCTTGGCAGACCTGTTCCAGTGCATCGGCCACTTCACCGTGCATGTCGACATTGAAACTATTCAAACAATCGGGCCGTGTGAGTGCCAGTGTGGCGACACCGGCCTCGATATCGAGGCGAATGTGCTGATAGGGGCTGCGCATGTGGTTCTCCGTACAGTTAGCTACCCGATATGCCACAGGTAGCCTGCAAGCAGACAAGTACTTGTTTTAAATACAATTTATTCAGCACAACAGAGCAATAGCTGTGCCTAATGCCGACCCAATCTATCATTGACCGACCGGTAAATCAATATTAGAGTGATCCAGGTCAAGGAAATTTTTCAGCACCGGTTTCCACGACAGAGTTCCGCAAGCATCCGCCCCTGATCAGGCTCGAAAAACACCATTCGGCCTTTGTATTGAAAGGAATGAAGCGATGGCAAATCCGCTATTTGAACGACATGAAACCACCTTGCACCAGGCCCTGAACGCCATTGGTGAACGTGGGTACTGGACACCCTATCCGGAGACACCGAGCCCGAAAATCTATGGGGAGACAGCCGCCGATGAAGGCCGAGCAAGGTTCGAGGCCCTGCTTGGCCGCACATTCGATTATCCCGGCCAGCCGCCAGCCAGCGGTCTTGTTGGTAGCGAACGTTCGCCATACAGCGGCGCGCTCAACATCCGCTACCCGCGTTTTGACATCGATACCCTGATTGCCGCTTCGAACACTGCGCTCGACAACTGGCGCCAGGCCGGGCCGGAAGCCTGGGTGGGTGTGTCATTGGAGATTCTTGCACGGCTCAACAAGCACAGTTTCGAGATGGCCCATGCGGTGATGCATACCACCGGCCAGCCATTCATGATGTCGTTTCAGGCAGGTGGCCCACATGCGCAAGACCGTGGACTGGAGGCCGTCGCTTACGCCTGGCGCGAGATGTCCGCCATTCCGTCCTCAAGTAGCTGGAGCAAGCCGCAGGGCAAACATGAGCCAGTCGTGCTGCAAAAGAACTGGAAAATCGTGCCGCGTGGTATTGGTCTGGTCATTGGCTGCTGCACCTTCCCGACCTGGAATGGCTACCCGGGGCTGTTCGCCAGCCTGGCCACTGGCAACACCGTCATCGTCAAGCCGCATGCGGGTGCAGTGCTGCCGATGGCCATCACGGTGAAGATTGCCCGCGAGGTACTACAAGAAGCCGGCTTCGACCCGAATGTGGTGCTGCTGGCCGCCAATCAGAGCGGTGAGCCGCTGGCCACCAAGCTGGCGGAAAACGCATCCATCAAACTGATCGACTTCACCGGTAGCCGTAAAAACGGTGAATGGCTGGAGGCTAACTGTCGGCATGCACAGGTTTACACCGAGAAAGCCGGTGTGAACACCATCGTGATCGACTCAACCCACGACTTCAAAGGACTCAGCCGCAATATCGCCCTGTCGCTGGCGTTGTACGGCGGGCAAATGTGCACGGCACCGCAGAATATTTTCATTCCGGCCAGTGGTATTGAAACCGCGGAAGGACATTTGTCCTACGAAGAGGTGGTGGCTGGTCTCGTCTCAGCCATCAATGGCCTGACCGCCGACCCGGCCAAGGCAGTGGAATTTCTTGGTGCCATTCAGAACCCGGGGGTACTGGCCCGGCTGGAGGCGGCGCAGAAGCTAGGTCGCCCCTTGCTCGACAGCCGTGCCATCACACACCCGCTTTATCCCGAAGCCGTCGTACGTACACCGCTGCTGCGCGCCCTGTCGGTACAAGACCACGCCATCTACCAGGAAGAACACTTCGGCCCGATTGCCTTCGTGATCAAGACCAGCAGCAGTGCGGAAAGCCTTGCCATTATTGAAGATACGGTAGGAAAACACGGTGCGCTGTCGTTCTCGGTGTACAGCACCGATGCCTGCGTACAGGAACAGGCACAAACGGTTGCCGAACGTGCCTGTGTCTCACTGTCCCTCAACCTCACCGGCAGCGTGCTGGTCAATCAGTCGGCTGCATTCAGCGACTTCCACGGTACCGGTGGCAACCCGGCGGCCAATGCCGCGCTCTCCGACAGCGCCTTCGTCGCCAACCGCTTCCGTGTGGTACAAACCCGCCGCTTCGCTTAAGCCACTTGCCGCCCGGTATCTGCCGGGCATTTTTCATCTTGTTTTCGGAAAGATCGCACGATGCAGTGCTATGCAATTGACGGGGTAATCCCTGTGGTCAGCCCGGACACCTTCATCCATCCCTCAGCGACATTGATCGGTGATGTTGTGGTTGGCGCAGGCTGCTATGTAGGACCTGGAGCGGTACTGCGCGGGGACTTTGGCCCGATCCGCATTGCTGCAGGCAGCAATATCCAGGACAACTGCGTGCTGCATAGCGGAGTGGATAAGCCGCTAATCGTCGAAGAAAACGGTCATGTCGGCCACGGTGCCATTTTGCACGGCTGTCATCTGGAGCGCGGGGTGCTGATCGGCATGAATGCCGTTGTGATGGATGGCGCACGACTAGGCAGTCAATGCATCGTCGGTGCGATGGCCTTCATCCCTGCCGACAGGTTTTGCGCACCACGCCAGTTGCTGCTTGGCCTGCCAGCCAAAGCCGTCCGCACTCTTAGCGATGAAGAAATCATTGCTAAGCAGCGCGCGACACAGGCTTATCACCATCTGGCCATACGCTGCCGTCGCAGCCTTGTACCGGTGCAGCCCTTATCCACACTCGAAGCCAAGCGTTCCATGCTTGATCTATCCGTATTCACAACAACCGCAGCCGAAACCTCCGGCACTGAATAACAAGCATCGTCATACCAGCCCATGCAGCAGGACAAGCCCGGCCCCCAGGAGAATATGTGATGAACGACCCTAAATTGGAATTAATCCTGCAGCATCCGGATTTCCAGCAATTGATCGACAAGAAGACCCGCCTTAGCTGGACGCTTAGCGCGGTGATGCTGGTGATTTACTACGGTTTCATTCTGCTGCTGGCATTTTCACCGGGCACACTAGGTAGCCCTATCGGCGATGGCGTTACCACCATCGGTATTCCGGTCGGCGTGGCCATCATCCTGCTTACTTTCGTGCTGACGGGTATCTATGTATGGATAGCCAATCGAGATCTCGATCCACTCAACGAAAAAGTGCTCAGGGAGTTCCTAGCATGAAGCGCCTGTATCATCTGCTTACGCTCTTGGCATGCGGCCTGAGCAGCCAACCCATTCTCGCCGCAGCAAGCAATCCCATATCCGCCAGTCCCAGGTCGCTTAACTGGAACGCCATCACCATGTTTTTGGCTTTCGTCCTTTTTACACTGGCCATTACCAGGTGGGCGGCCAAACGCACCCGATCCACTACCGACTTTTATACCGCCGGTGGCGGTCTGAGCCCCTTGCAAAACGGACTGGCAATTGCCGGCGACATGGTATCGGCTGCTTCATTTCTGGGCATTTCAGCCATGATGTTCGACAAGGGCTACGATGGTCTCATCTACGCACTGGGTGTACTGGCGGGCTGGCCCATCATCCTGTTTCTGATTGCCGAACGGTTGCGCAACCTAGGCAAGTTCACCTTTGCCGATGTGGTGTCCTTCCGTTTAGCGCAAACACCGGTGCGGATAACCGCCGCGCTAGGCACTTTGACGGTGGCCATCATGTACCTGGTGGCACAGATGGTTGGGGCCGGTAAATTGATCGAGCTGCTATTCGGCACCAGCTACTTGTCCGCCGTCATGCTGGTTGGTGTGCTGATGGTGTTGTACGTCACCTTTGGCGGCATGCTGGCCACCACCTGGGTACAAATCATCAAGGCGGTATTGCTGCTGGCCGGTACCACCTTCATGGCCTTCATGGTGCTGTCGTACTTCGGTTTCAGCCCGGAGGCGCTATTTGCCAGTGCCGCCACGACACATGCCAAAGGAAAGGCCATCCTGGCACCGGGCGGCCTGGTTTCCGACCCTGTTGACGCCATCTCGCTGGGGCTGGGCATGATGTTCGGCACCGCAGGCCTGCCGCATATCCTGATGCGCTTCTTTACCGTTGCCGATGCCAGGCAAGCACGCAAATCGGTGTTTTACGCCACCGGTTTTATCGCTTATTTTTATCTGTTAATCCTGATCGCAGGCTTTGGAGCCATCGTCATGGTGGGTAGCGACCCCAACTTCCACGATGCTGCGGGCAAAATCATCGGCGGCAATAACATGATTGCGGTCCACCTGGCCCAAGCAGTTGGCGGTAACCTGTTCCTTGGTTTCATCTCGGCAGTCGCATTCGCCACCATTCTGGCCGTGGTAGCCGGGCTCGCCCTATCAGGTGCTTCTGCCATTTCTCACGACCTGTATGCAACTGTCCTTTGCAAGGGGAGTGCCAGCGAACAGAGTGAAATCAGGGTATCCAAAATAGCCACTTTAGCCATTGGCATCCTCGCCATCGTACTGGGCTTGCTGTTTGAAAAACAGAACATCGCCTTTTTATCCGGCTTGGTATTGGCGATTGCGGCTTCGGTCAATTTCCCGGTTTTGTTCCTGTCCATGTTCTGGAAAGGCCTGACTACCCGTGGAGCCGTAGTCGGCAGCCTTGCCGGGCTGATATCAGCGATTACCCTGTTGATAATCGGCCCGACGGTATGGGTGGGGATCCTGCAGCACCAGACCCCATTATTCCCCTATGCCAACCCGGCCTTGTTCTCCATGAGTATTGCCTTTGGCAGTGCCTGGCTATTATCCGTACTCGACAACTCACCGCGCGCGCAAGGGGAACGCCAGCGCTATCTTGCACAGTACATCCAATCAATGACCGGTATTGGGGCAGCAAAAGCCAGCCAGAAGCATTGAATGGCACCCTGCAACCAGGCAGATACAGGCAGGCCTCCTGTTTCTGCTTGGGAAAAGCTCAACACCACCCAGGTACTAACCGTATCCCCACTGCAAGACAACTTCTGGCGGTGGTGGAACCGAAGCAGGATGCAGCAAAATGCAACTGGCCGGTGGAACTGCGAAGAGGCTACACTGACAGGGCAACACGCAGTCTTCCTCATTACTTACAACAACAGGAAAATGCGATGACCCACTCCCGTTACCAAGCCCCGCTGCAAGGCCGCAGCGATGACGACGACGAAGACGACGACATCAAGCTGCCCGCCTTCCGCCGCTACGAATCACAAGGCGTGATCCGGCAGATTTCCTACTATCTGTCCGGCGAAATTGTCGACCCCATCCAGTACACCGACCTGCTGTACACCCTGCGCACCGCCACCGCCACTGACCTGATCTTCCTGCATCTGAATACGCCGGGTGGCAATTTCGATACCGGCCTGCAAATCATCAACAATATTGCCGCCAGCGAAGCCCACGTCATCACCATTCTGGAAGCCCGCGCCTTTTCCATGGGCGCGCTGATCTTTCTGGCCGGGGATGAGCTGATCGTGCATGACACCTGCCAGCTGATGTTCCACAACTACTCGTCAGCCTCCATTGGCAAGGGCAATGAGCAGGCGGCACAGGTGATGGCCAGCCGCAAATGGTTCGACAAGGTAATGCGCAATGTCTGCCGCCCCTTCCTGAGCGATCAGGAACTGGAACGCATCAGCAAGGGTGAGGATATCTGGCTGGACACCGACGACATCCGCCGCCGTCTGTTGCATATCCAGAAAGGCGAACCGGCGGTCAAGCCCAAAACCAATAGCGCCAAGGTCAAACCCGTTGCCGTGAGTGAAGACGAAGCAGACGGCACCGCCAAACCGGCCAGCAAACCACGCAAAAGCAAACCGGCCTGAAGCGGTACGTGGCGCGGCTCACAACATAGCGTAGCAGCCCTGCGGCAAGGGGGCGCAACGCAGCAGCAGGGCTTGTGTGAGCCGCGCTTAATCCACGATGAACAGCCGCGCCCCAGTCCTGGTCGACGAGCGGTGCGGCTCACCTTCATCCGCCACCTGATAACTCAAACCCGGTGTCAGCATGAAGCGGCGGCCATCCGCCAGTTCGGTCAGCAACTCCCCCTCCAGACACAGCAGGATATGGCCCTTGCGGCACCAGTGGTCGGCCACATAGCCCGCGCTGTACTCCACCATGCGCACGCGGATGTTGCCAAACTGGCAGGTGCGCCACAGCGCCATGCCGCTTTCGCCGGGATGCTCGCTAGGGGCAATGGCCGACCAGTCGGTCACGCCAAAGGGGAAGTCACTCATCAGCATGGTCTACTCCTCAGTTGAAGGATGATTATTTATGACAGAATGCTTGACCTTTTAGCAAGCATGCCCGGTACGATAATGCCCATCGGTCTGTACAAAACTCACTTTTCCCCCACTATCGCGGAGGAGCCGGGTCGGCGCAGCACAGGTAGGGCCTGCAATAACAAGGCCGCCAGCACGCAGACCATGCCCAGCAACTGGGAGCAGCGGATCTCCTCCTGCAGCACCACAGCGGCAAACAATAAGGCCGACACCGGCAATACCGCCGTAAACAATGCCGCCTCGCTTGCCGCCACCCGCGCAGCCCCGGCATACCACAGCACAAAACCCAGCACGGTTGGCACCACTGCGTAATAGGCCAGACCCAGCAGCGCAGCCGCAGACACATGCCAGTTGCCCTGCCACTCCAGCGCCGCTGCCGGCAGCGCCAGCAACAAGCCCAGCGCGCACAGATAGCAGGACAAGGCCTGCGGCGGCAATGTCTGGCGCAAACGCCGGTTCAGCAAAATGAACAGCGCTTCGCAGGCCACCGCCAGCAGGATCAGCCCATTGCCGGCCAGCTCGCCAACCGTACTGAACGATAGCGTCGCATCCGCCTGCCAGGACACCGTCAACGCCCCCACACTACACAGCAGCAGGGCCAGCCCTTGCTGCCGCTGCAAGCGTTCGCGAAACAGCAGCCACGCCAGCAGACTGGACACCGCCGGTAGCGTGCCCATCATCACACTGGCACTGGCAGCCGTACTCAAGCGCACGCCGGCCAGCAGCAACACGGTATAACCGACGCTGCCGGCTCCTGCCTGCAGGATCAGCATGAGCCAGTCATGTCGGCAAAGCCTGGGCCAGCCACCACGCCGCCAGCACATCAGCAGTAAGAACAAGGGTAAGGCCATGCCGAAGCGGATGGCGGTGGCGGTAAAAGGTGGCAGGCTGGCGGACACCAGCTTGCTGACTACTACGGTACTGCCAGCACCCAACATGGCCAGCAGCAGATAAAGGTAGGCAATCCAGCGGGAAGACATCGGCGGCTCCAGTCACAGGTGATGAAACCGCTAGCTAAACCGATATGGCCCTATTCCGGCTTGGACATTATTGCAGCAGAGAATGAACAGGCTCTCAGCGCCAGGTCCGGGCATAGCGACCCGGCGTAATACCCAGCCGCTGCAGGAATACCCGGTTCATATGGCTTTGATCAGCAAAGCCAACTGCCGCCGCCACATCGGCCAGCGGCCTGCCCTGTGCAATCAGCCCACGCGCCAGCGTCAAACGCCGCTGCTGCAGGTAGTCATGCGGGCTGCACCCCAGTTGCTGGCTAAAGCTGCGCAACAGACGAAAACGGCTGATGCCAGCTAGCTCTGCCAGCGCGGACAGGCTGTGCGCCAAAGTCGGCTCATCATCCAATACCGCCCGTACCCGGGCGATGTCGGCGGAACACATAGTGGGCAAGCGGCGGCCACCATGCCTGCCCAACAACTGCGCCAGCATCAACAGTAGCGCCTGCTCATCAGCCAGAGGGCTATGGGCTGGCTGGCCCAGCCGGGCGAATAGCCGGCAAAACTGCTGACGCAGCAGCGCATCCTGCGCCAGCGGCGGTAATAACGGCAAACCTGCGGCATCGCCATCGCACCATTCACATGCCAGGTGCTGCAACAGTTCTGGCTGGATATACAACATGCGCCAGGCCCGGCCACCATCCAGCAAAGGTTGGCCATCGTGCACTTCGCCGGGGTTGACCATGATGATGTCACCCTGACCGGCCTCCACCATGCCACGGCCACTGCAGGAACGTTGTGCGCCGCGCACGATCAGCCCCACGCCGAACTCCTCGTGACTATGGCGGGCAAAGGTCCGGCTGCTATCCGCCTGCATGGTGTAAATACCGTGCAGGGCGCTAGGGTAATAATCGATGCGTTCGGCCATCCGCCATCTTCCTGATACGACACAGCAGTCTGCATGCTACTGCGCTAGCCCGTAGAGCGACCAGCGCCCCTTGCTGTGCTGGCAATAAAAAAGCCCGAAGCATGCTCCGGGCCGGTGTGACAATGTGCTGAAGCTTTATACCGCTTTGAGCTTGCCCTTGGGCTTGCGCACCACGGCGGTGTCGCTGGCGGCCTCGCGCAAATGGGCTTCGCACCAGGCGTGGCCATAGTAGCTGTCCAGCAATAACTGCTTGAGTTCGCTGATCAGCGGATAGCGCGGATTGGCCCCGGTGCACTGGTCATCGAAGGCGGCCTCGGCCAGCTTGTCCACCTTGGCGAGGAAGTCCGCCTCGCCCACCCCGGCAGCCTGAATCGACATGGGAATGTCCAGTGTCTGCTTCAGCTCATCCACCCACTGCACCAGCCTTTCCACCCGTTCGTGATCGCGGCTGGCCTCCAAGCCCAGATGGCGGGCAATCTCGGCATAACGCTCCACGCTCTTGGGCCGGTCGTACTGGCTGAAGGCGGTTTGCTTGGTCGGAATATCAGCGGCGTTATAGCGGATGACATTGCTGATCAGCAAGGCATTGGCCAGGCCATGTGCCAGGCCGAACTCCGCGCCCAGCTTGTGTGCCATGGAGTGGCACACGCCCAGGAAGGCGTTGGCAAAGGCGATGCCGGCAATGGTGGCGGCGTTATGCACTTGTTCGCGTGCTTTCGGATCGCCAGCGCCCTTGGCATAGGCCGAAGGCAGGTAGTCTTTCAGCAGTTTCAGGGCTTGCAGGGCCTGCGGGTCGGAGTATTCGTTGGCCATCACCGACACATAGGCTTCCAGCGCGTGGGTGACCGCATCAATACCGCCAAAGGCGGTGAGCGACTTGGGCATGTCCATCACCAGGTTGGCATCGATGATGGCCATGTGCGGGGTGAGTTCGTAGTCGGCAATCGGGTATTTCACCCCGCTCACTTCGTCGGTCACCACGGCAAACGGGGTGACTTCCGAGCCGGTGCCAGATGTGGTGGGCACGGCCACCAGCATGGCTTTGCCACCCAGCTTGGGAAACTGGTAAATACGTTTGCGAATATCCATGAAGCGCAGTGCCAGATCGGCAAAATGCACTTCCGGGTGTTCGTACATCACCCACATGATCTTGGCGGCATCCATCGGCGAGCCGCCGCCCAACGCCATGATCACATCCGGCTGGAAGGCATGGGCCAGATCAACCCCCTTGCGCACCACCGCCAGCGTCGGGTCGGCAGGCACTTCAAAGAACACCTCCACTTCCAGGCCCATTTTTTTCAGCAGGCGCACCGGCTCGTCAACAAAACCATGCTCCAGCAGGTACTGCCCGGTCACGATCAGGCAGCGTTTTTTGCCGGCCAGGTCTTCCAGTGCTACCGGCAGGCAGCCACGACGGAAATAAATGGACTTGGGCAGTTTGTGCCACAGCATGTTTTCCGCCCTCTTGGCCACGGTTTTCTTGTTGATCAGGTGTTTGGGGCCGACGTTTTCCGAGATGGAGTTACCACCCCAGGAGCCGCAGCCCAGCGTCAGCGACGGGGCCAGGCTGAAGTTGTACAAATCGCCAATGCCGCCATGCGAGGACGGGGTGTTGATCAGGATGCGCGCGGTTTTCATCTTGTCGCCAAAAGTGCGGATGCGCTCGCCTTGCAAGTCCTGATCGGTATACAGCGCCGAGGTATGGCCAATGCCACCCAGCGCCACCAGTGCCGCTGCCTTGTCGCAAGCATCGGCAAAATCGCGGGCGCGGTACATGGCCAGGGTGGGCGACAGTTTTTCGTGGGCGAAGGCTTCGTCATTGCTCAGATCGCTCACCTCGCCAATCAGCACCTTGGTATCAGCCGGTACGGTGATACCGGCCATGGCGGCAATCTTCACCGCGCTCTGGCCGACAATGGCCGCATTCAGATTGCCACGGTTGAGAATGACACCGGCGACAGCAGCGGTTTCCTGCGCGCTGAGGATGTAACCGCCATGGCGCGAAAAGCGTTCGCGCACGGCCTCGTAAATGCTGTCCACCACGATGACCGACTGCTCGGACGCGCACACCACGCCGTTGTCGAAGGTCTTGGACATCAGGATGGAAGCCACCGCGCGCTTGATGTCGGCGGTTTCGTCGATCACCGCCGGGGTATTGCCCGCCCCCACGCCAATGGCAGGTTTGCCGGAGGAATAGGCGGCCTTCACCATGCCGGGGCCGCCGGTGGCCAGAATCAGGTTGATGTCCGGGTGCTGCATCAGCGCATTAGATAGCTCCACGCTAGGCTCGTCGATCCAGCCGATGATGTCCTTGGGCGCTCCGGCAGCCACCGCTGCATCCAGTACCAGCCGGGCGGCTTCGCAAGTGGAGCGGCGTGCACGCGGGTGCGGCGAGAAGATAATGGCATTGCGGGTTTTCAGCGCAATCAGCGCCTTGAAAATAGCGGTGGAAGTGGGATTGGTGGTGGGCACGATACCGCACAGGATGCCAATGGGCTCGGCAATGGTGATGGTACCAAAGCTGTCGTCTTCCGACAGCACGCCGCAGGTTTTTTCATCCTTGTACTTGTTGTAGATGTACTCGGAGGCAAAGTGATTCTTGATCACCTTGTCCTCCATCACCCCCATGCCGGTTTCTTCCACCGCCATGCGCGCCAGCGGAATGCGCGCATCGGCTGCGGCCAGCGCCGCACTGCGGAAAATGACATCCACCTGCTGTTGGGAAAATTCGGCAAAAGCCGCTTGGGCCTGTTTGACGCGCGCTACCAGCGCATCCAGTTGTTCCAATGAGGATACCGACATGACACGACTCCAATAACAAAGAAAGAAATCCGTCCCGGGCATCATGACATTCAGTTTATTCACCTGCCATTCAAGCAATATGAATAATATGATTGACTGAATATTCCGCCCTGCCTGCTGTAATTAATGCACTACAACAAGGCAAATGAAATTGTCCGACAAACAATAAAAATACCTTTATTTGCGAGGAAATTTATTAATTAAGGCCAGATTACTCTTTTTGTTTTCGGATCGTTTTGCGCCAAGCCAAAAGAAGGTAGCAAACAGGCCAGGCAATCAGGCCGTGCGCCAATGAGCGGCCTGCCTGAGTGTAGCGCGGTACTTACATGGAAGCGGGCCAAGCATGAAAAAACCGCCAGCGCCAGACTAGGCGGTGGCGGCATGAGCCGGGGATACACACTTGAATCAGCGCATGAAGCTGTACTTGAAATACTGGCCCTGCTTCATCAGCTCGCGGATTTTTCCCGGGTCGGTTTCACCGTTCAGATTGGTAATGATCAACTTGCCTGCGCCCTGGTGCAGATCGTTACGGAAATCGTAGAACGCCCCCAGGATGGCCAGATGCCCAGCTTCCACCTCGCCGGAGAATTTCAGGATGGCGCTTTCCACCTGGTTATTCACATTCAGCAGCGCACCATCGGTAGGATCGATTCCTTGCGGGATATTAATGGTGGCCAGTTCCTTGCGAATCGCCGGTTCCAGCTTGCCGTAATCTGCCGAGGCGGCCTTGATGGCACCGCAGGCAGCATGGCCGACAAAAATCAGCAGCGGGGTGTGCAGATGGCGCACGCCATATTCCACCGAGCCTTCGGCCGTGGCCAACTGATTGCCGATATCGCGCACCATGAACAGGTCATTGACCGCCCCCTTGTCCATTACCTCGCTTTGTACCCGCGAATCAGAGCAGGTCACCACGGTTGCGCGCGGTGTCTGCTTGTCGGCAAAGGTTTTGAAATAGGCTGCCTTGTGGTGCGCCATGTAATCGCTGTTGTCATGCAGGATGGTGGTTACGGCTGCACGCACCTGTTGCGCTTCGGAGCCATGGCCGTGCTCGTCGTGGCTGCTCTCCTCCGGCTTGCGTACCATTGGCTTGGGTTTTGCCCGGCGTGGCTTGGCGCTGCGTCTGGCCTCATGCACAGCACCGCCCGGTGCATGCACTTCGGGGCTGGGGCCAAGCGGGGTCTTGATTTGTGGCGCTGCGGACTGCTTGACCTCGGGCTGCAGGGTCTCCGGTTCCTTGGGCTTGGCGCGGGCGGCCGCCATCGAAGCGGCCAGCTTGCCCGGTAGCACAATGGTTTTGGTCGGGCTCTCGGCCGCAGCGGATGCAGCCTGTTTGCCCGGCAAGACAATCGGCTTGCCGTGTTCAGCAGGTGCAGCGGCCTTTTCCTCTGCCTGTACCATTGCCGCGAGCAAACACCCCCCCAGTAATACTGCCGCCGCATGCCGCGAACGGATCTGCCATGTTTTGTTCATCACGCCTTGCATCCTGTTGTTGGTAAGAGATGCCGTTTTCACTCACCCTGCCCAGGTAGTGTTGCCGGCTGGCTTGCCTGTTCTCTTTATATGCTGGTCCGGTCGCCATCACCGCCCTTGCTATCGGCAGCGCGCACGCCGCCGACTACTGCTACTCGTCATATCGACTAGTTTTTACCAAACTTAACCTTCAGCCTGCACGTTCGCCGGCCGCTCCCGCCCCAGCAACACGCCGCCCAACACCAGCAAACAGGCCAGCCACTGGGCCGCAGCCAAGGTTTCACCCAGCAGCAGCCAGGCCAGCATCACGGTAAACAGTGGAATCAGATTGATAAAGGCAGATGCCCGCGATACCGGCATCTTGCTAACCGCCCAGGTATACAGACCATAAGCCCCCAGCGTGACAAACACGCCCAGATACACCACCAGCACGCTGGGCAGCACCGGAAACTTCACCGGCCAGTGTCCCCATGGCGTCAGCAAGGCGGCACCAAACCAGACACTGCCCAGCAGCGTCTGCATGCCGGTGATGGCCAGCGCGGAGTAACGCAAGGACAGCCGCTTGGCAATCAGCACATAGCCAGTGGCACACAGCATGGCGCAAAACTCCAGTGCATTGCCCAGCACCGGGTGGGGGGCCTGGGCGGATGCCTGGTTGTCCAGTGTCAGCCACAGCACCCCGGCAAAGGAAATGGCCAGGCCCAGCCAACTGCGCGGCCCCATCTTTTCATGCAGAAACAGCATGGCCCCCACCCCAGTCAACAAGGGCAGCGTGGCGGTAATGACCGAGGCCTGTGCCGCGCTGGTATTCATCAGCGCCTGCGCCTCGAACAGAAAATACAAACAGGGCTCAGCCAGACCCATGGCCAGCATCCAGCGCCAGTCACCACGCTGGTAGCGCCAGCGCTCTCCCCGCTGCCATAACAGCGGCAGAATGCAGCAACTGGCCAGCACCATGCGGGCAAACAGAACGGCCAGCGGGTCAAACACGGCAAATACGATTTTGAGGGCGATAAAGGCACTGGCCCACAGCAGCATGGCGGCACTGAGTGCGAAAGTGGGCAGCATGTCACATCCATAAATTGTTACGACAGGCGACACAGCGCCCTGGACCGGTATTTTCCCACACCTTTGACTGCGTCGTCCTGCCGATGACACTGCGTATATCAGACATGGAAAGTGCGCTGTATAGCACTGGTTTTTTCTGTTAACTGTTCAAAATTCGTCCGACTACTCATGCTAATATCGTTAAAAACCCATAGAAACTTCCTCCCTGCCCACGTTTTGTTCTGCCATGAAAACAAGTAGCACCCCCACGCCCGATGCCCTGCTGGCTTTTGATGCGCTGGCACGCAAAGGCAGCTTTACCGCCGCCGCCGATGACATCGGCTGTGCCAAAAGCCGTATCAGCCAGTTGGTGAAAGAGCTGGAACAACAGCTGGGCACGGTATTGGTATTGCGTAATACCCGCCGCGTGGCACTGACTGAAACCGGCCGCCGGCTGGCTAAGCACGCCCGCCAATTACGCGAGTTGCTGGACAAGGTAAGCCCGGATATCGAAGAGGCGCAGGGGCTGATCGAAGGCCCGCTGCGCATTAGCGCCACCGCCTCCTTCGCCCAATACCTGCTGGCCCCCATGCTGTCCGAGCTGGCCGCCTGCCACCCCGGCCTGGAGCTGGAGCTACGCGCGGAAAACCGCCTGCAAGACCCAATCAACGACGGCGTGGATTTCTGTATCCGCTCGCGTAATGTGCATGACGACCGGCTGGTAGCCAAACCGCTGGGCTTTGTCTGGGAGGCCCCCTATGCCTCGCCCGACTACCTGGCCAAGGAGCCACCGCTGGAAACCCCCGATGACTTGTGCCGACACCGCATCCTGCTCAACAGCCATCACGTGTATGGCCGCGAATGGCGGCTGGAAAAAGACGGCGAGCTCAAATCCATCACCACCCGTCCCATGCTGGTATGCGATCAATACGCCTCGCTGATTTCCGGGCTGATTGCCGGCCACGGCGTGGCACTGCTGCCGCACTATGTAGCCAGCCATTATCTGGACAGCGGGCACCTGGTACGGGTGCTGCCCGGCTGGCAAGGCGGCAGCTGGCCGGTATATCTGGTATTCCCCTATCGCCAGCCCCTGCCGGGAAAATACGAAGCCTTCATCCAGCATGTCACACCGCGCCTGCGCGCCGTGCTGGAAGAACGCCCGCTGTATTCCGGTGAAAAAGGCTGACACGGCAAGGCCAGGTACAGGCAGACCCTTGATCCAAACCAAAGCAGCCGCCGCCGGCTTTTGCCACAATCGCGCGTCAGGAAGCAATCGAGAATCAGGCGCATCGCGCCACAAGAGGGCAGCAATGGAACATCTGGATATTTTGATCGTGGGCGGGGGCATGGTGGGCAGCGCCCTGGCTTGCAGCCTCAGTGGCAAGGGCCTGAAAATTGCCGTGCTGGAACAAAGCGCTCCGCCGCCATTTGACAGTACACAGCCGCCCGATCTGCGCGTATCGGCCATCAGCCCGGCTTCGGCCAGCCTGCTGGACAGCATAGGAGCCTGGCAGCGCATTCTTGCCATGCGCGCCGCCCCTTACCGCCGCATGCAGGTTTGGGAAGACAACGAGCGTAACGGCACTTTGTTTGATGCTGCCGAAGCCGGTGTGGATGCACTGGGTCACATCGTGGAAAACCGCATCGTTCAACTGGCCGCCACCGCCTGCCTGCAAGAAAAAGACGACATCCGTTATCTCTGTCCCGCGCGTATTGCCAGCATCGTCTACTCCCCCAAGGCATCGCGCGTCACGCTGGAAGACGGCACCGTACTGGTGGCCCGCCTGCTAGTGGCCGCCGACGGAGCCCGCTCACAAGTGCGCGATGCTGCCGGCATCGGCATCACCAGCTGGGATTACCCCATGCACGCGCTGGTGGCCAGTTGCGAAATGGATTATGGCCAGCAGGACATCACCTGGCAGCGCTTTACCGCCACCGGCCCGCAAGCTTTCCTGCCGCTCACCGGTCCCCATGCCTCCTTGGTGTGGTATCACACCCCCACCGAGGTCAAGCGCCTGCTGGCGCTGAGTGATGAAGAACTGGTTTCCGCCTTCAGCGCCACCTTCCCGCCCAAGCTGGGCGGCATCCGTCAGCTGCTGGCACGTGGCTCCTTCGCCCTCACCCGCCGCCATGCCGCCAGCTATGTCAAAGATGGCGTGGTACTGGCCGGTGACGCCGCCCACACCATCCACCCGCTGGCAGGCCAGGGCGTCAATCTGGGCTTTCAGGATGTAGCCGTGCTGGCGGAAATCATCAGCACGGCGGTCAATGAAGGCCGCGACTTTGCCGATATCAGCGTGCTCAAAGCCTACGAACGCCGCCGCAAACCGGCCAACCTGGCCATGCAAACCGGCATGGATGCCTTCTGCTTTGGCTTTGCCAACGAAATTGGCCCGCTCAAGGCCGCGCGCAAACTGGGGCTGAAACTGGCCGACAAAGCCGGCCCACTCAAACGCGAAGTCATCCGCTACGCGCTGGGACTGCCGCGCTAAGGCAGTCTTGCGCTCATTCTGCACAGCAGGTCTGGATGGACCTGCTGCGCGCATTCTTGCCATCCCCAGCCCCCACAACAGTACCCTTGCCGCTGCTAAGCCATCTCACCGCATGGATAAACAGCCCAAGCACACGCTATCGCCAGCCCCCTTCCACAGCCTGTACCTCGCCCTCAACACCACACCTGCATTCAATCCCCAGACGCTCGCGGTAACACCATATCCAGGGGAAAAGTGAAATTGCACACACCGTAAGCACAACCCTACCAAACACACTACCTACCCATTTCACTGCATCAAGCTCAGCGCGCGCAGGCAAGCGGCATGTACTCACCGAGTAATTCTCATCCGGCAACGCCAACTTGCGCGGGCCTTATCCAGTCATTTCGGTACTGAAACCTGCAAAATTTTGCCATGCAAGGGAAAGATCCCAACCCGTCTGCCGGATTAATCCTCGGGAAAATAATCCAACTTCATCAGCCCCACGCCCTAGATCTGCATTAATGCCATTTACCTGTCCCTAGTACAGGTTTACCCACCCGATTACTCACCCCTACAGTCAGCCACAGTATCGTGGTCAGCCCGTGTTACCTCTCGTTTTACTGCCATTCCCTTCGGCGAAGGAAAGCCCATGTCCCGTCTTGCCCTTCCCCCTTATCGCTCTGCCATGAGCCTAGCGCTGGCCTGCATGCTAACCGCAGCCACGGCTCACGCACTTGAACCCTTGCCCATGCTGCAAAGCGAGCCACCCGCAGCGAAATTTTCTTATGAAGCACGCATTGTTCGACACCGTGGCGTGATGGATCGAGACCCCAATATCTACGTCTACACCCCCGCTTTTGCGCAGCGCTTTCAAATGCCGGTGCAATGGGAATCGAAAGAGTTGCAAGGTGCCGATGCTGTCGCCTTTCGCGTGATGCCCAGTTATGCCACCTGCGGTTGGGGGGGCAACCGCCAAGCTTGCCGTGAAGACGAAGTACGCTGTGTGCTGGATGTGTATTTCGATCAGCAGCGTAATCCGCTGCCCTGGGACCCAAGGATGCCGTTAGTAGAGCTGGATCTAAGTCAAACTTCATCGGAATTTTTGGCTAGTGCAGCGAACCGGCTAATGCGTCCGCGCAGCACATTACCGGGAGCTGGAGTTCGAGTACCACTAACCGACCCACAAACTGGCAAGGAGCTGGGGTGGATGTATTGGGATAAAAGCGGTAGCTCTGGATGGATTGGAATAATTTCTTACGACAAAAACATATTTAATCAAATCAGCATGATTACCATAGGAACTTCTTGCACCGACCCAACTTCCGAGTTGTGGTTAACATCAAGTTGGCTGTATCACGATGAAGTCACTAATTCGTCAAAATTAAAACATCGCATCACTTTTCCCGACAACTGGCAGCAACGGGTGAAGCAAGCAATGACAGCCAGCGAGCAGCGCAGTCGCGCATTTTATCGAGAGCAAGGCGAAAAAGCGCTCAAAGCCTTGCAGAAAGCCCAGCCCAGCCAGTCCCCTTCTTTCCCCCAGTAGACCTTGTCCAGACCGGAGATAAACCATGACCAGCACCCTGAACCGTGACGCCGTACTCAGTACCCTGTCAAATGCTGCTTATGAAGATAAGCCACCTGAAAAAATTGGCAATTGGAAATTAATTGACTACCAAGGGAAATCATCTGGTTTCTTCGCAGTGGCATATATCAATGATGTCACCAAAGAAGTCGTCGTCAGCTACCGTGGCACGGATAATCTGTTTTGGGGTGATGCTGCTGCTGATAAATCTTTTGTCACAGGTGGGTGGCATGACCAATTTGAGAATGCAGCAGCCTTTACAGCCAAAGTCATGGCGGATCGTTATATAGCACCTAAATTAAAAGATGGCCAATATACTCTTCTCACCACCGGACACAGTTTGGGTGGGGGGATTGCACAGTTGATGGCACAGATGTTTAACATCAACGGCGCCAGCTTTGATGCACCGGGTGCCAATAAGGTAGCTAACTCAGCAGGATTTCTACTGGCCAAAGCACGCTATGCACCTGGCAATAGCAACCAGATTGGCAGCGACTTTTACAACTACAGCTCCAATGGCAGCATGATTTCAGCAGCTGGTAGTCATCTTGGTCAGGAAATATCCATTATCAACCTTGCCGACGCCAGCCCAATTCCATTTATTATCGGCTTGGTGAGTGTAATGAGTGGTGGTGCTGCCGTAGCATTGCTGGGATTTGCTGGAAGCACAAGCATCCTGGATACACACCTGATGAATGGCATAGAGCGTGCGCTCTATATAGCAGCCGGTCTAGAAAAAGCACTCAATGATGGTTCTTTTAAGATGGCCACGGTTCCACTTTCCCAAGCGACCGGAAAGCCGTGGACGGGCTTGGGCAAAGAACCGAATGTCGTTGTTTTTCAGAATGCAGACAAGAAAACAACAGCAATAGTGGAACGTACCGGGGACATTTGGAAGTTATATACACCAAATGAATCAACAGTGATTACCTTGACCCCCTCCACAATACCCAACCAACCACCGACGTGCATCGTCAAGGAAGTTGATAAGCCCGCCTACAGTTGCACGATGGAGCAAAGTGGAAACACAGTCACGCTTCTAAAAGATACTAACCTGGACGGAAAAGTTGACTCTATCACTTCAATAAAATCTGTAGATGGCTATAACTCTGAAACAAAAATAGATAACAATGCAGATGGATTTTGGGATCGATTCGATTATGGTTATGACAGTAACCGTGATGGCCGTATCGACCAACATATTTCCACGGGCAACTCCTTTGCCGACCTGTTGAATGCTGACCGGCAAATGCGCTATCTGTATGGCCAAGGCAGTATGCTGGATTCCATCTGGCGTGATTACAGTAGTTTCTCCACCTATCAATTGGTATACAGCAGCCCTACCTTTACTACACCTACCTACCATTTTGGCTACGACCCCATCGGCGCTTTCTACGAAAGCAAAGCCATTGCCACCGATAATGCTGCATCCATTGCAAAACAAACTTTCCGAGTGCTGGACAGTAATGGCAAGGCCGTATCGGCAGCGCAATTGCTGGCACGCGATAGTAATAAAGACGGCAAACTGAGCGGGGCCGAGCTGGATGGGCTGACCGCCTGGCAGGATGGGAATGAGGATGGTGTTACACAGGCCGGTGAAAACATCACCCTGGCCAGCGCGCTGAGTGGGCTTGGTTTGCAGGCCATCCGCGCCAGCGATGTGGGGTTTTATACGGCAGGCCAGGCTGTTGGGCAAACCGTGGCGCAAAGTACGGCTGTCATTGCTGATCGAAAAACCCCGTCTACCCTGCCTGCTGCATTAGGCAGCAACTATGCCACGCTGCGTAATACCGACAATCGTTTCTGGGTCGCTAAAAGCTTGTGGATTGATTGGGCCCCTGGCCAAATCAAGATTTCCAGTGACCAGCGTAATTTGATTGGTACCGAAGGTAATGACAGTTTCGATATCAATTATTATGTGCAATACAATGGCAAGTATTTCAATTTGGGTTTGATCCAGAATTTTTATGCCAGTGGTGGCAACGACATGATGGGCGGGTCGGATCGCAACGACAATTTATGGGGTGGCACCGGTAATGATGTGTTGTTGGGCTATGCCGGGGATGACCACCTCGATGGCGAAGAAGGCGATGATGAGCTGGATGGCGGTGCCGGCAATGACTTGCTGGATGGTGGCAGTGGTAATGATCTTCTATTGGGGCAGGAAGGGAACGACACCCTGACAGGCGGGGATGGCCATGATGAGTTGAATGGAGGGAGTGGCCATGATGTGCTGGATGGGGGGGCCGGTAATGACAAGCTGTTTGGCGGGGTGGGGAATGATGTGCTGAATGGCGGCGATGGTGATGACCTGCTTTTTGGCTTCACCCCAAGTAACGACAGCAAACAAACCCTGGCCCCAGGTGAAAGCGACGATGATGTGTTGTTTGGCGGGGCGGGCAATGACTTACTGCTAGGCGGTTTGGGCCAGGATTATCTGGATGGTGGCAGCGGCGACGATGAGCTCAATGGCGGTGAGGGAAACGATGTCATGGATGGTGGCAGCGGTGCCGACAAGATGTTTGGCGGCGTGGGTAATGACCGCATGTGGGGCGGTGATGGCGATGACATCATGCTGGGGTTCACTCCAGATAATGATACCAAGCAGACCCTAGCGGCTGGCGAAACTGATGATGATGTGATGTATGGCGGGGCCGGCAATGATTTGATGATAGGCGGGCTGGGTCATGACCAGTTATGGGGCGGTACCGGCAACGATGAGTTGCAAGGGGGTGGGGGAGATGACTGGCTGTATGGCGAGGCCGGTAACGACCGGCTGTTTGGTGGCGCTGGCGATGATGTAATTTATGGTGGCGATGGCGATGATTTGATTATTGGTGGCGTAGCCAATAACGAAGCAGCATTGCCAGCAGGGACGCGTGATAATAATTTCCTGTACGGTGGTGCCGGGAACGACACCATTATTGGCGGCATTGGCAATGATTATATTGATGGTGGTGCCGGTGCCGACAGCATGGAAGGTGGAAAAGGTAACGATACCTATATTGTCAACAGCGTGAATGATGTGGTGCTGGAGCAGCAGAATGAGGGCTACGATACCGTTATCAGTAGCGTCAATTACATTCTGAATGCCAATATCGAAGAATTGCGCTTGCTGGAAGGCTATACCATCAATGGTACCGGTAATAGCCTGAACAACCGCATCATCGGCAATAGCCGGGACAATATACTGGATGGTGTCACCGGGGCCGACACCATGATTGGTGGCCTGGGTAATGATATTTATTATGTCGATAACACAGGGGATCAGGTGGTCGAGCTGGCTGGTGAAGGGGTGGATACAGTCTATGCCAGCATCAGCCATACCTTGGGTGAACATGTCGAAAACCTGACCTTGCTGGATTTTGCCAAGCCGGAAAAGGGTATTGCCGATGGGGTGGATATTCTGGTGTATGGCTACCCCAAGGCCAACGAGCTAGATTATATGCAGGGCAATGCCGTCCCCGGTTTCAGAGGCACTTGCGCACTGACCAGCATTGCCAACCCGACTACCCAGGCCAATATCGCACTGACCGAAGGCCAGGTGGTGCAGCGAGCGATAGACAATAAATGGTGTGTCACCGATCCGGTCAAAGCCGACTACCAGCGCGGTGGCAGCAACGCCTATGATCAGCAAGCCTTGCTCAATAGCTATGGCATTCGTAATGGTCTGATTGCTGGTTATAACGAACAGGCCATTGCCAACCTGATCAAGGGTGGGCGCGGTGTCATTATTGCGGTTAACAGTGGCAAGCTGTGGAACGATGCGGCTTATCTGGATGACGGCAGCACCAATCATGTGGTGACTGTGACCGGCGTGGCTTGCGATGCCAAGAGCGGCGCAATCAATGGCTTTTATATTGCCGACTCGGGCCGGGGCCTGGTCAGCGATATGACGCGCTATATCTCGCTGGCAGATTTCCGCCGTGACGCCAATGTCACTAATGCTTATGCCATTTACACCATCGAACCGATCAAGCTATGGGAAGAAAACATCAATGCCACTGGCAATGCATTGAATAACCAGATTATCGGTAACCGTGGCAATAATGTGCTGACCGGTGGCAAAGGTAATGACACGCTGATTGGCCAAGCCGGTAACGACCGCTATGTATTTAACCGTGGCGACGGCCAGGACTTGATCATCGATCAGGATGCCACGGTGGGCAATACCGATACCTTGCAGCTGAATGGCATCAATCAGACTGATTTGTGGTTCTCCAAACAAGGTATGGACCTGCAAATCCAGGTACTGGGCAGTACGGATAGGCTTACCGTCAAGGACTGGTACACCGCGGGCAGCAGCGGCACGGATAACCAGATCGAGCGGATTCAAACCGCTGATGGCCGCACGATGTACAACAGCGACGTCGCCCGCTTTGTGCAGGCCATGAGTGCGTTTGCGCCACCATCAGCTACCCAAACCAGTTGGGTGAATGGGCAGCAAAGTAATGGGCAGATACTGCTGGCGGTCAATCATTAGTCCCGTCAAATCATCCTGTTAAGCAGTCGGGAGGTAAGCCTCGCTTGCCTCCTGTACTGCCATTGTTCCCGGCTGGTGATGCAGCACCGCCTTCATCCTGTTCGTTTTGGCTTTGTTTCCATGTCTACACTCTCTTCCTCTCCGGCTGATGCCACACATAGCAAGCAACTTGACAGCGGCTTGCACTGTTTGATTCTGATGGCGCAATTACATGGTATTGCTGCCGATGCCGCGCAGTTACAGCACCAGTTTGGCAATTCAGCTTTTTCGGTACAAACCCTGTTGCTGGCAGCGCGCAAGTTGGGGCTGACTGCCAAATGTATTCAACAAGATATGGCGCGACTGGAACGCGCGCCCTTGCCTGCGATTGGCATACAACCCAATGGTGAGTTCTTTATCTTGGGGAGGGTGGATACCGCGCAAGAGCCCTGGCGTGTATTGCTTCAGCAACCAGGTCAGCCACCGCAGGTATTGAACCTGCCAGATTTGTTGGCACGCTGGAATGGCGAGTTGATTCTATTTACCAGCCGGGCCAGCTTTGCTGGGGCCATGGCGAAATTTGATTTCACTTGGTTTATCCCAGCCGTGGTGAAGTATCGCAAGTCCTTGGGCGAGGTTTTGCTTATTTCACTGGCGCTACAGCTGATTGGCCTGATCACACCCTTGTTCTTTCAGGTGGTGATGGACAAGGTGCTGGTGAACCATGCCATGACCACGCTGAACGTGATTGCCATCGGCCTGATTGTGGCCACCTTGTTTGATACCTTGCTCAGCGGAATTCGCACTGCAGTATTTGCCAACACCAGCAGCAAGATTGATGTGGAATTGGGCGCCCGGCTGTTCGACCATTTGCTGTCCTTACCTGTGGCCTACTTTCAGGCAAGACGCACTGGGGATTCGGTGGCACGCATACGCGAACTAGAAAATATCCGCTCTTTTCTTACCGGCAATGCCATGACCCTGGTGCTGGATACGGTGTTTTCTGTTGTGTTTTTACTGGTGATGCTGTGGTATAGCGTGCCGCTAACCATGATTGTGTTGGCATCGATTCCGGTTTACCTGCTGCTGTCCTTTATTTTTACCCCTATCCTGCGTGCCAAGCTGAACGACAAATTCAATAAGAGTGCCGAGAACCAATCATTTTTGGTGGAAACTCTCACCGGTATAGACACCATCAAATCGATGGCGGTGGAGCCACGCTGGCGGCAAAAGTGGGACAAACAACTTGCCGCCTATGTGGCCGCAGGGCTGTCCACCACCAATGTAGGCCTGGTGGCCAGTGGTGGTGTCGGCCTGGTCAGCAAACTGGTGACTGCTGGCATCATGTGGCTGGGGGCTTTACAAGTGCTGGACAGCAAAATGACCGTGGGTGAGCTGGTGGCATTCAATATGCTGGCAGGCCAAGTATCGGCTCCCATTCTGCGGCTAGCGCAGTTATGGAATGACTTCCAGCAAGTGGGCATTTCCATGCAGAGACTGGGCGACATCCTGAATACCCATACCGAGGTGGAAGGGCATAAAACCCGCATTCCGCGCATTACCGGTGCCATTGGATTTGATCAGGTGTCCTTCCGCTATCGTCCGGATGCCAGTGATGTACTGCGTGGCGTATCTCTGGAAATAAAACCAGGTGAAGTCATTGGGATTGTCGGTCGCTCCGGGTCGGGCAAAAGTACCTTGAGCAAACTGGTACAGCGCCTGTATGTACCGGACCGGGGCCGGGTAACCGTGGATGGTCAGGATATTGCCATTGTAGACACCGCTTCCTTGCGTCAGCAAATCGGGGTGGTTTTACAAGAAAACACCTTATTTTCCCGTTCAATTCGCGACAATATTGCGCTGACAGATCCCGCCACGCCGATTGAGAAAATCATTCAGGTAGCCAAACTGGCTGGTGCGCACGACTTTATCTGTGAACTACCCGAAGCCTATGACACCTTGGTTGGCGAGCAGGGGTCCGGTTTGTCTGGCGGGCAGCGGCAACGGATTGCCATTGCACGGGCATTATTACTTGATCCACGCATTCTAATTTTTGACGAAGCGACCAGCGCACTGGATTACGAGTCAGAAAAAATCATCCAGGACAATATGCGGCGGATTGCCGCCGGTCGCACCGTATTGATTATTGCGCATCGCTTGTCGGCAGTGCGTGATGCCAACCGGATCATCGTGATGGAAAAGGGCCAGATTGCCGAATCAGGCAGTCACACCCAATTGATGCAAATGCCAAATGGCATTTATCGCCATTTGCAAACCCTGCAAGGACAGGCGGCAGTCAGCCCGGCAGTGCAAGGCAAGCTTGACCCTCAGGAGCAGGCATGAGCTTGCGTCACCGGCTACAGGCCGGGTTCGATCTGTTGCGCCGTTACGTTTCGGTTTTCCGGCACTTCTGGCGTATCCGCGATACGCTGAAAACCGATTTTTTCAACAAGCAGGAGGCAGAGTTTCTACCTGCCGGGCTGGCATTACGGGAGACTCCCGACTCGGCTACCTTACGGCTAAGTGCCCGTGTGCTGATGAGTTTGCTGCTGGTGGCCATACTGTGGGCCTGCTTTGGCCATATCGATATCATCGTCACCGCTACGGGCAAGATCATTCCATCGGCACGCATCAAAACCATTGCATCGGTTGATGTGGCCAGCGTCAAGGCATTGCATGTGAAGGAAGGGCAAACCGTACGGGCTGGCGAGGTGCTGGTTGAGCTGGATGCCACCGGCAGTGACGCCGAATACGATAAGGCCGCAGATGCCTTGCTACAAGCGCGCTTGCAAGTTGCGCGTTCGCAAGCCCTGATTGAAGCACTGGATCAGCACCATCCTCCACGTCTGACCGATAACAAGGACATTCCAGTACAGCAATGGCGCGCGGCCAAGCAACAGCTGGACAGTCAATATCAGGATTTCCGGGCCAAGCTACAGCGTCTGGATAGTGATATCGCCCGCTTTGCCGCTGCTCTACCGTTGGCGACGCAGCGCGAACAGGACTACAGGATCCTGGCACAGGACAACACCGTCTCCCGCCATGCCTGGCTGGAAAAGGAGCAGGCGCGGATTGATCTGGCAGGGCAGCTGGCAGATGCGCGCAATCAGCGTATCGCCTTGATTGCCCAAACCCGCAAAGAGGCCTTCGACGCCATCACCGAAGGCAACAAGATCGTGATTGCCTCCGGGCAGGATGCCCGCCGTGCCGGCTCGCGCAGTCGGTTACTGAAATTGACCGCACCTGTTGATGGAACCGTGCAGCAGCTCACCGTACACACGGTGGGCGGTGTCGTCCCTGCGGCACAGCCCTTGATGCAGATTGTTCCCCAGCAATCAGCCATGGAAGTCGAGGCATTTATCGAAAACAAGGACGTCGGCTTCGTACATGTCGGCCAGAGCGCTGCCGTCAAGATTGATGCTTTTGAATACACCAAGTACGGCACCATTCCGGCCCAAGTCAGCCATGTTTCTCACGATGCCATTCAAGATGAAAAGCGTGGGCTGCTCTATGCCAGCAAGATCACGCTAGACCGGGATAGCCTTATCGTTGACGACAGAAAACAAGCACTCACCCCTGGCATGGCAGTTAACGTGGATATCAAAACCGGCAACCGCCGCGTCATTGAATATCTGCTCTCTCCACTGCTTCGCCACCAGCAGGAGTCCTTGCGTGAACGTTAACATTCGTACTTATCCGCTGCTCTCACTCTGTTGCCTTGTCTTACCGATGGCCTCTGCCATGGCGGAAATCAGCAGGGCAAGCTGGCTGTCAGACCCGCTATTGGCCAGCCCGCCACTACTGGAGACTGCTGCTGATCATGGTCAGCCTTGCCAGATCGCGCAGAACAACAGCGCAACAATAATCAGCCTGGCCACGGCACTGGATATGGCGCTGTGTTTTAATCCGCAATCGCAAGATGCATGGGCTTCCATCCGGCAATACAGTGCACAACGCGGAGAAGCACGCGCCGCCTACTTGCCGAACATCAGCGCCGGCATCAGCCGCCAGCAGCAGCAATCCCGCTACCCTGCCACAAGCAGCCAGATGGATACCAGAATTACCACCGATAGCCGTTATGCCAGCCTGACCTGGCGACTGCTGGATTTTGGTGGTCGGGAGGCCAGGCTGCAGGCCGCTGACCATATGCTGAGCGCAGCTCTTGCCAGTCGGGATGCCATTGTTCAGAAAATCATGAGCGATGTGATTGCGCTGTACTTTTCTGCCCAATCTGCTCAAGCCGAACGAGAGGCTCGAGCGGAAGGAAAGAATATTGCTCAAGAGATTCTGGCCATGGCCAAGCGTCGTGAATTGCAAGGACTGGCTGCGCATACCGATAGCCTGCAAGCAGCAACGGCCTTGGCCAAGGCTGAGCTGGAACTGGCTCGCGCCACAGCCAATGCCGACAAGACCAGCTTGGCGCTAGCCTTGCAATTGGGTTTGCCACAACGAATGCTGCAAATACCACGCATACCGGCTACCGATGTTCATCGTTATAACGTGATCCAGAAAGACCTGAGCGCCTGGCAGGCACTCGCCAGTGAACAACACCCGGCCATTGTGGCGGCCTATGCGCAGTGGCAAGCCGCGAAGGAACAATACAAGGCCACGCGGGCAGACGGGCTGCCAGTACTGGAGTTCAGCCATAGCCGTTATTTGAATGGACGTCCCAATCAGGAACTGAACAGCAGGCAGTCCCGGGAATCGGTCACTGGCCTGACATTGAGCATCCCGCTATTTGAAGGCTTTGGCCGACACTACAAACAACAAGGAGCACTGGCACAGATTGCCCAGAAAGAAGCGCAATGGCAGGAAACCCGTAACCAGGTACTGCACGACATCAGTCAAACCTATAGCGAAGCCACGGCCTCCTTGCTCACCCTGGAAGCCTCGGGCCGACTGCTGCGCATTGCAGAGGAAACCATGCAGGCCATACAGCGCAAATATGCCAATGGGCTGGCTGACACACAGGAAATTCTCAATGCTCAGGCTGGTTTGGCCGATGCACGACAGGAGCGGGTACGGACACTGGCGGAATGGCGCTCAGCGCAGTTGCGCCTGCTGACGGACGCGGGAAAATTGCGCATGCATGATGTGGAATAAATTCCAGTGACCATACGGCATGAAATAACCAGATAGCCGTCCGGTTTTTTCATGCCGACAACTGCGTCAGTCGGGCTATTTGAGGATTTCTACCTGCTTGACATCAATCTTGCGACCGGAAAACTCCTTGTCTACCTTGCCGTGCAAACGGACTTTGCTTTGCGCGGTAAATTTTTCAGCCGGCAGGTACTTGCTGTCAATTTCCACTTTTGCCGTACCACTGGCATCCTTGAATTCATAATGCTTGTTATCGATCTGGCGGACGATATTGCCCTCCAGCACAACGCGGCTGTCGTCAGCGGCCTGCAGCACCTTGGCAACAGTCGTGAGCGCCGGAGCGCTGCCTTCTCCGATAAATTCGGCATGGGCACCAAGTGGCAGCAAGGCGGCAATACTCAACATGGCAAGAATCTTTTTCATGGTGTGTCCTTGTATGGATGGAAAGGGTCTCGCCATTTAAGTCTGGCAAGCTTAAGTCATGCTTAAAGCAGTCATCACTCAACCCATCCTTTAGGTCAGTCATATCCAAGCGGAGTAGCCATAAAAAAACCGCCCTCGAAGGGGCGGTTTTGTGTCGCCTGCAGATGCAGGCTTAGGCGTTCAGTTCGCGCGCCAGGTACAGCCAGGTTTCCACCACGGTGTCCGGGTTGAGGGAGACAGTCTCGATACCCTCTTCCACCAGCCACTTGGCAAAGTCCGGATGATCCGACGGGCCCTGACCGCAGATGCCGATATACTTGTCGGCCTTGCGGCAAGCCTGGATGGCCATGTGCAGCATGGCTTTCACGGCTTCGTTACGCTCGTCGAAGGTAGCCGCAATCGGGCCACCGGAGTCGCGATCCACGCCCAGGGTAAGCTGGGTCATGTCGTTGGAGCCGATGGAGAAGCCATCGAAGAACTGCAGGAACTTGTCGGCCAGCACAGCGTTGGTCGGCAGTTCGCACATCATGATCAGACGCAGGCCGTTTTCGCCACGCTTCAGACCATTGGCCGCCAGGATTTCGACAACCTTCTCGGCTTCAGCCAGGGTGCGGACAAACGGGATCATCACTTCCACGTTGACCAGACCCATCTCGTCGCGCACCTTCTTGATGGCGCGGCATTCCAGGTCGAAACAGTCACGGAAGGATTCAGCCACGTAGCGCGCTGCACCACGGAAACCGATCATCGGGTTTTCTTCGTGCGGTTCGTACAGCTGACCGCCGATCAGGTTGGCGTACTCGTTCGACTTGAAGTCGGACATGCGTACGATGACCTTTTTCGGGGTGAAGGCTGCGGCCAGGGTAGCAACACCCTCGGCAATCTTGTCCACGTAGAAGTCAACCGGGCTGGCGTAGCCAGAAATGCGATCGCTGATGGTCGCCTTCAGGTCGGCCGGCAGGGTGTCGAATTCCAGCAGGGCTTTGGGGTGAATACCGATCTGACGGTTGATCACGAATTCCATGCGGGCCAGACCAACACCTTCGTTCGGCAGCTGCGCGAAGTCGAAGGCCAGTTCCGGGTTACCCACGTTCATCATGATCTTGACCGGAGCAACAGGCATCTTGTCCAGCTCGAGGTCGATGATTTCCACGTCCAGCAGGCCATCGTAGATGTTGCCGGTATCGCCTTCGGCGCAGGAAACAGTCACCTGCATGCCTTCGGACAGTACGTCGGTGGCATCGCCACAGCCGACAACAGCCGGAATACCCAGTTCACGGGCGATAATCGCTGCGTGACAGGTACGGCCACCACGGTTGGTGACAATGGCAGCGGCACGCTTCATCACCGGTTCCCAGTCCGGGTCGGTCATGTCGGTGACCAGCACGTCGCCCGGCTTCACGCGGTCCATTTCGGACGCGTCCTTGATGGTGCGCACGGTGCCCTGGCCAATCTTCTGACCAATGGCGCGGCCTTCGCACAACACGGCGGACTTGCTGTTCAGGCGGTAGCGACGCAGGGTGTCCTTGCGGTCTTCCTGCGACTTCACGGTTTCCGGACGGGCTTGCAGGATGTACAGCTTGCCATCGCCACCATCACGGCCCCACTCGATGTCCATCGGGCGGCCATAATGTTTTTCGATGATCAGCGCGTATTCAGCCAGCTCGGCCACTTCGGCGTCGGTGATGGAGAACTGCTTGCGCAGGTCTGCCGGTACATCCACGGTCTTGACCGAGCGGCCAGCCTGGGATGCATCGGTGAATTCCATCTTGATCAGCTTGGAACCCATGTTCTTGCGCAGCACAGCCGGACGACCTGCCTTCAGGGTCGGCTTGTGTACGTAGAATTCGTCAGGGTTGACGGCACCTTGCACCACGGTTTCGCCCAGACCATAGGAAGCGGTGATGAACACCACGTCTTCAAAGCCGGATTCGGTGTCGATGGTGAACATCACACCAGCAGCACCCGTGTCGGAACGCACCATGCGCTGTACACCGGCGGACAGGGCCACAACATCGTGGGCAAAGCCTTTGTGTACGCGATAGGAAATGGCGCGGTCGTTGTACAGGGAAGCAAAAACATGCTTCATGGCATCCTTGACGTTTTCAAGGCCACGAATGTTCAGGAAGGTTTCTTGCTGGCCTGCGAACGAGGCATCGGGAAGGTCTTCTGCGGTTGCGGAAGAACGGACTGCTACGGAAATATCTGCACCACCGGAGTCGGCAACCATCTTGTCCCAGGCAGTCTTGATATCTTCATCAAGCTTGGCCGGGAAAGGGGTATCGATGATCCACTGGCGGATTTCCTTGCCAACGCGGGCCAACTCGGTCACGTCGTCGATGTCCAGTTTGGACAGCGCGGCGCTGATCTTGTCAGCCAAGCCATTGTGCTGGAGGAAATCACGGTAGGCATCCGCAGTAGTAGCAAAACCACCGGGGACTCGGACGCCCGAGCCTGCCAGCTGACTGATCATTTCACCCAGGGAGGCGTTCTTGCCGCCTACCTGTTCAACGTCAGTCATGCGCAGCTTCTCGAACCAGATGACGTAGTTCTCTGCCATCACTTCACTTCCTGTGTTGGATTGGACGGATAGAAAACCCGCATTCTAGCCGAATACCACTGCATTTGCGTAGCCCATTTTGCGGCGCACAACGCAAGGGTTTGCCCCATATCAATGCAAACTACGCCCAGGAATGGTCGATACAGGGGCGTTTCTTTGCAGATTTGTGACTGCAATGTAGTGTGGCAACTACAACAAAAGCCACGGCAGGGGCGGATCATGGCCAATTCGTGGCAAATCTCCTGTCAACGACACCCACCTGCCGTACTCCGGGCAGCCAAGGGTATAATCTGCTGCAACATTTTCCCCATTGCTTCCGAAACAGGTGCATCCATGCCACACCGTCGCTCCGCCTTTTTCATTTCTGACCGCACCGGCATCACGGCCGAATCGCTGGGCAATACCCTGCTGACCCAGTTTGACACCCTGGATTTCAAGCGCGAGGCCATCCCCTTCATCGATACGGTGGAAAAAGCCCAGGTGGTTGCCCACCACATCCGCACCGTGGCCGAGGCGGACGATCTCAAGCCTTTGGTGTTCACCAGCATCGTCAACCCCGAAGTGCGCGAAGTGCTGCACATCGACAATGCACTGGTGATGGACTTCTTCGACACCTTCATTGGCGAACTGGAGGCGGAACTGGGCCAGAAGGCTTCGCTGACGCTGGGCAAGGCCCACGGCGTGGGCAGCGAAGAAAAATACGACCACCGCATTGAGGCAGTTAACTTTTCGCTCAACCACGACGACGGCGTGAAGCTGAAAGACCTGGCCGAAGCCGATGTGATTCTGGTGGGGGTGTCCCGCTCCGGCAAAACGCCAACCTGCCTGTACCTGGCGCTGCAATACGGCATCAAGGCCGCCAACTACCCGCTCACCCCGGAAGACCTGGACAGCCCCACCCTGCCCAAGATGCTGCTGCCCTACCGCAACAAGATGTTCGGCCTCACCATCGACCCGGCCCGCCTGCACCACATCCGCCAGGAGCGCCGTCCGGATTCCAAGTACGCCAGCCTGGACAACTGCCACTTCGAGGTAAACGAGGCGGAGTCCATGTTCCGCTTTCACGGCGTGCCCTTCATCAGCACCACCCACAAGTCGATCGAGGAAATTGCCACCACCATCATGCACAAGGCTACGCTGGCCCGGCGCTTCTAACACAAGAGCTGCCCGCAAAACCTCTGTTGCGGCGTTGTGGCCACGCGCCACGCACTGCGTTTGCTGCTTGACGCCTGCAGCTGCGCCGTGGTGTGATAGAAAACATGAACTCCCGCATCGCATTCGCATCCTTCACCTGGTGGTGGCGCCTCTCCTGAGGTAGCACCGGCGACTGCGCACGCATACAACCCGGAGGCTGCCGACAAGGTGGATCCGGGTTTTGTTTTGTCTACGTTCCGCCTTGTCGATGGTTTCCGTTTATCACTGAAAACTGGAACCCGACATGAAACTGCGCGACATCACTTCCCAAGACATCATACTCACCGGCGACCGCACCACCGGCCCGCTGCACCTTGGCCATTACGTCGGCTCCTTACGCAACCGCGTGCTGCTGCAAGACCGTTGCCAGCAATTTCTGCTGCTGGCCGATGCCCAGGCGCTAACCGACAATATGGGCAATTACCTGAAAGTGCGCGACAACGTACTGCAGGTGGCGCTGGACTACCTGGCTGTCGGCATCGACCCGGCCAAGAGCACCATCTTTATCCAGAGCCTGGTGCCGGAGCTAACCGAGCTGGCGTCTTACTACCTCAATCTGGTGACGGTATCGCGGCTGGAACGCAACCCCACCATCAAGGATGAAATAAAACTACGCGGCTACGAGCGCGACATCCCCGCAGGCTTCCTCACCTACCCCGCCGCCCAGGCCGCCGACATCACCGCCTTCAAGGCCACCATTGTGCCGGTAGGCGAAGACCAGATTCCGATGATCGAACAGACCAACGAAATCGTGCGTCGCTTCAATGCCAGCGTGGAAACCGCACCAGTACTGGTGGAAGCCAAGGCCATGGTGCCGGAAGTGGGGGCGCGCCTGCCCGGCATTGATGGCAAAGCCAAGATGTCCAAGTCGCTGGGCAATACGCTTACCCTGTCCGCCAGCGCCGATGAAATCCGCCAGGCGGTGAAGATGATGTACACCGACCCCAATCACCTGCGCGTATCCGACCCCGGCCAGGTGGAAGGCAATGTGGTGTTCAGCTATCTGGATGCCTTCCACCCCAATATCGAACTGGTCAAGCGCCTGAAAGACCACTACCGCCTGGGCGGGCTGGGCGACACGGTCATCAAGCAGCATCTGGAAGAATGCCTGCAAGAACTGCTGGCCCCCATCCGCCAGCGCCGCGAGGAATACGCCCGCGACCCCGCTGCCATTCTGGCCATGCTGAAGGAAGGCACCGCGCGCGCCCGTCAGGTAGCCGCCGTCACCCTGAGCGAAGTAAAAGCAGCCATGGGGCTGAATTACTACTGATCCGCCTGCATGCGCCATGACAACACGGTCACCCGGCTGCGGGTGGCCGCCAACAGGAGAAACACCCGTGGAATTTGTTTATCAATGCCAGAATCTGGATGAGGTACGTACGCAAATCGACCGTATCGACCGCGCACTGGTGTCCCTGCTGGCCGAACGTGGCCTGTATGTGAAACAGGCAGCCCGCTTCAAGCACAGCAACGACGAAGTGGAAGGCGGCAAGCGGGTGGACCAAGTGATGCGCCGGGTAGAAAAACTGGCCGGAGAGCTGGGGGCCGACCCGCAACTCACCGCCGAGGTGTACCGCACCATGATCAGCCACTTCATTGCCAGCGAGTTGCAGGAATTCGCCACGCAGCAGTCGGCCAGCATGGGCAAACCGGCACAGTCGGCTTAGACTCTGCAGCAGACCTCACACCAAGGAAAGTCCATGTCCCTACTGCACCCCCTGCTGCTGGCTGCCAGCCTCTTCAGCCTGCTTCCCTTGGCCCAGGCAGAGGAAGTCGGCAAGGTATCCACCACCTTCCGCCTGCTCAGTCCCAACGACAAGGTAGTGGTGGAAGCCTTTGACGACCCATCAGTCGCCGGTGTGGCCTGCTATGTATCGCGCGCCCAGACCGGCGGCTACAGCGGTGCCGTGGGCTTGGCCAAGGACCCGTCGCGCTTTTCTGTGGCCTGCCGCCAGATCGGCAACATCAGCTTTGCCAAGGCATTGCCCAAGCAGGAAGAAGTATTCAAGGAAAGCGCGTCCTTCATCTTCAAGCATGTGCGGGTGGTACGTATTGTCGATGCCAAACGCAATACCCTGGTTTACCTCACCTATTCCGACAAGCTGGTGGACGGCAGCCCGGACAATGCCGTTACTGCAGTACCGGTGAGTGGTCAGAACATTCCACAGAAATAAACGATAGTGCTGAGACCTCCGCCAACACAACGCCCCACAAGCACCTTGCAACTGGCAGGCCGGCTATGGGATTTCCTGTCAGCCGGGCGCAGACATCAGCCCTGTGATGTATTGGTGGTGTGTGGCTCTTACGATATCCGGGTGGTCGACCATGCGGCGGGCTTGCTGCAACAGGGTATCGCCCCATCCATGCTGATCAGCGGCAATACCGGCAACTGGACACGCGACCTGTGGGACCGGCCAGAGGCAGAGATCTTTGCCGAACGCGCGCTCGCGCTGGGAGTAAGCCCGCAACAATTGCTGCTGGAGCCGCAAGCACGCAGCTTTGCCGAGAACCTGGCATTTGCGCGTGCCATGTGCCCGAATGCACGGCGCGTCACCTTTGTCACCAAGCCCAACTCCATCCGCCGGGTGGCCCAGACTCAGCCAATCCATTGGCCGGATATCGACTGCGCAGTAGATGCGCCGGACTTCGCCTTTCCCTGGGGCGTGTCCAATATGGTAGGGGTGTTCGGCTTGATCGAAGAAATGGTGGGCGACATTCACCGCCTGCTGCGCTATCCACGACTGGGTTTTCAGCTGGCACTACCCATTCCGGCCGAGGTGCTGGATGCCTGGCAACAACTGATAGCGCTGGGTTACAACCGTCACCTGCTGCGTGGCAGCGCGCTGGATGATCTACCGGTTTAGCCCTTCCGCCCGGCCCACCTCGCCAGCGTGGCCATACCACCTGTCAAATTAGGTGCCATCTCCAGCAGCCCCATGCGGGTTCAAGTGATGGCCAGTGCTCCTGAATAACATCAAGCGTGCTCATACCGATCGATAACCCATCAATAGTCAGCACATCCGTCGATAAATGGCTGACTTGAGCGCCATAAGGTGCTGGCAAAATCGCCTACGACACACCCACAGCCTGCAGCCATCGCTGCGCCAGCGCATCGGCGCTGCTCATGGTTGCTGGCTGAGACTTGACCTTCCAGTTGGCCCAGAGAATATATTCGACCTCACCACTCGGGGTGGCAAACTGCTTGTATACACTAGGCATGATCGGCACATGGTCGCCATACCAGCACAGGCTAGCCGGATGAGAGCACTGCTCCAGCGTCTGGCGAAGCGAAAGAATCATCCGATCGGCATTGCGCAAGTGGCGCAGATAGATGGTCAGATCGTCGCAACCATCTGGCGGCGCGGTGTGATAGAGATCGTCCACATCACCAGCTACCACCTCCTCAAGATGCAGGGGACCGTGATTTTCCATGGTAATGACGAAAACAAAGAGCGGCTGTGCGGCCTCACGCACAATACGGTCAACCAGATTGGCCACTGCCGCGTCCCCGGTATAGGGGCCAGAGCGCATCGACTCATCAAAATGGCGGATATCCAGAAACTCATCAAAGCCCAGCCGGGGATAAACACAGTCACGGCGATAAAAACTGGCCGGATAAGGGTGAATACAGACGGTGCGATACCCCAGACGTTTGAGATGGCTGGCCAGCGAAGCCACACCCCAACCACCGGCAACTGCCCGGTAAGGATTGAAGCGATGCACACCCAGTTGCTCGGCCGCGATTCCACTAAGAAAGGCAAATTCAGACCGTACCGTATTGGCCCCCCAGGCAGGAACCTGCAAAGGACCATGCAGCACAGCATCCTCTTTGAGACGGTCGTACTGCTGCAGCACATCCGCGCGAATACCGGCAAACAGCTGGCGGGCATCGAAAAAGGACTCGCTCTGTACCGCCAGCAGATGTGGCAATACAGTATCTGCTGGTGACTTCAGCCGCGTACTGAATGGAGAACTTACCTGCGGAGTGGACTGCTCGGCTTCGGCGTAGCGCCACAGACTGGCCAGGAAACCCAGCGCAGGGATATCCAGTTCCGGCTTCAGGCTAACCAGATAACGCTGGCGCTGCCCCAGATACAGCAGTAGCCCTCCGGCTACCAACAACAACAAGACGCCCCCCAACTGCCCACTCAAGTTTAAACGCAACGCTGGTACTGATTCGCCATACAGCCCGACACCTACCGCCAGCACAAAGCCGGCTACGGCAGCAAAAAACTTCCACCAACCCAGAAAAGGAATATAAAGCCGTGGGTGCAGAATGGCATCGGTGAAGTATTCGTAGTCTTGAAAGACAAAAGGCTCGCGCAGCGAATGCACCTTGGCATTGTTAACCAGCACCAGCAGCAACAGGAAAGCAGCAACAGCTGCCGCCGCAAACCAGGGCCGCCCCAAAAGCAGAGTGAGCAAAGCATGCGCAGACATCACCAAACCGATATGCAAGGCCCAGGCAGACCAGGGACGCCGCAGCCCAGGTTTTGGCACCATCAGCTGTTCAATCCCCAAGGACAGCGCCAGCAGTAGCAGGCTTGCCATTATCACTGTGCCAAACGCAAACTCAATCACCATAACCCACCATGCGTACGATCAAAGACGACAAACCCGCTGGCAACACCGCCAGGAACCAGGACCCCAGATTCAGCGGGAAAGGAAAGCTGATACGTGCCTGGTTACGCTGCAAACCACGCCGGATGGTGCGGGCAGCACGCTGAGGCGTCCACAGGAAGGGCTTTGGCCCGGGCATGGCATCACACATTGGTGATTTGACATAGCCCGGCATGATCACACTTACCCGGACTCCCTCGCTGGCCAGCCAGCCGCGCAAGGCCTCACCATAAGCCTTTACACCCGCCTTGCTGGCGGAGTAAGCGGGCGTAACCGGCAGACCAAAATAACCCGCCAGAGAGCTGAGAAAAGCAATCTGGCCATGACCACGCTGCCGCATGGCCGGCAGCACTGCCTGGGCAATCAGCATGGCGGATTTCAGATTGACATCAAGCAGAGCCTCTACCTCGCCCCAGGGCTCCGGCTCACCGGCAGGACCAATATTGGTGTTCACCCCGGCATTGATAATCACCAGATCCAATACCCCCAACTCCCGACACCAGCTGTCCAGTGCAGAAAAATCACGTACATCCAGCTGCTGGGTCACCACCTCGGCCCCCTGCTGACGGCAAGCAGTGGCAACCTCATTCAGCTTGGCAACATTCCGGCCCTGCAGATAAAGCGTTCCCCCTGCTTGTGCATACTCCATGGCCAAGGCGGAGCCGATAGCGCTGGTCGCTCCGGTAATCAAGACGGAGGGACTGGCGCGCTTAATCTCGCCCATGCTGCTGCCTTTCCTGCCAGGACCAATAGAGCACCATTGCAAAGCCCAGGCATACATTGATATTGAAAGAAATGAACAGGTAGTTTTTTTGCCAGACCGCCACGGCAATCGCCAGCAGTGAATACACGAAAGTAATGATTTCACCAGCCAGCAATATCACATTGATGTGGGGCATTGCCGCCCGATAAGCCGACTTGCCCTTGGGGGTACGATTAAACTCGTCATACACACCAAACAAGGCACGTATGCCTCCGGCAAAGTAATACCATGCCATGGGCGAAAACATCGCAACATAGCGATAGGTATCCCACAAGGTATGCCAGATGTTTTTCCTGCGCTGGATGCTGCAACTTTTTTGCGCGGCAAACACATTATCCAGAGCCCACACGGAAACCAGCAGCGTGAAAACCAGTACCACCCAATGCAAGACAGAGCCTTCCACATGAATCAGGTAACTCAAGGGCAAGCTGAGAAACACCAGCACGTGAATGGAAGCAAGCAATACCGAAGAAAACATCATTGAAATAGCGTGCAGCCGTTTGAGCAGCGGCATTTCCTGCCGGAACATCTGCCGGGCATGTTTGAAGGCACTGTGAATCAGGCCACGTCCCCAGCGCTCGCGCTGAATGCGAAAAGCGCTGATGGTTTCCGGTAATACCGACATGGAAACCACATCGCGCAAGTAGGCATATTTCCAGTGTCCCAACTGGGCGCGGTAGCCCAGATCCACATCCTCGGTAATAGTTGCCGCACTCCAGCCACCCAGTTGCTCGACACAGCTTTTGCGCCATACACAAGAGCTGCCACTGAGCGAAGCCATATCGCCGTCCTCACACAAACCCACGGTGACATACTGTTGATGCCCCATTTCCATGGCCTGAAAACGCGTCAGAAATGAAACATCACTGTTTTCATAGCCAATGCCAGTCTGCAAAAAGCCCAGCGCAGGGTCAGCAAAACAAGGAATGGTCTTTAACAGGAAGTCTGATGGCGGAACGAAATCAGCATCGAAAATGGCAAAAAAATCGCCATTAGACTGTTTAATGCCATGCAGCAGATTGCCAGCCTTGTAACCCTGCCGGTCCTGCCGCTGTACCAGGCGGATATTGACCCCTTGTGGTACATGCAAGCGGATTCTGGCCTCGGCCAGAGCTGATGTCGCATCACTGGAATCATCCAGCACCAGGATTTCAAGCAAATGGGCAGGATAAGACAAACGGCAGGCAGCATCGATCAAGCGTTCGACAACATCCGATTCATTACAGATCGGCAGCAGTATGGTTACCCTGGGCAATACACTCGGATCGATATCCACTGCATGATGTGAAATTTCGGTCAGCTTGCGCTGCTCTACTTTTCTGGAAATCAATAAAACACGCAGTTCCAGCAATACATACAAAGCAAAATAAATGACAACAACAAGGAAAAGACCTTGCGCGAAATAGGAAATAAATAACACCGTTGCAACCCAAAAGCTAAATGTTTACGGCTGCGCAAATCTGCTCCAGCCGGTGAGACCAGGTATGATTTTGTCTCACGTAGGTGGCACCAGCCTCGGCTCGCGCAAGATCCACCGCTGAGGGCCCATACCGAAGACGGGAAAACAACGCCAGCGCCTCTTCCCTGTTATTCACCACATGACAATAATCACGAAAATGCTTGTCAATCGCCAGGCTGGGATTCGTCACCGCAATACCACCACAAGCCAGGATTTCCAACAAACGACGCGAGCACATGGTATCGGAATCGGTTACCGAATTGACATTCAATGATATCAAATGCGATTTGTACACGCTGGCGGTATCCCGATGCGCTACGCTGGAATGCAAACGCAAATGCGTGCACTTGGGAAAACGGAACTCAAAATGCCGCGACAGGCGATGATGGTTTCGGTCAAAAACATTCAGCCACAAATCAGACTCGGCACAGGTATCAAAAATCATATCCAGAAACTGTCGACGCACATTCAGGAT
Organism: Aquitalea sp. FG25; assembly: GCF_057809375.1. Classification (NCBI taxonomy): domain Bacteria; kingdom Pseudomonadati; phylum Pseudomonadota; class Betaproteobacteria; order Neisseriales; family Chromobacteriaceae; genus Aquitalea; species Aquitalea sp. FG25. Next base: position 86,885 of record NZ_JBMDJV010000013.1, read on the forward strand.
GCGCCGGTAATAGCTGCCAGTGAAACACGCCTCGTTACGGGTAAAATTGAAGCCGGTAAACTGGTGAAATGCTGGCTGATATGGCATGGCCAGTGTTGCCACCGGCACCTGGGCTGGTAGCTGCTGCCGATAGCGTTCGATACATTCTTTATCCGTGGTAAAGACAAAATCGAATGCCTTGGCCACCTCAATGAAGTGTTCAAAAAATGCCCCGTCGTCCTTGTTCCAGAACACAGTGGGAATACCCAACTGCCGGGCATGTGCCACCAGCTGGAAAATGGTTTTGGGCTGCCCCAACCGCAACAGCTTCGACTGTTTGGCCAGCTCATAACGCCATTCCCCACCAACCCCGTGGAAAGTGGATTCAACAAACACCAGATCAGGCTGCCAGTCATTTAGCACATCCCTGAAGTTGGCTGGTGTCATGACACGAATCCGGCACTCGGCAGACAGACAATCCGCCGTAAAATAATCGCTTACCAGCGCAATTTTAAGCTGGCCGAACACACCAGCCTGCGCCACATCCTCTGTCAGCTGCGGAAACGTATAAACCAGCGAGCCCAGTTTTCTAATTGCCCTGCCTATCATGTTGTTTCGCCTTGTTGCACTGCCAGTACATTCGCCACAAAAGGTGCCCAGCTCCGCTGGGTTACTGCATATTCACGTGCCTGGGCTCCCAGCTTTGACAGCCCCGCCGGGTCGGCAAAGGCGGTAACAATCACCCGCGCCAGGTCTGCGCTGTCTCCCGCCCGGAAAAACCAGCCAGCCGGGTGGCTGCCCATTTCATCGCGAAACACCGGCAAGTCCGGCACAATAACCGGCTTGCCGGTCGCCAGTGCTTCCACCAGCTTGATCGGAGTCACGATCTGGCACACCTTGAAAGGCTTGCGTGGAATACACACCACTGCGCATTGCTCCAGATGGCTACGGGTTGCCTCTGGTGACTGCTTGCCCAGGAATCTCACCACGACGGTCAGGCCCAGTCGCTGCACCTGCTCTTCCAACTTTGCGCGCACCTCGCCGTCGCCAATGATGTCCAGGCGCACCGGGCAGCCCTGCTGCCGCACCAGTACCATCGCATCAATCAGGGTATCCAGCCCCTCGTACCCCAGCAGTGAGCCAGCATAGACCAGCGTATGCGGCACGACCTCCGCGGCATCCGCCGGTACAAAACGCTGCGGATCGACACAATTGGGCAGCAACTCAATGCGCGCGGGGTCTACCCCCCAGTGTTGCTGCACATAACGCCCCAACTGCTCGGATATCACGAACAAGCGGTCAGCATGGCGCGCCACCAGCGCCTCCAGCTGCAAACCCTGCAGATACCCTTGCGAACCTTCGTATTGCGGAGAGCGGGAAATACGACTCAGCTCCCACAAACCACGCATTTCATATTGGAAGGGAATGCCCAGACGCCGTGCGGCCAGCAAGCCGGGCAAGGCATTGACATGGTTTGATGCCGCATGAATGACCGTCACACCGTGACGCTGCGCAAAATCCGCCACCACCTTCGATGCCTGCATGGCGTATTGCAAGACAGGCCGGTTGTTCAAGGGAGCACTTGCATGCTGATAGAGCACATCGTCCCTTATCGTTGACTCTGCCGCAGGATCACAACGCCGGTCGTTACGATCCCAGGGGTAGCCGGGCCGGGTCAGCACATGGACATTTGCACCGCAGGCGCGCAAGGCACGAATCACCTCGTGAGTGCGCGTGGTATAGCCACTGATATGGTAAGGCAGCGAACTGGCTGGCACATACAGCATGGCACCGGATGACCAACGCGTCTGGCGTTGTCTTGCAAGCCGACGTAAACGCCAGTCCAGCACATGTACGGTCAGCCAACGATTAAACGCCAGCCACGGCTCGCCCATCCATGAGCGTAAAAACCAACTCAGCACAATCAGCCCCCCAGCCCGGCAACAGCATTCAGCTCGGCCAGTGCCAGATCAACGGTCGGCGACAGCTTGATACGACCACGCGCGTGCAAATCCAGAAAATCCGCACTGGTAATCACGTCGTAATCCTTACTCAGGCGAGCCAACAATTTGCGATAGCCCTCCAGCCGCTCATCATCCTTGTACATGGCATGGCCCTGCTCGTCCCAGTGCAGTAAAGACCACGAATGCAGCAAGAACACCGCAAACCCGGGGCTACCACTCAGAGTATCCAGCAGCAACTTGCCCCACCACGGACGGAAGCGGAAATAACTGGACTCCGGATAGGTCAGCCGTGCCCACCACTCCGGCTTGCCCACCTTGGGCAGGATTTTCTTCTCGGTCATCGGGATTTCAATCACCCCGTTCGACCAGCAAAATGGCAGATTGGTAGGCAGGCTGAATCCACACTGCCCCGCATGCACCGCGCACATGGAATTATTGAAAGACAGTGCAATTCCCGCTGCTTTCAGCGCACGGATGGTACTGGCATTCCAGCGAAAAGAACCCGCGCGATGCGAAAGCAAGGGCTTGCCAGTCACCTGCTCGATCAAACCACCAAAATGGCGGATGACAAACTCTGCCCGGCCATCATCAGCATACTGATTCATATACGAAGGGCGATTCTCCAGGCCATGCTCGGCCCAGAAACTGTCTGGCAGATACTCCGGATGCGTGTGCAACTGCACATCCTGTCCGGCAGCATCCAGCCAGCGGACAACCTCGCGTGTTTCGTCCAGATAGGCGTAAGAGCCGCACTGATCGACAAAGAAAACCTGCTTGATGCCAAACTCGTCGCCAACAGAACACATTTCGCCAATGCCCGCAGTGCCATTAGCGTGACGCCCCCACATCAGGCGATTGACATGATCCTCAGCCGCACGTTTTGGTAGTGCCTCGGTATCCACCGTAATCATTGCATAGCGCTGTTTCATGCCGACCATTCCGCCTGGGCAATATCCACGGTCTGATTGGTTTTAATTTTCCCCCTGGCATGCAGGTCGAGAAATTCACTAGTGGTAATCACATCATAATCCTTACTTATCCGGGCCAGCAGCTTACGATAGCCCTCCAGCCTCTGGTCGTCCTTGTAGACGGCATGGCCGTTTTCATCCCAGTACAACATGGACCAGGAGTGCAACAGGAAAACCGTAAAATCAGGCTGTCTGCCCAATAGCCGGTCCATCAGCTTGCCGCGATGATCGGCATAACGAAAATAAGATGACTCGGGGTATGTCAAACTGACCCATCGATCCGGCTTTCCTGCAATTGCAGGAAAGTATCGTTCCGTGACCGGGACTTCAATAACACCGTTAGACCACAAATAAGGCGAATTGGTGGGCATACTGAACGGACAGCGCTTATTATTAAATGCACGCATGGAGTTATTGAATGAGAGTAGAAGTCCAGCCTTGGCCATTGCAGAAATGGTTGCACCATTCCAACGAAATGATCCCGCTCTAAAAGAGGTTACCGGCCTCCCGGTTCTAGATGAGATAACCTCAGAAAAATAGCTCAGAAAAAATGTAGTTCTCTCAACATCATTAGAATTTCCAAAATATTCATTATAAAAACAATAGCCGTGATTTGACCAAAATTCTGCTGGTAAAACCTCAGGATGAGCATGAAGCTGAACATCCTGCCCCTGTGCCGCCAACCAACCCACTACGTCAGACACCTCGGAAAATCGACCATAAGAACCACAAAAATCAACGAAAAAGACGTGGGGTGCACGAAACTCCTCACCAATGGCAACCAGTTCACGTATACCGGCACATCCATTGGAATACTCACCCCACATCAAACGTCGGACATGATCACCTCCAGAGCGACTTGGCAATGCTTCCGTATCAACCGTGAGAAGTGCGTATTTACTCTTCATTCAAAGTTTTCCCTGCACACTCAACACCTTAAAAATTTCAATTGAAATAAATAATTTTCAAATTACGCACAGTAACAATAGAAAGCTTAATTCAATACGTGAATTACATTAAATTTCGACATTTTTAATTGCATTAAGCGCACTTAATAGTCTAGTTATTTTTGCATTTTGGCTACCAGTTGGTATCAACGTATAATCAGGCAATTCATAAAACAAATTCGAGACTTCACTCATATCAACAAATCGACCCGCCACCTCAAGTGAGTTTTGATCGATCCACCATTGCTCACCATCCAAAGCCAGCTGATGATAAAGAAATGCCTCAACAGTAGCAAGATAATCTCTTGAAATACCATTCGGATAAAATATACCAAACCCCGCTGTCACATATTGCCACGGAAGGCACTTTTCCTTTTCCAAATACCGCAATGCCATTGATTTATTTTCATGAGAACGAATAAGTGGCAACAATGATTTCTTGATTACACAATCAAAATCCATTACAACAATCGGCTTATCAACGACAGAACTAACTTTACTCGCAGCCAAATATCTCAAAGCAGATGAAATTGGGCCAATATTACTAGATCGCGCCAATCCCAACTGCTTAACAACAAAACGTGGATCACTGAATTCTGGCTGAATATCAAGTGCATCTGCTATTACAATAAAACACAAGAATCTATCACCACTAAATGCTAGAGAATCAATAATAAATTTATTATACTTCTCAAAATAGGATGAATCGCAAGAAATCGTCACCACATAATCAATCGCACCCACATTATTTAAGAAAGCTGAAAAATCAATACTATTAACAATTTGAAATAATTTATTCTCATATGAAACAGGGATGCTTTTTGGCGATTTCTCACTAAGCCAAACCGTAGAACAAGGGATTGCCATATAGGGGTTAAAATTTTGTTCCTTTGCGTCAAAAAATGTACTCAACAATGAAACATACTTATCATAGGCACCCTTTCTCCACAAAAGAGCCGCCTCAAATATCAAAACGAGTGCATTCGTATTTTTATTAGTGCAATATTTTCGCACCGCATCAAGCTTTTCTTTTGCCATGTCACAATCATTATTGTGAATAATAGCAAGGCAATAATAGACAACTGCATCAGGATGATCACTAACCTGAAGCGCCATCAAAGCAAATCGCTCAATGTCTTTGTGTATTTCTTTATATCTTTTTGTATAAATTTGGCAAATTTTAAACAAAAAGGTAATTCCGCCACCCGTTAAAAAGCAATACTCATAAATCTTTACAATCGAATCAAAGAGAAGTTCATCTTTTTCATCCAGGAAATCAATTCTCTTAAAAATGTCATCAACTTTTTCTAAAAAATCCTTATCAAGATAATATGACATACCCTCACCTATTAATTTAAGTATAATAATTAACTATTTTTCAATAGCTTATTCAGAAATTTTCTCAAGAACAAGTAGGGAATTTGTTCCGGCACATGTAGAATTCCTGTCAAAAAATCCTGCCATACGAAATAAGCCACCCTTAAACCCACAGCGCAGACCATCAATATCAACTCTAGGACTTGCCTTAAATCTTTTCATAAGATAATTAGAAACCCCATACTCATCACTCAAAGGAGCCTCTCTAGGAAAATCAATGGCAATAAAAGTTCCAATAGAAAATGATTGGGCCAAAGCACGGATTTCAGAAGACCAGAATTTAACAAAGTTACTGAGATCAGGCGCCTCAACAAAAACAATATTACGGCCATCAATATTCAATCGTGCCGACACCTCAACATTAGAAGATATTTCCCCCGTCACGATAACAGCACTAGTATCATGTCGATATTTTTTGGAAATGCCCTTCACACCATTATTTACCTTACGGTCTTTAACCTTAGATTGTCTGGCAGGCACATCAAAACCTTGCAAATCCTCAATAGCATCATAAATGAAAATTTGACGCGATTTAAAACCCATGCTTCTCTTAAACAAATCTATACCTGAAGTTTTATTCTCACTTACATACAAATAATTTAAATATTTAACTTCTTTTTTATTCTCAACTAGATAATTAACCGCACAGTACAGGTTAAAATTCATCACCCCATCATTCAAATTATCATTATGACAGAGGATGTGATTAATCTCTGCCAACTGCCCGAAAATAAACAAAGTTATATATGAAACAAGCTTCTCCCCCAAAAACACACCAACAAATATTTCATCATGGTGATGACAACCTACTTTGCTGCGATCAATCACAAACTTTGGTGGATTAGTGTGAAAATACTCAGGTATGCTTCTTCCCTGTCGCATAGGATCAGAAGTTCTCACCTCATAAATATCTTGCCCAACTTCTGATGGATCAACTTTTTTAAAATAATAACCAAGCCTCCGAGCTTTGGATATCATGTTTCTTGATTTATCACCAATCTCATATAGCCACTCAGAAATATCAGTAGGGACTCTCAACAACGCGGGTTGGCCTCGATGCAAAACAGCGGGAAAAGACTCTCTCCCATTACTCAATAAAAGACTATCTCTTCCCAAATGATCACCCCAACGCGAGGCAAACCCGTCCATTGAGTCAAACCACTTATTAAAATGAATACAACACTCACGCCCACAGTTGAATTTCAGAATATTCGCATTAATAGCTACGGCACCTGATGGTACAGTGACGGGCCCCTCCCCCTGACGGATCGAAGAAGGCAGATTAACGTTAATACTTGTCGAATCGGATGAAACTGCATTCAACCCTTTAATATAAACAGGACTCTGAGTGCAAAATGGAACCAGCCACACTTCGCCAACAGAAGGTGAGACTTTAAAAGTCATAAAAACCCTCTCCTCCTGCATGTGAGGCTTGACATACTTATAAAATCCGTACTCAGAAGAAACAAAACCCAATCGGCCAGCTTCCTCCTGAGAAAGTTCATCTCCCTTGATAACCAATAGTAAATTTGCACCTGGCTTTGAATCAGACCAGTAACAACAGAAATCAATACTAAGTTCAAACTCTATTTGAGAGTTTACCGAAAATAACACTTTCCCGACATTAGGGATTTTAGTGAGCCATGGAAAATTAAAATTCATTTTAATATCACCTTATCGCACATCTCTGAAAAGTCACACAAGCAAACTTAACTCTTGGGAAACAATGCGAATTTTATCACTTTGACATCTAACTCGTTTAGCTGCACTAATTGACATAGCGGTAAATAATGTAGAACTTACATACAACTGTTCTATTCCTTTGGCTAAGTTAACTGAATCATCTTCCATTGCAAGCATTCCACAGGTTTCGTCAACAAACTCCGGAATAGCAGCTACCGCATTAGTTACAGGCACCAAACCAGAAGACATGGCTTCATCACGAGAAACACCCTGGGTATCCGTGCGGGACGGCACCAGAAATATCCCATACTCTTTGTGTAACTCTGCGATTTCCAACTGACTAAGAAAACAGCGCTCAATGATAATATTAGGGAAGCCTCTTAATGGTTTTAAGGTTTCCTCAAACAGTTTTCCATCACCAATTATTCTAAACTCAAGCTCATTGAAAAATGGTTGTTTAGCCAACTGCAAGATAGCCTCGACACTTAAATCGTTGGCATAGGTTCGGGAGGCATAGGGGCGGATGGAAAGAATGCGCTTGCGCTGTTCAACCGGCTTGGGCTGATAGGAAAATAGATCGGTATCAATCGGATTATGAATAATAGTGTAGCGATCTTCCGGAACACGGAAACCCAGGTCTTCAAATACTTCTTCGGCAAAGTATTTTGATACAAAAACCAGCTGCAGGTTTTCCGGGAAAGGCTGCAGCATTTCACGCCAGAAAGCCATGCGAAGGGCACTTTCCCTGATCGCTTTATTACGATCCTGTTCGTTCTCTAAATTAAATTCTCGACGATGCCAGGGCTGGATTTCTGCACCATGCAGCCAGATGGTTTTCCTGATGGCTGGGAATTCTTTCAAGACCTGCCACATTTCCGGCGACAGGAAATGCACCAGGACATTGCGGTACTTGCCGGATTCCAGCAGCTTGTGCAATGCCTGCTGGCTGCCGGTTACCACATCGACATTCTGGAATTCGTGATAGCTGATTGCATCATCAGGACGCAGCCGGAATACATCTACCAGTACTCCCCGTTCTGCATAGGCTTTTACCCGGCTATGGACAAAACCGTTGCGATACAAGTCTTCATAGCTGGGGTAGTGATTGGTCAGCAGCAAGGTACTGCTACGGCCCAGCAGACGTGCAGGCTCCTGCTTGCGATGGCCCCACAGCAGGTTTTTCACTGTCGCTTGCCCGCTGCCGGAAACGCGCCAGCCGAAGCGGACAAAGGCGGTTCCCTCTGCCAGTTTGGCTGAGTGATTGCGATTGGCGGTATGAATACTGTGGCCAAGCTTCTGCTTGTTTGCATCCAGACACAGGAATACATACTGGATATTCAAACCGGGTGTTGCATCCAGGAAGGTCTCCAGCGTGCCAACAGCTGGCAGCTGTTTTACCGGGATATCCTCACGGGCATAGACATATTCATGTTTGCCATCTGGCAAGCTGGATGTAATCAGCAAACCGGCTGGATCGATGGCAAAGCCCAGATGTGGATGCTTGTGCAGCTTGCATAGTGAATTAAGCTTGCTGGCATTCCATTTCGGGAGACGGGCTTCATCAAATTCGGCGGGGCCGATCTGCTCGGCAGCACGCTGTATTTCCTCAATACTCAGGCCCAGATCCAATGACAGGTCATCCACCCGCTCGGTGATGACATCGTGCTCAGCTGCATGCTGTCCATCACGACAGTAATTGAAGGGGTCAATCGCCAGGCCGGGTTCAGGCCACATGCCTTCTGCAGCCTGCTGCAGCCAGTCGAGCAACGGGGTCTGCAAGGTTAGCCGCTGTACGCTCGCCAGGCTGCCGCGACGGGGAATTTCCACATTGTCGTGGTAAGCAATATCAGGCTGTTTCTGCACCACTACGCCAGCCTGGTAGTGAAAATGTGCCGGCTTGCCAATCAGCGTGGCCTTGGCATAACCCGTGGCAATGGCCATATCCAGCAAATAGTTCTTGCCGTAATAATCGGCAGGATGCAACGGTGCCAGCCACTGCCCGGCAGAAACGACGTCGGCAAGGCGCAGCGGGCTGGCGGCTGGTAATGTCAATACCCGGATCTGGCCGGCATCTACACCGGCCAGCATATCTGCGGTCACCGGGACGCTACTGACCAGCAAGAGTTGGCGCTGTGTGTAGGTCTGCTGTTTGAAACTATCCACGATACGGCGACAGTCTTCAGCGGAATTGGCCAGTGCAAGCGCCACGATCTCCGGCCCGCTGGCAGACTGTTTCCTGCCAAGGGCGCGGCTGGCAATGTATGACCAACGATGCTGGTATGTATGTTCCAGCATGACTTTACGCAAGCCAGCCAGCCGCAGCTTCTGCTCGTTTTCGCCTTCCAGTGCTTGCAGTCGTTTGATGATTTCCTGCCCGCTATCACTGGACACCACCAGATCACCAAACAGCGTACGTACACCACGCGAAAAGTTGCTTACCGTTACGGTATTGGAGCCGAGCAATTCGTAAACACGGCGAGCAAACATGGTTTGCGATTGCTTGATTGAGTTCAGATTGATTGCATAGCGATAACCCTTGTATGCCTTGTCAATTTCATTGAAAGGCAGAGTTCCTACAATAAACGGCTGATAATTGGTCGGAAACTGGTAATTGACATCATCCTTGCCAAAATTCCGATCGTAAATTTCCAATGGCTTGAACTTTGGAAATTCTTCGATATATGCTTCCAGATCCTTGGTCCGCTCCGGGTAACGAACATAATATGCACCGGCAAAGCAGAAGGCATCTTTTCGCTGGTAATACTCAATAGGGTTATGAATACCCTGCTGGCAGGCAAATGGCAGCAGATAAACCCGCTCATGTCCCAATGCAGCTTTATAGCGTGCAATGCAGTCGATATCTGTCGTAAAGACATAATCAAACTGCTGGGCGGTGGTCAGGAAGGTTTCAAAGTGAATCGGGTCTTCCTTGTTCCAGAAAATGCTGGGGATATTTCTATCGCGACACCACTGCAATGCAGCCCGCAGCTCCTCGCTTAAGGTGCCGATCTTGCGATCCCAACGATTATCCTTGCCACGCCAGGCCGACTCGATAAACAACAGATCAGGATTAAAATTCTGCAATTCATCGATAACATGTTCCGGGCTGAGCTGAAACAACTGGCATTCCGGGTTGTAGCTATGGAAAGTAAACTCATCCATAACACATGCAACTTTTATCTCACCCAAAGACAAATCATTACAATCTCGCCGTCCTGACTTTTCCAGGCGGCTCTGGCATATCTTGATATTGGCGCTAAAAAAATCGAAACCGATTTTTTCTGCCAGTTCATGATACACATTCAGGGCACGATGATACTGACCTGCGGCATAATCAGTTGCTGCCTGCTTTACCAAGGATTTATTCAAAGACACACCATTTCCCTTCAATACTAGGCAAACAAACCTACAACATCCAACAGGCTGGCGTGATTGCCGATTACTTGTTTGGCTGCAGTAAATTCCCGGTGTTTGACCAGTACGCAAATTACATCAGCTCTCGCCAGAGCCTCGTCCAGTGAAACTAGGCTGATATTTGGCTGTTGCAATGAAACGGGCAGGCTCTCAATATTTGGCTCCACCACCAACAGCTGGCTGAAAAGCTGGCCAAGCTTACCGGTAATTTCCACCGCAGGGCTTTCGCGCAAATCATCGATATCCGGCTTGAAAGCAAGTCCAAGGCACGCAATGCTGATATCAGCCATCGTCATGCCTGGTTTTTTTCGTAGAACATCACCAATTACGCTTTTTATTTTTGCAACAACCCATTCCGGCTTTCCATCATTCACTTCACGCGCAGTACGAATAATACGTGCCTGTTCTGGTGTGGTATCTACAATAAACCATGGGTCAACTGCAATGCAGTGGCCGCCGACACCCGCTCCGGGCTGCAGGATATTGACGCGTGGGTGGCGGTTGGCCAGTTGAATCAGCTCCCACACATTGATATCCAGCTTGTCGCAAATCAGTGAGAGTTCGTTGGCAAAGGCGATATTGACATCGCGGAAGCTATTCTCTGTCAGCTTGCACATTTCTGCGGTACGGGCATTGGTGGCTACCAGTGCACCTTCGACAAAAGTTTTGTACAGCGCGATAGCCATGGCGGAGGCTGCCTTGGTCATCCCACCGATTACCCGGTCGTTACTAACCAACTCATGCACCACGCGGCCCGGCAGTACGCGTTCCGGACAATAGGCAATCTGGATGTCGGCCTCTTCGCCGGCTTGCTGTGGGAAGCTTAGGTCAGTGCGGGCAGCCGCCAGCCAGGCAGCCAGTTTCTCAGTCGCCCCCACCGGCGAGGTTGACTCGAGAATTACCAGATTACCCTTTTGCAATACCGGCGCCAGTGCGTGCGCAGCCGCTTCGATATAGCGCAAATCTGCCTTGTGCTCATCCATGAAGGGGGTTGGCACGGCGATCAGGAAGGCATCCGCAGGCTCTGGCCGTGTAGTGGCGCGCAGATAGCCTTCTGCAACGGCTGCATGTACCAGAATATCGAGTTCTGGTTCGACAATATGAATCTTGCCCTGATTGATGGTATCGACCGCATGCTGATTGATATCAACACCGATGACATGTTTTTTTCTAGAGGCAAACAACGTGGCCGTCGGCAAGCCGATATAGCCCAAACCGATCATGGAAATGGTATTAAACATGAAACTAATCCAAAATTTATTTTTACAATGACAATAGGGTGTTCGCGGTCAAGCGAATGGAAAAGCGGTGTGTCGGCTTACTTATGCCGCACCTGTATAAGACTTCAGGATGTCCTTTATTCGCATGGCGGCCAGGCCATCTCCATAGGGATTATGGCCGCGCGACATATGCAGATAGGCGTCCTGATTGTCCAGCAGGTGGCATGCTTCGCGAATGATGGTGTTACAGTCTGTGCCAACCAATTTGACCGTTCCGGCTTCGACCGCCTCCGGGCGTTCTGTGGTGTCGCGCATCACCAGCACTGGCTTACCCAGCGAGGGGGCTTCTTCCTGGACACCGCCGGAATCGGTAATCACTAACTGGCAACGCTGCATCAGGTAGACAAAGGGTAGATAGTCTTGCGGTGGAATCAGGTGCAAACCGCGTACACCAGACAAAATGCGCTGCACAGGCTGCTGGACATTCGGATTAAGATGCACCGGGAAAACCACCTGCACATCACCTCGTCCTGCAATTTCACGTAGGGCATGACAGATGTTTTCAAAACCGGAACCAAAATTCTCGCGGCGATGTCCGGTAACCAGAATGATGCTTTTGTCTGATTGCAGGAAATCAAAACGGCTAGCCATATCGGCACTGACACGGTTATCGCTTTTTACCCGCTCGGCCACGTCCAGCAAGGAGTCGATTACTGTATTGCCGGTAATATGAATGCTGGCGGCATCCACGCCTTCGCGCAGTAGATTGGCATGTGCTTGTTGGGTGGGTGCAAAATGAATGTCAGCTACTGTACCGGCAATGCAGCGGTTCATTTCTTCCGGCCAGGGTGAATATTTGTCATGTGTACGCAGTCCGGCTTCCACATGTGCAACTGGAATTTTGGCGTAATAGGCGGACAGACTGGCGGCCAGTGTGGTGGTGGTGTCGCCATGTACCAGGATGATGTCCGGCTTCCACTGCTGGTAAATGGTGCGCATGCCAAGCAAGACATTGCAGGTGATATCGCTCAGGTCCTGCCCCGGTTTCATCAGGTTGAGATCGAAATCCGGCTGGATGGAGAATATTTCCAGTACTTGGTCCAGCATTTCCCGATGCTGGGCGGTTACGCAAACCTTGGCTTCAAAAAATGGGTCTGCCGATAGTGCCTTGACAACAGGCGCCATCTTGATCGCTTCCGGGCGCGTACCAAATACCGCCAAAACCTTTAATTTTGCTTCACTCATATTATTTCTCTGCATTTTCAAAATTTAACCGTAACAGGCAGGCTTTTTTCTCAAGATGATTGAATTCGATATGCTGGTATTTTATTTTTCTCTCATCCAATAGGGTCATCCAACGTCTGACTATTTCTTGCTCTTCCTGCCGCAAATAATCATCCATCAGAAAATCGACACGATCATTTTCACCACAGCTTGCGAGAACCTGAGGCAAGGCTGGATAACGCGCATGCTTGCCCACGGCAGATGGCGGGCCATCAACGATCACCAGTATCCGGCGCATTGAATCCCCCATTTCCTGCCGGTAATTGCGGATGGCTGCACCACAGGAATAATATGCAAAGGGCTCATCCCCCTTGGATTGCCAGCTTTCCAGTGGGGCCAGTACTACATTGGCGTAGCGTTGTAAACCAGACTGGGTAATCAGCTTGCGGGTTTTACCTGCGTATTCATCAAGGTGATCAAAAGTCAGCAGGCTAACTACGGAGCCATCCTGGCGCCGTGCAGCACGCTCCAGTGCTTTGGCCACGATCAGGGATGAAGTACCGGAACCGAACTCGATAATGCCGTCATAGGCATTCTGTTCAATCAGGTTGATCAGCAGGACGCCGAAGTCTGGGCTAATTGGCCATTTATGCATATCAGGCAAAATTGTTTCGTCGCCCAGATAATGCTGTAAGCGGATACAGGCCTCCAGCTGACGCATGGAGTTTTCAACACTGTTTCTGCTGGAATTTTCCAGTTTGCTGATTTTTTCTTCAAAAAATGCAATCAGTTCTTCGTTATCCTGTTCTTTCAGGGTAAATACAGTCTTTTTCAGATCAATACTTCCCTCTCCAGCCAGCCGAATACCAATTGCAAGCGCTTCAACATGAGGAAGTGTGCGGAATGCCAGTCGAAAACGGCCGTTAGTTACCGGAACAGATTGGGAATCTTCCCGCTTGCCACCGGCGTATTGAAACAACCAAACCACGGGCTTGTTATTACCTTGCTGCGCGATAGTCCCACTGAGCAAATAGGCGGTATCTGCCGGCAGTATGAGTTGTTGTTCCTGTGGAGGCTTTTCAAAATTGCCATTGCCATTGCTGACCAAATACATAGGCGCATTGTTTTCGGTTTTGTATTCCAGCAGTTCAGGTTTGGCGTTCACCCGGTCTGGCTTGTTGCTGTTAAACCCCACGCTTATGGTTGCGGCATTGTCCAGACGGAATGTCAGGCTGAGGCAATATTCAGACTTGCTGACGGTTTGGCTAGTAATCTGTGCCGTGCCGGTAGGTGCAGATGCCGGAACGGCAAGCAGTTTGGCGACGACATCGATTTGCGCTAGCTGCTCGTTCTGGCGAGCCTTGGCCAGCAGCCGGATATCGGCTCCCGGCGTACCCACTCCTACCGATGACTCGAAGTGCTTGAGCATGCGCACTTGCTGTCCGGTCAGCGCTGATGCACGTCCCAGGCTGTTGTGTACCCCGGCAATCAGGATTCGGGCCAGGTTGGTTTTGCTCGCGCCCCAACGGGTGGCAAAACGCAGCAACTGCTGAGCCTCATGCACATTGCCGCTTTGCAAATGCCCAGCGGCCACAAACAGCGCCAGCTTTGCCCGATCAGGGTGGTGCTGGATGGTGTCGAACAGGATGGCTGTCAGGCTTTCCCAGTCGCCAAACTGCCATTGACTACGGGCACGTTCGACCAGATGTTCGTCAAAGGGAACCAGTGATTGTGGTGAGTCTCTGTGCAGTTGCTCATCCAAGCCGTCATGTAATGCGCTATTTAGCCCCTTGCCTTCTGCCGCGGTCACAGCCCCTCCTCCTTCAGGACCATTACCTTGATCAGATCAAGCTGCGCCTCTGCACGGACCAGCTCTTCCTGCATGTGTTGCTGGCGAACGATCAACTCAGCCTCAGATTCCTGACGTTGCTGGATCTGCACTTCCAGCTCGCTGATACGCTTGTTGCGCTCATTGAGTAATTTGGATTGATCGTCACTGCGCGCAGCAAGACCTGCAATATCGGCTTCCAGCTTGGCCTTGGCTTGCTGTAATGCTTCGATGGCATTACGTTGCTGGGCGGCAAATGTCTGACGCTCAGCTTGAACTGTACTCAGCTCAGTCTGCAGCGCGGCCAGCTGTTCAGCCTGCGCATGCTTGTCCTGTTCCAGGACTGCATTCACTTGCTGCAAAGCGTCGATGGCGCGAGCCTGCTCTAGGGCATAGGCAACACGTTCAGCTTGTAGCCTGTTCAGTTCGGACTGCAGCGCGGTCAGCTGTTCAGTCTGCGCATGCTTGTCCTGTTCCAGGACTGCATTTACTTGCTGCAAAGCGTCGATGGCGCGAGCTTGCTCGGAAGCGTAGGCAGCACGCTCGGCTTGTACCGTGTTCAGTTCGGACTGCAGCGCGGCCAGCTGTGCAGCCTGCGCATGCTTGTCCTGTTCCAGAACTGCATTTACTTGCTGCAAGGCGTCGATGGCGCGAGCTTGCTCGGAAGCGTAGGCAGCACGCTCGGCTTGCGTTGTTTCCAGTTCAGCCTGCAGAGCCGCCAAGGCAGTCTGACCAGATTGCAGCTGCTCAGCCTGCTTCAGTTCGGCTGTGGCTAACTGCTTGAACAGGCTCTCACGCTCATGCTCCAAAGCCTTTGCGCGACGGCTGTACTCGTCACACTGGGCCAAAAGCAATGCTTTTTCCTGCTCAACCGCAACAACCTGCCGATGATGGTTTTCTGCAGCCTCTTGCAGTTGGTGCACTTGAGCAAGCAGCAGATGTTGCTCTTCTTGCAGTTGGGAGTTTTCCTGCTTCAGGGTCAAACCATTTTGGCTAATGAGCGCCAGTTCACTTTGGCTCTCGGCAAGTGCGGCCTGCTGCTGCTGGAATCGCTGCTGCCAACTGTCAGCATCCTGTTGCCACTGGGCCTGTTCCCGCTTGAGTTGTGTGATTTCTCGCTGACTGGCTTCCAGCTGTTGTCCTTGTGCGGCAGACTGCTCAGTCAATTGCCTGATCGTTGCCTCTACTGTGGCCCGCTTTTCGGCATAACCGGTTTGCCGCTTCGCCTGCAACTTGCGCCAGTATTCGGCCTCATGTCTTACCTGGCGGATTTGCTTGGCCTCAGACTCGCTGATCTGGATATCGGTGGGCAATGCTTCCAGCATAGCTTCAGCTTCTGCAAGCTCACCGGCTTCGTGCAGCCGAAAGGCCAACCATTTCAAGCGGTAGGGTTTGGGATCCAGTGCATAAGCGCGGCGCGAAAACTCGGCTGCATGGCGACTGTCCTTGTTTACCAGGCTGCGTGCCAGGGCGGTATAGGCATTAGCCTGGATCAATGGTGAGCTTGCCGATTTTTCCAGCAAAGCCTCTACCGCAGGCAGGCCTCCGGCCCCCCAGGCCTCCACCACCTTGCCAAAACTCTTGCCCCCCAATGCTGCCGGTGGCTGCTTGTGATAAGAGCGCCATACTCTCCACAGCTTGCCGGGCAAGGACCACAGGCTGGCAGGGCGATCTACGCTCTGGATCAACAGTGTCCCCAGCTTGCGGTTAAGGCCACCTGCGCTTTCGCACTGATACAGCTGTGCCAGCACTTCCAGCTTGGTTTGCAAGCGCATGTTTTCTGCCAGGACATCTGGCATTTCCTCATCCACCCAAAGCAATTTCTGGCCAGATGGCAAGATTCCCACAGTTGCATCATTAGCCTGATGCAACCGCTCCAGCTCTTCCTGTACCAGATGCAACTGTTCGATAAGCATTTTGTTTTCATCAGCCAAGGCTTGCGACTGACTCTCGACGGTAGCTGGCCCAGACTTGCTCAGATTCTGAATTTTTTGCATGGAGGTTCTCAGGAAGTCATCAATCTAGGTGGTCCAGCACAATGCCTTCCAACAACTTGAGCGTGCCTGCCAGCATGGCGGCGATGATCAAGGTAGCCAGAATGTTGTAAAGGCGGCGCGGTTCAAGCGGAAACTCCGGCAGGCTTGGGGATTGCAATACAGAAACCTTGTCCAGCATGCGTGCTGCATCGAAACGCCCCTTTTCCAGGGCTGCCAGCGACGACTTGTACACATCCTGTTTGAAGGCTGCGTCCATCTGCAGACGATGGAACTCTTCCATGGAAACGTTCAACGTTTTGCCTGAAGGGTTTGCCAAACGTGCTTTTTCCTGAGCGATCTGGCTGTTCACCGAACTGATAGCCTGTCGGAGCATGACCAGATTGGGGTGATCCGCATCCAGCGACTTGGGCAAGGTGGCCAATTGGGTTTGCAATTGGGCACGCTGGCTTTCCAGTCCGGAAATAATGCTACTGATGCTTTCCGCCGTCGCCTGGGGAGAGAGCAAGCCCTTTTTGTTCTGGTATTCCACCAGTAGTTGATTAGCCTGCTGTGAACGCTGCTGTGAAATATGAACCTGATTGACCAGATAATTAACCTGCGTCTCGGCCATTTCATGGCCCAGCTGGTTCATATACCTTTCGCCCTCAGCAACCATTGCGGCAGCAATTGCCTGTGCGGTTCTCGCATCGTAGGCTTGCACTTTTACGCGCAGCACACCGGCAAACTCGTCATAATCGACACTCACCCGCTTTTCGAAATAGCGCTGAAACAGCTCCATCGGCGTGTCTTCTTGCCACAGCCGGGAAAATATATCGTACCGGCTATCACTATAATGGCGACGCAGCTTTAGTTTTTTATCCAGTTTTTTCAGCATATCCACAGACAATAGATATTCCCGCAGCAATAGCTGGTCTGGCCGGCTGGCCGACGACACCCCCGAAATCAGCAAGGGCAGGTCTACACTTTGCTGGGTGAGCGAATCCGTTTTTCGAATGATCATGCTGGCACTGGATTCGTAGCGATCCGAGGCAATAATCAACCAATAGCCACAAATCAATACGGCCAGAATGAATACCAGCTGAATCAGGCGGCTGAATATTCTGATCGAAAATAAATCACTGCGAATACTATTAAATAGTTTTCCCATACCAGTCAGTTTCTTTTCATTGCTTGAATTAGGGTGATGTATCATTTGGGCAAGGTATCTCGATAGGCCTTCAGCGCATCTTCGATATCATCGAACCAATGTGCCTTGCCATCATGAATCCAGACACCTGCCTGGCAAAAATCCCTGAGGGTGCCTTCATCATGGGCAACCATGATCAGGCCGGCCTGAGAAGTCATGGACTTGAAAGCATTAGCTGCCTTCTGTCTGAATGCGGCATCGCCGGCTGCTGTAACTTCGTCTGAGATATAAACATCAAAATCGAAAGCCAGCGACAAACCAAACTGCAGACGGGAGCGCATACCGGAGGAATAGGTACTGACGGGTTCATCAAATGCGGCACCCAGTTCGGAAAAATCCTGGATAAATGCTAATCGGTCTGCCAGATCGGCCTGGTGCCCATGAACACGGCAGACAAATTTAGCGTTTTGTCGCCCGCTTAGGGTGCCCTCCAGCCCGCCCTGCCCCATAGGCCACGAAACCTTGCAGCGACGCTCGATGCAGCCCTTGGTGGGATGATCGGCGCCGCCGATCATGCGCAACAGCGTGGATTTCCCCGCACCATTTTTACCGATAAGGCCAACATTCAAATGGCGGGGAATGGTGAAATTGACGCCTTGCAGCACCCACTTCCCCATGCCGTGCTCAGTTTTATAACGTTTGTGTACGTCGTTAACAATAATCATTGCGTCACCAGCTTTAAATCAAAGCGCCGGTACAGCATTAGTCCAAACAATATGCTGACCAGGGCCCAGCCATATAGATACGCCATGCTGGTGCTAGGCGCTGCATGGTAATACGGCGAATAAGCCTGTCTTACCAATTCGAGGCCATGGGCAATTGGATTTAACATCAACCAATCCTGATAGGGCTGCGGGATTGATCCTACTGGCATGATGACACCGGAAATAAGATAGAGCGGCATCATCAATATCTTGAGGATATGCTCGGTTTCTGGCACGAGTGCCATAAGTACCGACGAAATCAGCCCATACCCCACACCGAACAGCCATAACCCCAGCAGTGCTACCACAATCTGAATCAGGTTTGCCGGGATGACATCATGCCCAAGCAAGGCCGCAGCCAGCAAAATGATGGCTGAAACCAATACCATCAAGAAACCTTCCAGCCCACCACGCACAATAGCAGTATCAAATGGACGGACCTGGCGATATGCAAACATCGGGCTATTACAATCCACAGCGTACATCACCTGAATACCCGTACGGCGAAACAGGAAAAATGCCAGCATGCCGACAATAATCCATACCGTAGTATCTGCCCCGGCGATGCGATGCAGGCGCACTACGGTAAACAATGCGGTGATAAAGCCGATATGCATCACCGGCTCCATCAGCAGCCAGAACCAGGCTGCACGCATGTCAAACAAGCGGTCCAATGCCTCGCGCAGGAAAATGGCACGCCAGACATCAAGAGTAATTGCCAGCGGGTTTCTGGGCTCAGCCATATCGCCACCTGATATCACACATCGGGGATAACATCATTTTGCTCATTTGATTGAATTGTTGAGCGACACACTGGGCACGGCGACAGAAATAACCAGAGAAAGAAACTTCTGGAACTCTGCCACTGGAGAATTGGTGACATAAAGAACGTCACGATTCTGAATGGGGAAATTCTGTGTCACAAAGAATGAGGCGGGGTCACGCAAGTCCACCTGATAAACCACGGGAACCAGGCCATTGACCATGTTTTGCGGAGTTGGATTGCCTGCCAGCAGTTTTGGGTCTTCAAACCGGAAAATGAATACGCCACGCGCATCCGCACGCCCGTCGCTCAAACCACCAGAGCGAGCCAGCGCCTGGGCCAGAGAAATACCCTGTGCTTCAAACGGTATTTCGTCATTTTTGCCGGTTGCACCCAATACGGAAAAGCTGAGCGGCTGGTACAAGGCAGTGACCACATCACCGGGTTTGAGCATGATGTTCTGCTTGGGATCACGAATGATGGAGTCCAGCGCCATGGTGGTGGTTACATCACCACGGGATAGCTGGATAGCCATGCGACTGATCGGTTGCTTGACACCTCCGGCCAGTGCCAGGGCATCAATCAGGCGTTCTCCCTTGGGCGTCAGCGCCAAGGTTGCACTGGTTGATACATCACCCACCACAGTGACGTTTGACGTGTTGTTCTTGGCTACTCGTACCAGTACCTGGGGACGATTGGCCTTGCCGTGTAGTCGTTTGGTAATGTCATCGCCGATTTGATCTATCGTGCGTCCTTTTACCGCCACCTTGCCGGCAAATGGAATACTGATCATGCCTTCAGGAGACACCATCTGGTCTGGCAAGGTCACTGCCTGTGAAGTGGATGCAGCGGACTTGGCATCCAGTGAAACACCACCAAACAACATGGCTGGCTGAGCCTCCCAGATGGAAACCTCGATGATGTCACCCGGCCCGATCAGGTAATTATTGGAAGACTTGCTGGGAAACACATCAGAAAAACGGCCCACCTGCTTGGCCGCAGCCAGCTTCTTGGTGAGCGCATCATCCACATCGACCAGCTTGATTCCTTCTATCCGCTTGGTATCACGCGGGCTCTGGACCTGTTCACGACTTGGGCCACTTGCAGAAATCCAGCCAGGAAATGTTCCACAGGCACTCAATGAACAGAGTATTGCCACACTCAGCAAAGTGGCAGGACGGCGGATAAGTTGATTAACGCTATGCATGATGTTGTTCGTTCCAATAACTGACTGTCACACCAATTTGGAGATGGTCTGACAAACTGATTCAATATCCTGCTCGCTATGCAATGCGGAAAGGAAAAACCTTAGCCGTGCTGCTTTTTCCTCCACTGCCGGATAAACAATGGGCTGGACATTGATGCCCTGGTGAAACAGCTGGTTTGACAAGCGAACCGCCTTGATCGAGCTGCCGATGATGATGGGCACAATGGCATACCCTACGGCGAAACCGGTGTTGATGCCTCGCTGTTGCAGATTGCCCAGCAACTGCTGTCCGCGCTCCCTTAATGCACTGACGCGCTCGGGTTCGCGCTGCATGACACGCAGAGCCTCCAGCGAAGCTGCCGCCAGTACCGGCGACAAGCCGACACTGTAGACAAAGCCCGGTGCCGCATATTTGAGGTGCTCGACCAATGCCCGCTCCCCTGCGATATAGCCGCCACAGCTGGCCAGGGTTTTGCTGAGCGTACCCATCCAGATATCAACATCCTTGCCTGCTACGCCAAAGTGCTCATGGATGCCTCTGCCGGTTTTGCCAAGAACACCCAGAGCATGGGCTTCGTCCACCATCAGGAATGCTTTGTGGCGCCGCTTGATTTCAATCAGCCGGGGTAGATCAGGAAAATCGCCATCCATGCTGTACAGTCCCTCAACCACAATGAGCACCCGCTCAAACTGTGGCCGGATATCAAGCAGAATCTGTTCAAGCACGGCGATATCATTGTGTGGAAACGACCGGCGGGCAGCACCAGATAACTGAATGCCCTGCAAGATGCTGTTATGAATCAGGCTGTCATGAATGATCAGGTCCTTGGGTCCAAACAGGTAGCCAATCGTGCTGACATTGGTGGCATGACCACTGACGAATACAACGCAGTCCTCCACGTCATAGAGCCGGGCCAGCTCCTGCTCCAGCTCTCGCTGAATCGGTCTTTCCCCAGCCACCAGCCTGCTGGCTGATGCAGAAGTGCCATAGTGATCGATGGCTTGTTTGGCAGCCCGGTTTACCTCCGGGTGTCCGGCCAGTCCCAAATAGTTGTAGCTGGAGAAGTTGAGATACTCGGCCCCCCCAATACGCGTGGTCGCGCCAGCGACGGCCTCGTGCACCTTGAAAAAGGGATTGTCCAGACCCAGCTTGTCTGCCGCAGCTTTGGGTACCAGCATCTGCTCATAAGCAGGATGGCGATCAAAACGGGTATGTGCTTCCGGGATGGCAACACTGCCCGCTTTCCGCTCTATCGGAAGACCTGGCCCCCTGCTGCTGGCTTTCTTGCCCAAAATACGATCGATCAGCTGTATTTTGGATTTTTGTACGAGTTCATTGCTCATAAGATCAAACTGGTCCCCGACTGCGCCAACTTGCGCGCCTCTTCATTTAACTGCTGCACATCGTCCTGGCTCAGACCTTCACCGTGCTGGCGTGCAAGCCCTGCAACGACATCCGCCATATCCTCGGACCCGGAATCTTCCGCAGCCAGCAGCTTTTCCATGATGCGGGCGGTCACATTGTTGGCAGTAGGAGAGTCGTTAAGCATCATCACGGGCAGCTGAACGCCAAAACGCTGCTCAAGCCCCATGGCTAATTCCACGGCCATCAGCGAGTCCATACCCAAGTCATGGAGTGAACGGTTGTGCTCGATACGATCAGCACCGATGCACAGGATATTGGCCACTTCCTGCACTACCAGGTCGCGTATCACCACCTCGACCTCTGCCGGCGACTTGCCGGCGATCAGGGCTCGAATGTCGATTGACTCACCACCGTGGCCGGCATCCTGTCGATTGAGATTAAGAATGCTGAAGCGATTACTGGAAGAGCCCGGCAGCAGCTGTGCCAGTACGTTCCAGTCGAAGTTGGCCGGGATAAAGAGCGCATTATTCTCGGCCAGAGCCCGGTCCAGCTGTGATAGAGCCGTTGCTGTGGTCAGGGCCGCACGACCCAAACGCTGCTCCAGTCCATCCTTTACCGTCTGATGTCGATTCAGGTAGCCAGCATCTGCAATCGGTCCCCACGCAATGGCAATCGCTGGCAAGCCCATGCGTCGGCGCATTGCCACCAAGCCTTCCAGGCCGGCATTGGCAGCCACATAGTTGGCTTGCCCCGGATTACCAATCGCGGTGGTGACCGAGGAGTACAGAACAAAATGCTTTAGTGAGGTAAGAGGCAACGTTGCCTGATGCAAATGCCATGCACCCAGCAATTTGGTATTCAAAACCGACTGAATACTCTGCGTATCAAGATTACCGATGAGTTTGTCGTCAAAGACGGCCGCAGCATGCAAAACGCCCGCCAGGGGTGGCAGAGTGCGCTGGATATCCTCCACCAAGGCGGTAACAGCCTGCCGATCGGTCAAGTCGCAGGCACGTACCGAAACCTGGACCCCAAGAGCCTGCAAGCTTCTTAGTGCATCGTTTATACCCGGGGTATCCAGACCACGGCGGCCAACCAATACCAGGCTTCGTGCCCCACGCGCAGCCAACCAACGGGCTGACTCCAGACCAAAACCAGAGGTCCCGCCAGATACCAGCCAGCTCACATCCGGCGCAATGTGGAATGTGGCAGCCGGCACAGGTGGCAGGGAGATGGCAGGCCGGCTACCGTTCTGCGAGACCACGATTTTGCCGATATGCCTTGCCTGCTGCATCACGCGGAAAGCATCAACAACGCGGCTGGCCGGTAGGCTCCGATAAGGCAATGGCGTCAGTGCCTGCTCGTGGAACAAGGCCATGACTTCACGGAAAACCTGTGCTGCAAAAGCAGGCCGCCCGGTCAGCAGTTGATCCGCATCGATACCGAAATAGCTGATGTTGTCCTTGAAAACCCTCAGGCCGATCGGCGTATTCTCAAAGAAATCACGCTTGCCCAGTTCGAGGAAACGGCCAAATGGTTTGAGTACATCAAGACTGCGCCGCATGGCTTCACCTGCCAGCGAGTTGAGTACGACGTCGACGCCCTCCCCGCTAGTTACCGCCAATACATCGTCGGCAAATGACAGACTGCGGGAATCAAACACATGATCGGCACCCAGCAAGGCAACAAAGTCTCGTTTTTCATCGCTGCCAGCAGTCGCGAATACCTCGGCACCCAGGCGACGTGCCAACTGGATGGCCGCAATCCCGACACCACCGGCTGCACCGTGAATCAGTACGCGTTCGCCTGCTTGCAGGTCTGCCAGTTTTTTGAGTGCGTAATACACGGTAAGGAATACCGTAGGCACCGTAGCGGCCGCTTCAAAGCTCCATCCTTGTGGAATACGCTCCAGCGCATCTGCTCTTGTGACAACATGGCTGGCAAAGCAGGAAGCACCAAAGCCCATGACGGCATCACCCGGCGACAATGTACTGACCTTGCTTCCTGCCCGGGTGACTACACCAGAAAACTCAAGCCCCAGGCTGGCACCAGCAAAACCCTTCTCGACGGCTTCGTCGGGAAGCAGACCCATCAAGTACATGACATCACGGAAGTTCAAGCCGGTTGCGCGGGTTTCCACCTCTACCTGATGCTCCTGCAAGCCCTGCTCGTCTTGCGGTAGCCAAAGCAGATTGCTCAATTTTCCTGGCACATGGAAATCCAGGCGGTAGCGCGCATCAGGTGCCGCTGAAACGCTGGATGCCTCCTCGCACTCTGTTAGCATTGGGCAGTAGCGCGCATCGGAGGTCAACACCACCTCATTAATGCCTTCCGAATAGAGCAATTCGTTAGCCAAGCGTCGTGCCAAGTGCGGCTCTGCCGGATCACAGTGCAAATCGATGACTCGGCAAGACAGCTGTGGACATTCATTCATCACAACGCGGGCATAACCCCACAGCGCAGATTGAACCGGATTGGACTGCGGGCCATCGCTCAGGCCATCCAGCAAACCACCTCCGCACGAAACCAGGCTCAGCTGTGGAGTCCTGCTACCTACCGACTCCAGTAGGCACACCAGCTCATGCAATTTGCTGACGGCAACCGCAGCATGCTCGACGGCATCATCCCAAGCCAGCAAGTGGACAATATGGTCTGGCACATGGCCACTCATGTCATTTGCTTCACGGGCAATGACAACTTGCTGACCAGCACTTTCCAGTTGCAGCCGCAGCCGCTCTGCCATCTCGGCAGAGGAGGCATCTGCGAGCAGCAACCAAGATGCCGGCGACAGGGTGGTTAAGGGCAGGCGGCTGACCTCGCTGCGACGGCCCAGCAGTAAATATGCCCCCTCAGCTAGCGCCTCCGCAGCGGGCTCGATGACGGTTTCGACATCGACATAGCCAGCCTCGATCATTGCCTGTGACCAGACTTCCGGAGGCTGCAGTGCCGCATGCGGTACTGCAGCCTCTCCCTGCGAATCGTGCCACCAAGCCGGATTCAACCCTTCCAGCAAACTGGCGCACCAGTCCGGATGGCGCTCGGCCAGCACCAATACGCCACCGCAGGCAAGCAACTGGTCAAACTGTGCCAGTGCTGCACGCGCATCGTTTCCCCTATGCAATACATGCCGCAGGACAATCACATCGTAACGATCAGGCAAGGTCTGGTTGGCAGTCAGATTGAGTGTTGCCCTATCAAATGTAGCCACAGTGACATTGGGGCAATCGTGATATTCACCCTGCTGTCTGGCAAGCAGAGCGTCATCCGACTGCGCCAGAACATAATCAAACTGATCTTCCGCCAATGAGCTGATCAGTACATTGGGCAGATCGCTGTGTCCGGCAGCCAATTCCAGCACACGCAAACGACGCGACGCTGGCTTGCTGGCGGCCAGACTGGCCATCACACCTTCCAGCGCATGCCGTACACCCAGATAGGCAGGGTCGTCGCCATACAGGACCTCAGCCACAGGAGAGTGCTGCAATTCCTCTTGCAGTTTTGCGGCATCCAGCGAGCCATCAAGCAAACCTGGCAAGGCACGTCCGGCCCGACCCAACAGGGCAAGATGCGGCAGATAGTCAGGTGTATCTCGCAGCAGTGTTTGCCAGAGCTCTTGCGCTGGAGGCAAATCGGCAGCACTCTCGATATGCCAACGTCCTGCCTCCTGCCGCAACAGGCCCTCACCACTCAGCAAATCGGCTAGCCAGCGCGCGTACGGTGTGGCAAGTCGTGTGCTGAATGCCTGGAACCAGTCATCCGGTCGCTGCTGCGCCAGTTGCCGGAATGCTTCGTAAGCAAAGGAAAGAACCAGTACCTCACTGAGAGGCAGGGTTTGCTTGAACCAGATCTGACGTTCATCAGCCAGACGACAAAGTACGTGCAGTGCCGATGAAACCGCATCGGGCAAAGCCATATGCGAAAAATTGTCAGCCTGTGCGTGAGGGGTCAGCCAGGGCAACATGCGCCAGTTCGACACTTTATTCAGGGTATTACGCTTGAGATACGCGGCACGGAAACGACAGCCGGCAGCCTTGGCAAGCAATTGACCCGAGGCATCGAAAAGTTCGAAATCCACCATGACCGAACGCGTACCTCTCCTGCGCAATAAGGCGCGGAAATACGCAACATCACCTTGCGCGCACCGCTCGATACGTCCCATCTTGACTGGTAGGAGTGCAACACCCTGCACGCCACGGGCGGCATCGCCAATGAAATTCACCAATGACTGAAAACACAGGTCCAGCACGGCGGGGTGCAGCAGATATTGGTCCTGTGACAGCGCTGGCGGCAACTCCACTTGAGCCTCCAGCAGGTCTTGACCAAAACGCGCATTCAACAATCCCTGGAAAGCCGGGCCATAATCCAGCCCCAACTGGGATGCCAGTCGATAGTGGGTTTCCCTGTCATGGGTGATGGCGGATTGAGCCGGGGCGGCAATGCCGGCGGACGGCAGCCTGTCGACAGCGGCAAGCAACCGGCCAGCCGCATGGATTGTCCATTCATCGTCACTCAGTCGCTGACGGCTCTTGATCTGAAAACCATGATCACGCGGATTCAACGTGAAACGCAGGCTACGAGCATGCTCACCATCAAAAACCATGGGAGCGACAATATCGAGTTGCTCGACAACGAAGTGCTCTCCGCCGCAGTACTCACGGGCTGCTGCCAGAGCCATCTCGGCATAGGCAGATCCCGGATAAACAATAGCCCCGCCAACTTTGTGGTCTGCCAGCCAAGGCAGCACCACCGGGTCAAGCGTGTTTTCCCATGCCTGATCTGCATCCTGCAGACGCCACCCCAGCAAAGGGTGTACACGTCGCCGCGCAATAGAACGCAAACCTTCACTGGTCCACGGCATCCAGTGGCGTTCGCGTTGCCATGGATAGCTTGGCAGACTGACATATTCACCTGCTACGGGGAAATAGCTCTGCAGTTGGGGAGCCGTCTGTTGCAGTTGCACCCGCAAAGCAGCCTCCTGCAATCTGGCTATATCATCATCATTGCGCCGCAGCGTCGGGAGAACCCGCCCTTGGATATCAATGGAAGCCAGACATTCGCCGATATAACGCTGCAAAATGGCATGCGGGCCAATTTCGACAAAAACACGACAGCCCAGCCCTGCCAACTTCTCTATTGCCGCAGAAAAACGGACAGGTTCCCGGATATTGCGCCACCAGTAGTGCTGATCAAGGCCGCTCCCATCCATCACATCCCCGGTCACCGTGGAGACAAAAATAGACTGGCAGGCAAGACTGGTTTTCAAACCAAAGAGGCGCCCTGCAAGATCGGACTCTACCGGATCCATCTGACTGCTGTGGAAGGCATAATCCAGATCCAGCAAGCGGAAGAATACTCCTTGGGTCTCGACGGCCTGCTGCAAGAGCAACAAGCTCTGAAGGCTGCCAGATAGCGTGACATTGCCAGGACTGTTGATACCGGCGATTTCCACATCCAGTCGACCCACTTGCCGGATAAGGGCATCCGCAGCCTCACTGGACATACCCAGTGCAGCCATGCGGCCCTGGCCTCGCATCAGTCCCTGGGCCTGGCTTCTGGCGCAAATCACGCGAATGGCCTGCGTAAGATCAAAGGCGCCCGAGGCCCACGCAGCGGCAATCTCACCCACGCTATGGCCAGCCACGGCAAACGGCTTGATACCCTTCGCACGTAACATCATGGTGAGTGCCACTTGCATGGCAAACAACAAGGGCTGGGCAACGGTCGTATCATCCAGCCTGGCGCTACCAGCTACCGCCCGAAGCTCCTCGAGCAAAGAGAAGCCCGCCTGAGGCTGCATCGCGGCATCCAGATCAGTCATGATTGCAGCAAACTGCGGGGAGTTCTCCAGAAGAGTCAGCCCCATTCCCACCCATTGGGCACCGTTGCCGGAATAAACGAAAGCAAGCTCGCCGCATTGCGGTAAGGCATCCTCACGGTAAATCCCATTTGCCGCTTCGCTTTGCGCGTACTGACTGAGTTGTTCTACTACGTCATGTAGTGATTCGGGCTGGATGGCAAGACGCTTCTCCAAGCATTCGCGACCAAAGGCTGCCGCATGGGCAATGTCATAATAATCTTTGGCCGTTTTATCTTGCAGCAGATCTGCATAACGCTGCGCCATAGCCTGTAAGGCAGCATCCGAGCGCGCAGAGAGAAAAAGCGGCGGCAATATCGGCGCTGCATACTCGCTGGAATTTACAGGTGTCTCGGCAAAACCTTGCAGCAAGACATGTGCATTGGCTCCGCCAAAGCCGAAGGAATTCAGCCCAGCGACCAGCGGTCTGCCATTCTCGGACGCGAGAGATTTGTACTCGGTGATCAACTCCAGGTTGAGCGCCTTGAAATCAATGCGTGAATTTGGTTTTTCCAGATGCACCGCAGCTGGCAGTGCCTGATTTTTGAGCGCCAGGATCGTTTTGATCAAGCCAGCCATGCCAGAAGCTGGCTCAAGGTGGCCAAGATTGGCCTTGACTGAGCTAATGGGGAGGGCACGGGTGCGCGCCAGGCCGTAAACGCGGGATATCGCTTCGGTCTCGATGGGATCGCCAATGGCAGTGCCCGTTCCATGCGCCTCAATAAAATCGACATCATCTGCGCGCAGGCCGCTACGAGCCAATACAGCGCGCATCAACTCAGCCTGTCCTTCGCTGCTCGGTATGGTTATACCGGTTTTGCGCGCGCCATCGGCATTTACACCGCTGGCAAGAATCACCGCGTGGATATCGTTGCCATCGGCCAACGCCTCATCCAGCGGCTTCAGAATTAATACTGCGCCGCCTTCGGAACGGACATAACCATCACCCGAATCATCAAATGTTTTGCAACGGCCATCAGCAGATAGCATGGACGCTTTGGTAAAACCAACAAAAGGATGTGGGTGCAGCAGGAGATTCACCCCCCCCACCAGCGCCGTAGAAACTTCCCCAGAACGCAGGCTGTTACAGGCTTGGTGCAATGCCACCAGCGAAGATGAGCAGGCAGTATCAACTGCAAGCGACGGGCCATGTAAATCGAATACATAAGAAATGCGATTAGCCGCAATACTGAGCGTATTGCCGGTCATCGAATGAGAGGTCATGACAGCCAAGTCATCCAGGCCTCTCATTCCATAATCAAAACCGGAAATACCCACATATACAGCACAATCAGAACCAGCAAGTGCGGATGGAAGGATTTTGGCATGCTCCATCGACTCCCAAGCCAGCTCCAGTAAAAGCCGCTGCTGCGGATCCAGAACCGCAGCCTCACGCGGAGAAATTCCAAAGAAATCGGCATCAAACTCATCAATACGCGACAAAACTCCGGCAGAAAATGTAATGCTGCGTCCTGGCTCGGAACGTTTGTCATGCTGTAACTCGTTTACGGCCCAACGATCAGTCGGCACTTGAGTAACGAGGTCACATTTCTGTTTGAGTGCTTCCCAGAATTGTGCATCATCGGCTAGATCTCCTGGAAATCTGAAGGCATAACCAACGATGGCTACCGGGCTATTTGACGGAGTAGAACATTCGACATCCACAGCGTTAGTCAGGGAGGTGCGTTCGTCTGTATTTAACTTACTGTCCTGAATCATTTCATCCATCTAAGCGCATCTCTACCATAAAAACCTGAAAATTCATCAACCAGTCACTCAAACGGGTCATTTGCAGACATACACCCACTACATGACCCTCAGGAGCGAAGCCAAGACAATTACCCAAACCCCAAAAGCAAACATTTCCATACTTAAACTAACAAATATTTACACTTCAGCGCGCAAAATCCCTTTTGCGACTTGCTTAAGACAAAACCAACACCACAAAAAACAAAAAACTACTTACACCTAACTATCCAGCCCGAGCCATCAAGAAAAATAAAAATAACAGAAAATTTCTCGCAATCAATCCAAGCAACGTCACGGCCCGGCAATATCACGGACAAATACACCACCTATCAATTAACCACCAAAACAATGAGAATCCCGAACATAAAAAACACACATCCTATTTGCCGGATTTAAAATCAGGAGAAACTCCAAAACCAGGAAACCGCCGCTTCCAGTCCTCTATACTCTGACTATTATCGTGATTCCAAGGATGAAAAGATGGCTTGTAATAATCTAAGTAGAGCTTCCATGGAATCAGGGAGCTAACTAGCGATGCCGTATTCGTCTTCAGATTAGGGGCCACGGCGACAGGCTGAATAGGCAGCAGGCGACGCTTGTTTCGTCGAACAAGGAGTACGCCGGCACTGATAACCAACACACCCAGTACAGTTACAAGAAACATTGCCAAGATACGCATCAGGTAGGCCGCAGGACCACGCCCGATTTGTTCTTGATACACATCGAAACACACTGCCTTATGTTCGGTTTCCTCTACTGCATGCCATGCCCACAACTTGGCAAAATCCGGATGAGCCCGCTCAATGATATAGTCAAGATAATGAAATAGACTATCAGCCAAGATAGCGGTGAAATGTTCAATTGCACAGCTAATGGCCAACTGAAATGATGCAGAGAAAACCTTTCTAAACCCATTCAAAACAATATGCCCAAGTCGATCGGCCTTCCATCCTTCAGGATATATTGTAAGCAGCGCCTTATTGCAACGCTTATGCACACTAGTATGCATGGCTTCCTGATAGATAAAATTTCGCACCTGAATTTGCAAATTTTCATCTCGAATACTACTTTTATAATGCGATACCGAATCAATAAAGAATTTTTCACCTGATGGAAAGAAGAACGAGATGGTATCCAAGAAAGTTTCAACAATTGGCTCTCCAGGCAACCACCCAGAAGCGCTGGCAGAGTCAAATTCAATATCAACACGCCGCCTGACAATATCAACCATTCAATCAATCTCAACTTAAATGAACAATCAAAAAATATTACCTTGCAAATTCAATAACCATGCTAAATAGAATTAGGAGAAATAAAGCCATTCATACATTTCTCTTGATGGTACTCATCCGACCCTGCGACAAGTCAGGGTGGACCACCTCGCTACGCACGATCTGCAAGCACAAGGTGGTGCTCATGCACCTCTCAACACAAAAATGCCATTGACATTAAAAATGTTATAAAATTTGTCAAAAAGCATTAAAAAAAATGCCAAATCACTTTTAAAGCACAGAGATGCATCATGATATCCTGATGTGACGTCTCAATACCAGTCATTTGGCACTAAAAAATACATTCAGATTCACCTTGGCATACCAATGGCGCATTGCAACATTGACTTGGGAGATTTCGCCAACCACCTTGAGAAAGCAGCTAGAACGTGGACCACAGCAGGGCAGGCACCCTCCAACAAACGAGGTCCTGCATTGGAAAGACTAGCTAGCGCAGCCTAGCTTTATGTAGGTGACTTACAGATATGGGGCCACTGAAGCAACCGTGCGCCCTGGTCAGGAAGAAAAGCGCAAGCAAGAGAAAATCGATCAGGCCTTCACACAGTGCCAGTGGACGGTATGCAAACACGCAGCCCGTCATACCCCACTTCCACTCCCAGCGGACACAATGCCGACAGCGCGTGGTATTCCAGCCGGTGAATCATGTGGATCAACACCGTACGACGTGCGCCGATACGCGCCGCCCACTGCAAAGACTGATGGAAACCCAGGTGTGAGGGATAGCCGTCCATGTTCAGGCAGTCCAGAAACAAGACATCCAGCCCTTGCAGCAGCGCCAGGCTTTGCTCCGGAATATTCGACAGATCGGTCAGCCAGGCGGCATTGCCGATGCGCCAGCCCAGGCAGGGCCAGCTGCCATGGTGTAAAGGGATGGGGGTGATGGGCAGACCATCATGCTCGAATGGGCCATCTACCACTTCCGGCAGCAGCACCGGCTTGTCCCATACCTTGGACGGCGGCTGCAAGGCATAGCCGAAACGGCTGGTGATGTTGTCCATGCTGAAGGCATTGCCGTACAGCACGATGGCACCTTGCTTGACATAGCAAAAGGCGCGCAAATCATCGATGCCATTGAGGTGGTCGGCGTGCGGATGGGTGTACAGCACGGCATCCACCTGGCTGATACCCTCTCGCAGCGCCTGCTGGCGCAAGTCCGGCCCGGTATCAATCAGCAGGCCCTTGTCGCCGCAGCGGATATAAGCCGAGCAGCGGGTGCGGTGATTGCGCGGATCGCTTGAGCTGCAGGTTTCGCAATGACAGCCAATGGCCGGTGTGCCGGAGCTGGAACCGCAGCCCAGAATGGTGATTTCCATCTCGCCAACACGTGGGGCCGTCATGGAATCAGGCTACCGGCCCGGCTTGCGGGCGCTGGATCTTGCTGAACAGGCGATAGAAGTTATCGCTGGTAGCGGCGGCAACTTCTTCGAAACTGATGCCGCGCAGTTCGGCAATATGCTCGGCCACATGCCGTACATAGGCGGGCTCGTTCAGCTTGCCACGATAAGGCACCGGTGCCAGATAGGGGGAGTCGGTTTCCACCAGCATGCGTTCCAGCGGCATTTTCTGCGCCACTTCCTTGATTTGTGCGGCGTTCTTGAACGTTACGATGCCGGAGAAGGAAATGTAAAAGCCAATATCCAGCGCAGCCTGCGCCACTTCCCAGTTTTCGGTAAAGCAGTGCATCACGCCGCCACACTGCTCCGCGCCTTCTTCGCGCAGAATGCGGATGGTATCGGCGGCGGATTCGCGGGTGTGGATGACCAGCGGCAGCCCGGCGCGCTTTGCGGCGCGAATATGGGTGCGGAACCGCTGGTGCTGCCATTCCAGATCACCCTTGCACCAGAGGTAGTCCAGTCCGGTTTCGCCAATACCCACCACGCGCGGGTGGGCGGCATGGGCCAGCAGTTCGGCTTCGCTGAACTCTTCTGCATCCTGGTCGTCCGGGTGAATGCCGACGGTGGCGTACAGATTGGTGTGGTTCTCTGCCAGGGCCAGCACCTCAGGGTACTTGGGACGCGACACACCGATCACCAGCGCCAGCTCGACGCCGTTTTGCTGCATATTGCCCAGCACCTCGGGCAGGCGGCTGGAGAGGTCGGGAAAATTGATATGGCAGTGCGAATCAACAAGCATGATGTTTGATCTGGCTGGCAATGCACCCGGCCACGGCCGGGCGACAGGGTTACATGGTATGGGTGGGGCGGCTGGAGTTGAGCACACCACCCAGCAGGGTTTCAATCTTGGCCTTGGCCTGGTTGCCGGCTTCGCCATAGGCAAACTCCACGCCAATGCCCTGCACACGGCTGTTGTTGGCACCGGCCGGGGTAATCCATACCACCTTGGCCTGCACCGCAATCTTCTGTGGCTCATCCATCAGCGTCAGTAGCAGGAATACCTCTTCGCCCAGCTTCATGTCCTTGTTGGTGGGAATGAAGATGCCGCCATTCTTAAGGAAAGGCATGTAGGCGGCAAACAGCGCACTGCGTTCCTTGATGTGCAGCGATAGCACACCGGGGCGAGTCAGATCGGGGCGGGAAGTGTTTTCCATTTGCGCGTATTCCGCTGTTGTTGGTTGTGCTGCCGGCTGCTGCCGCAGCCTTGTCCAAAACCGGTATCCGTTGCTGCAGCCGCCGGGCTTTAGCCCTGACGGCTACCGGCAAAGATTTTCAGATAATCCATCAGCAGGGCTTCCAGTTGCAAACGCGTATTCAGCGTGTGCTGACCAAAAGGGGCCAGCTGCTGCAAAGCATCCTGACAGCGCATCAGGGCCACGGTATCGCAACGCTGTACCAGTGCCTGCAATACCGCCTGCTTGTCTGGATGATAGCGGACAATCCCTGCCAGACTCAAACCAGCTAAATCATGCAGCCATTT
This sequence comes from Aquitalea sp. FG25, assembly GCF_057809375.1. Taxonomy (NCBI): domain Bacteria; kingdom Pseudomonadati; phylum Pseudomonadota; class Betaproteobacteria; order Neisseriales; family Chromobacteriaceae; genus Aquitalea; species Aquitalea sp. FG25. The sequence continues at coordinate 120,481 of NZ_JBMDJV010000013.1, forward strand.
CATCAGCCAGCCGAGCGGAATGGCCAGCGGCAGCTTCTGCTTGTCCACCTGCTCGGCCAGGCTGAGGATGCTGGCAAAAGTGGGCTGCGCAAGGCCATCAATAAACTGGCTGCGCAGCTTGGCCAGGGCCGGGTCGTGATCAAACAGCGGCGCGCCGCCGTTGTGCGCCAGCTCGGCTTCCGCATCGGCAACGCCCTGCTGGCGCAGCCAGTCCAGCGCCTGTGCCTGACTGGGTGCGGACAAGGGAAACTGGCGGCAGCGGCTGCGTATGGTGGGCAACAGCCGCTGTGCCGCCTGTGCCACCAGGAGGAATAGCACATCCTGCGGCGGTTCTTCCAGAATCTTGAGCAAGGCATTGGCCGCTGCCGGGTTCAGGTTTTCCGCCGGTTCCACCACGATGATGCGTCGGCCGGCACGGTGAGCGGTAAGGTGGGCAAATTCGATCACCTCACGTACTGCTTCGATCTTGATCAGCGGCAGCTTGCGGCCGGGCTTGGCTTCCTTGCCCTCTTCTTCTTCATCGGTTAACGGCGACAGGCGGCGGAAGTCGGGGTGGGTGCCATGGGCAAACCAGCGGCAGGCTTCGCACTGGCCGCAGGGCTGATGGTCGGCTGCCAGCTTTTCGCACAGCAGGGACTGAGCCAGATGCATGGCGAATTCCAATTTGCCGGTACCAGACGGGCCAATGAACAGCCAGGCATTGGGCAGGCGGCTGCGTTCGGCATTCAGGCGCTGCCAATCCTGTTGTTGCCAGGGAAACAGCATCAGCGTTGCTCCAGCAAGGCAGCCAGATGGCCGGCAATGTCCTGTTGCAACTGGGCAATGCTACGGGTGGCATCCAGCACCCGGAAGCGGGTGTCACTGGCGGCACGCTGCAGATAAGCCATGCGCACACGCTGGTGGAAATCAGCCTTTTCCTGCTCGAAACGGTCCAGCTGGCGGCTGCCCTCCATGCGCTGCTTGGCCACATCCAGCGGCACATCAAACAGCAAGGTCAGATCAGGCTGCAGGCCTTGTTGCACCCAGTCTTCCAGTACGGCAATGCGTTCGGCGGCAACGCCACGACCACCACCCTGGAAGGCAAAGGTGGAATCGGTAAAGCGGTCGGACACCACCCAGCGGCCAGCCTGCAGCGCCGGGCGGATCAGGCTGGACAGCAGTTGCTGGCGCGAGGCGAACATCAGCAGGGTTTCGGCATCCAGCGAGACTTCGGTATCCACGGCCAGCAGCAGGGCGCGGATTTGCTCGCCCAGCGGTGTGCCACCGGGTTCGCGGGTAAATTCGGCCTCAATGCCATGTGAACTCAGCCAGTCGCGGATAAAGCCCAGGTGCGTGCTTTTACCGGCACCATCAATGCCTTCCAGCGTGATGAAGCAGCCAGTCTGACTAGTCATTGGAGCCTTTCTTCAGAATGTATTTGCGCACCGCCTGATTGTGTTCATCCAGCGTGGCAGAGAAGTAGGAGCTGCCATCGCCCTTGGCGACAAAATACAGTGCCGAGGAGTTGGCCGGATTGGCTGCAGCTTCCAGTGCCGCCTTGCCGGGCATGGCGATGGGGGTGGGCGTCAGGCCGTTGCGGGTATAGGTATTGTAGGGGGTGTCGCGGCGCAGATCGGCCTTGCTGATATTGCCGCGATAGGCGCTACCCATGCCGTAAATCACCGACGGGTCGGTCTGCAGGCGCATGCCCTTGTTCAGGCGATTGACAAACACCGCAGCCACCAGCGGCCGGTCGGCATCCAACGAGGTTTCCTTTTCCACCAGACTGGCCATGATCAGCAACTCATACGGGGTGTGATATGGCAGATCAGCCTTGCGCGCCGCCCAGGCTGCCTCCAGCTTTTGCTGCATGGTGCCATAAGCGCGGCGGTATAGTTCCAGATCACTGCTGCCAGGCGTGAACAAATAAGTGCTGGGGAAGAACAGCCCCTCAGCCGGTGCGCCATCCAGCCCCAATTGCTGCAACAACTGGGCATCGCTCAAATCGCGCGCGTCGTGCTTGATATCCGGATTGCGGTCGATGGCTTGGCGGAACTGACGGAAGTTCCAGCCTTCAATCAGCGTCAGGCTGGCCTCATCCGGGTGGCCATCGGCCAGGCGCTGCAGGATATCCCACATCGAGGCGCTATCGCTGAACTGGTACAGCCCGGCCTTGATTTTGCGGTCCATGCCCAGCATGCGCCCCAGCAACATCATGATGTTGCGGTTGCGGATCACCCTTTCCTCGGACAGGCCGCGCGCCACCTGGCCCAGTGTGCGATTGGGCCCGATGGTGAGCTTGTAGGGCGTTTGTGGCAGATCAGCCGGAATAACCACCACCCAGGCCAACCAGCCCATGGCAGCAAGAATGACCAGCAACAGCAGGCGAGACAGAGTTTTCATGCAATGCAGCAACATTAAAGATGGAGTATGGACAGCCCGCAGGCTGTAAAAGCGAAATGATACCAGCAAGCCCGGCTTGCAGCCTGCAACAAAGACAATTAATGCCATCTGGATCAAGCTGAACTAGGATAAGGGCATTGCAGTCCATCCCCGCAAGCCCGGCCACTGGAACCTTAATGAACACACGCCTCACCCTAAGCCTGCTTGCCCTGTTGCTGCCACTGACCTCAGCCTGGGCCGCAAACGACCTTCCCGCAGCAGAAAGCCTGCTGTCCCTGCCCGCCGGGGCATTACAGCCCAACCCGCAGCAAACCGGACAGCTGGTTTACCACCGGCCCGGGGTAAACCTGAAGACATATCACAGCCTGATTATTGAACCGCTGGCCTTTATCGAGCACCAGCCTGATGGCCAATGGCAGTTGCTGCAGGCCGAGCAAGCCAGCCGCATCGACCAGGCTTACCGCGATCAGCTACAACAGGCGCTGCAAGCAGCCCATATTGCTGTTGTACAGGACGCCGCGCCCGGTGTTGCACGTCTGCGAGTTGCCATTACCGGTTTTCGCCATGACAAACCCGGGCTGGCCGTCAGCGATTTTATTCCGGTAAAAGCCGTATTCAATCTGGCGCGCAAGGCCGTAGGGGCCGAACCCTACCTGCTGCAAGTTTCCACCCTGGGTCAGCTGGAAGACGCGCAAAGCGGCATGCTGCTGGCCGGCAGCGTTGACACTATAGACAAAGCTGGCAGCAAAACGCTGGATCAGCCCATCACGCTGGAGATATTGCAAAACACCATTACCCGCTGGTCGCAGCGCAATGCACGCCAACTGGCGCAGCTATTGTCGCCAGCCAGCCCCTGATGGGCTCTGCTGCAATAGCTTACTGACAAGCATTGTCACAATCTGTAATGGATAAACAGGACAAATCCATATATGTTACGGTGCACAAGCAGTGCAACACCTGCCTGCCAACCGGGAATGTTTCCCATCCAACCTTGAGGAACCTGCAATGCGCAAATTCGTGATGATGGCACTGTTGACCCTGGCCACTGCCAATGTTGCCCTGGCCGCAGACGCCAGCTGTGATGCCAAGGCCGCCGAGAAGAAACTGGCTGGTGCCGCCAAGGCCAGCTTCCTGAAGAAATGTGAAAAGGACAGCAAGGCCGCCGCACCGCAAGCCATGTGCGAAGGCAAGGCTGCCGACAAGAAACTGGCAGGCGCTGCCAAGAATAGCTTTGTGAAGAAGTGCGTGAAAGACGCTGCTTCCGCCGCCAAATAAGTACGCCGGCGGGCCATCCCGGCCCGCCCTCCCACTCCCACTCCCACTCCCACTCCCACTAACCGCTAACCGCTAACCGCTAACCGCTAACCACAGCTTGCTGCCAATGACCATTCGCGTCAAAATACATCGGATGATTGGATGAATAGAGCGAGACATGACTGCACTACACCAAGCCCGGCGTTCACTGGTTGACCTTGCTGTGGAAGACATTGGCCAGCGACTGGCTGCCGGGCAATGGCCGGTAGGCAGCCGCATTCCCACCGAACCCGAGCTTGCCACCCTGCTGGGCATCAGCCGCAATACCGTGCGCGAAGCCATTCGGGTTCTGCTGTACGCAGGCCTGCTGGAGGTGCGCCAGGGTGACGGCACCTATGTACGGGCCATGACCAGCCCAACCGATGCCCTGCGCGCCATCAGCCGGGCCAGCCTGCGCGAGCAGCTGGAAGTACGTGCGGTGCTAGAAGAGAGCACAGCCCGACTGGCGGCATTGCGAGCCGATGCCCACGGACTGGCCCAGATAGAAGCGTGCCTCACCCTGCGTGGTGAACAAAGCCAGTATGCCGAGGCCGACGACTTCATTGCCCGCGATCTGGATTTCCACCTGGCCATTGCAGATGCCTGCGGCAATGCAGCACTGGCCGAGTTGTACCGCTATTTTTCCCGCGTGGTGCAAGACAGCATCCAGAGCTCCATGCACGACGAAGCGCTGCCGGACCCGGATTTGCCCTCGCACCAAGCCATTGTTGCGGCTATCCAAGCTCGTGACGCCGATGCCGCCGGTGCAGCCGCAGCGGCGGTCACCCGGCCCTTGCTGCAGATTCTGGACCGCCTGCTCCCCCTATCCCCTGCTGACAACAGCCTGCCACCACCTGGCAGCAATAGAAACTAGAGAATAAGCATGTCACCCACGCCACCGCATCTTGCAGACAAACTGGCTGAAGAACTGTTGATCGATGCAGAAATCGATGATGACGGCGTCCAGGCCCAGTCACCGGCACCACAATCACGCTGGCTGCTGGCGCTGGGCATGGTGCTGATCGGTATTAATTTGCGCCCAGCACTCTCCAGCCTGGCCCCGGTGCTGGGGCAGGTTAAGGCGGAAATCGGCCTGTCCGCCACCATGGCCGGCCTGCTCACCACCCTGCCGGTCCTGTGCCTGGGCCTGTTCGGCGCACTGGCTCCGCACCTGGCACGCCGCTTCGGCAGCGAGCGCAGCATCGCTGGCGTCCTGTTGCTGCTGGCCTGCGGCATTGCCTTGCGCAGCCAGCTGGGATTGATCGGCCTGGTGATGGGATCGCTGCTGTCTGGTGCCGCCATCGGCATCATCGGCGTGCTGCTGCCGGGCATTGTCAAACGTGATTTTTCTGCTCAGGCCGGCCTGATGACCGGGGTTTACACCATGGCGCTGTGCCTGGGCGCTGCCCTGGCAGCCGGTGCCACGGTGCCACTGAATCAGCTGTTTGGCCAGCACTGGCAGCTGGCGCTGGCATTCTGGGCCATTCCGGCGCTGCTGGCGCTGGCGGTGTGGTGGCCACAGCTGTCGTCACACCAGCAACAACATGCGGGACATTGGCAGGTGCGTGGCCTGTGGCGCGACGCACTGGCTTGGCAGGTGACGGTCTATATGGGTTTGCAGTCATCCCTGTCCTACATCGTGTTCGGCTGGATGCCATCCATCCTGATCGAACGCGGACTGACGCCGTTGCAGGCCGGGCTGATGATGTCCTTGTCCATCATGACGCAGGTGATTGCATCGCTGGGGGTTCCGCTGTTGGCACAGCGTGGTGCCGACCAGCGCCTGCCGATTGCTTGCGTGATGGGTCTGACCCTGGCCGGGCTGCTGGGAATGCTGTACGCCCCCATCAACCAGTTGTGGCTGTGGGCGGTATTGCTGGGAATTGGCCAGGGTGGCGCGTTCAGCCTGGCGCTCAGCCTGCTGGTACTGCGCGCACCGGATGCCCATGTTGCCGCTCATCTGTCCGGCATGGCACAAGGTGTGGGCTATACCGTGGCCTCTTGCGGTCCGCTGGCAGCCGGCATCATTCACGATGTCGCCGGACGCTGGGCACCGGTGGGCTGGCTGTTTGGCGGCATTGTCGCCACGGCACTGGCCGCTGGGCTGCTGGCTGGCCGCAAACTGCTGGTCAGCGCGCGCGCCGAACGACTGAGTTGATATCGCCCCTGCTCGCGGACGCAATCAGGCGTGCGGGTGTAGCACTACGCCATAGCGCTGCCACAGTTCAGCCAGGCTGTGCCGGCTGAGCGGCAAGGGATGCGCTGCCAGCTGCAAGGTGTCCGGCAGGCGTGAAATATCACCATCCCAGCCGGGCAGGCCGGTTGCAGCAATGTCGGTCAGGTCGCGGTCGTCCACCACGGCCAGCTCGCCTGCAATTTCGATAAACAGCTGCCCTTCATCGGTCATGAATGCCGCCCGTGCCTGCACATCATCATCGCAGGGCAAGGTTTGCCAGCGGCCTGCGGCAAACCGGGCAATCAGCGGCGCAGCATCCAGGCTGACAAACACCTTTTGCGGGCCGTTCTGCACATAGTAACGACCTTGGGCATCGCGGCTGTAATTGCGGTTGAAGAAGGCCACCATGCCTTCATGCGTCAGGCGTTCTTCGCGTATCCACCACTGCCCGCGCGCATCCAGCCGCAACCAGCCGAATACCGCCGGCACATTGGGCCATTTGGCCATTGCCGCCAACACCTGGGAATCCATTTCCTGCACTCCTTGCAGGCGGGTCTACCCGCCTTGTTATTTCTTGCAGCGGTGTGCCGCGCCGCCATCAGACAGCACGTAATACCGCCAGTGGCGAGCTGCGCGTCACCTTACCAATCAATGGCCAGCCGGCCAGTGTCACCACCAGCATGCCGCAGCCCATGCCCAGCGGCAGCAGCCAGCCATTCACCACCCACGGCAGGTTGAACAGCTTGCTGGCCGCGATCGCCCCTACCCCCATGGCACCCAGCGCAGCCAGCAAGCCGGTAAAGGCACCCAACCAGGCCAGTTCGGCCAGCACCACGCTGCGTACCTGCGCATCGGAAGCCCCCAGCGCACGCATCAGGGCAATATCGAACAGGCGCTCGTCCCGCGTGGCCACCAGTGCAGCCCACAGCACCAGCACGCCAGCGGCCAGCGCCAATACGAACATGGCCTCGATGCCACGGGTCAGTTTGTCCACCATGGTACGCACTTCATTCAGAATAGCGCTGACATCAATGATGGTGATATTGGGGAAGGCCGCAACCAAGCGGTTGGCAAAATCCTCCTGCGCGGCATCCAGCCGGAAACTGCTGATCCAGCTGGCGGGCTGCTGCTGCAACAGGGATGGCGGTGCCAGTACAAAGAAGTTAACCCGAAAACTGTCCCAGGCCACCGCACGCAGGCTGGTGACTCTGGCCCGGTAAGTGCTGCCACCGATATCAAATGCCAGCGTATCGCCCATACGGATGCCCAGCGTCTTGGCCAAGCCCTGCTCGACCGAAAACTGTGGCCGAGCCTTTTCCGACCACCATTGCCCGGCCACCAGCCGGTTGCCATCCGGCAGGCTGTCGCGCCAGGACAGGTTGAATTCCCGCTCAGCCAGCCGCCTTGCCTGCGCATCCGCCAGCGCGGATGGCCGTACTGGTTTGTCATTGATGGCGACCAGTCGCCCCCGGATCATCGGTGCCAGCTGCGGGGCTGGCAGGCCAGCATCAATAAAGCGCTGCTGCAGGGCCGTGCGCTGAGTCTGCTGGATATTGATGACAAACTTATTGGGTGCATCGGCTGGCACACTTTGTTGCCAGGCGGAAATCAGGTCGTCGCGCACCACGGTGAGGGTGAGCAAGGCCATGATGCCCACGGCCAGCGCCACAATCTGCACGATGGCCAGCCAGGGGCGCCGCGCCAGATTGGCCACGCCATAGCGCCAGCCGATCTGCCGCCCGGCGGGCAAATGCCGCAACAACCACAGCATGCCCCAGGCCAGCAACGCCACGCTGGCAAAAAACGCGGCCATGCCCCCCAGCAACCAGGCGGCCAGAGTCAGATCACCCACCTGCCAGGCGGCCAGCAGCAGCAATACCAGTACCGCCAGTAGAGGCGCAAGCAGATTGCTGCGCAACAAGGGCAGCTCATTACGCAGCACCGACAACGGTGACACATTGCGTATCGCCAGCAGCGGTGGCAGCGCCAGGCCGGTCAGCAGCAGCAACGAAGCAGCCGGCCCCAGCAGCCAGCTTTGCCAGCCTGGGTCTGGCAGCACCTCGCCCACAAAGCGACTGCTCAGCTGCATCAATCCCAGCTGGACGACATACCCGGCCAGCGCCCCCAGCCCACCGCCAAGCAAGCCCAGCAACAGAAACAAGCAGACAAACAAGCCCAGCACCTCGGACGAGGTCAAGCCCATGCAGCGCAGCACCGCCACCGGCTGCCAGTGCCTGGCCAGATAGCGCCTTACCGCCAGCGCCACCGCTGCCGCCGACAGGGCCACGGTAAGCATGGCGGTGAGGCCGAGAAAGCGCCGCGCGCGTTCCAGTGCAGTACGGATTTCCGGGCGGGCTTCTTCTACGTTTTCCAGCCGGCTGCCTGCGGGCAGGTGCTGGCTCAGCCACTGGCGGAAGTCGCTGATCTGGCGGTCGTCCCCTGCCAGCATCAGCCGCCAGCGCACACGGCTGCCTTCCTGAATCAGCCCGGTGGCTGATAGATCTGCACTATTGAACATCAGCCGTGGCACAAAATTGTACAGATCCATAGCGCCATCAGGCTCGCGCAGGATTTCACCACTCAATCGCAAGGCGGTATTGCCAACCGTAATGTTGTCACCCAGTTTCAGCCCCAGCTTGCGCAGCAGCCTGGCATCGGCCCATACCGTGCCGACCGCCGGATGCAGCCTGCCCGTCTGCGCCTGTCCGCCCTCGCTGCGCACGGTCATTTCCCCACGCAGCGGGTAGTTGTTGCTTACCGCCTTGTAGGTGGCTAGCGTAGCCTGCCCCTGAGCAAACACCATGGACGGGAAGCTGATGTTGTCCGCCAGGTTCAGGCCGCGACGCTGCGCTTCCTGACGGATGATGGCCGGTGCCGGCTGGTTGCCGTTAAGCACCAGATCAGCCGCCAGCAACTGGGTGGCCTGGGTAGTGAGCGCCCGCGCAACCCGGTCTGAAAAAAAACTGACACTTGTGAGCGCCGTGACCGCCACCAGCAGAGCCAGCGCCAGAATGCTCAGCTCGCCGGAGACGATTTCACGCCGCACAAAGCGGGCGGCCAGCAACAGGCGGCTCCACCAGCTCATGAACGCGCTCCGTTCAGACGGCCGTCCACCAGCCGGTAGATGGCGTCGCAGCGGCTGGCCAGTTCATTATCATGGGTGACCAACACCAGCGAGGTATGCTGCTCGCTATTGAGCTGGAACAGCAGGTCGATGATCTGTCGGCCCGTGGCGGCATCCAGATTACCCGTCGGTTCATCGGCAAACAGGATGCCAGGATGAATGGCAAAGGCACGCGCCAGCGCCACGCGCTGCTGCTCGCCGCCGGACAGATGCCTGGGATAGTGACGCAAGCGATGCGCCAGGCCGACATGGCCCAGCATCTGGCTAGCGGTATCGCGGGCATCCTTGCGCCCAGCCAGCTCCAGCGGCAGCATGACGTTTTCCAGCGCAGTCAGTTGCGGCATAAGCTGGAAATTCTGGAACACGAACCCCACCTTGTCCCTGCGCAGCAGTGCGCGGCCATCTTCGCTCAAGCCAGCCAACGACTGGCCAAACAGGGCGACCTCGCCACGCGTTGGCTGATCCAGCCCGGCCAGCAGGGATAGCAAGGTGGACTTTCCCGAACCGGAAGCCCCTACAATCGCCACGCTTTCACCCGGCTGCACGCTCAGGCTGGCCGACTGCAGGATATCCAGCGGAGCCCCGTTAAATACCACCTGTTTGGCCAGATCCTGCGCCGACAGCACTGCCTTGTTATCGATTGGAGTCATATGCCTTCTGCAATGGTAAAACTGGTTTGTACCCTGTTTGCTGCCTGGCTGGCCCTACCGGCCGGGGCCGCCACCATCCTGGTGATGGGCGACAGCCTGTCTGCCGGTTACGGCCTGCAGCCAGGGCAAGGCTGGGTCAGCCTGTTACAACAGGATCTGGAGCCAAAGCACCGGATTATCAATGCCAGCATCTCTGGCGAAACCAGCGATGGCGGCCTGGCACGGCTGCCGGATGCGCTCAGCCGTCACAAGCCAGACATCGTGGTGCTGGAGCTGGGTGCCAATGATGGCTTGCGCGGCCTGCCACTAGCCGGTATGGAGCGTAATTTGCAGCAGATGATCACCTTGTCGCGCAAGGCCTCGGCCCGGGTCGTGCTGGTGGGCATGGCCTTGCCTAGCAACTATGGCCCGCAATATACCGCTGAGTTCCGTGCGGTGTACGACCGCATCGCCAAACGCAATCAGCTGGCCTACGTACCGTTGCTGCTTGCCGGTTTTGCTACCGACATCAGCAAATTCCAGCCTGACGGGCTGCACCCGGTAGCCAGCGTACAAGCTACCATGATGCGCACGGTGAAGGCCAAGCTGCCATTGAAATAATATTCAGGACGAATGGGAGTAGAACTTGAGAGGCGCATCGGCCAGATCGCTGGCCAGGCACACCCGGTTGCGGCCACGATGCTTGGCCGCGTACAGCGCCAGGTCAGCCTGTTGCAAGCAATGATTGACCAGGTCGCCAGGCTGGCAGCAAACCACGCCCGCCGAAATGGTTTGCTGCCAAGAGGCCAGCAACGCTTCCCAGCGTGACACGGCCAGCTGCTGACGGATGCCATCCAGGCAGGCGGCCAATTCGACCTCCTGCATCACCGGTGCCAGCACCACGAATTCTTCTCCGCCATAGCGGAACATCTGCAAGTCATCCGGCAGCAATTGACTGACCTTTTGCACCAGTTGCTCCAACACCGCATCACCCGCTTGATGGCCGAAGGTGTCATTGACCTGCTTGAAATGGTCCAGATCCAGAATCGACAGCGACCAGCTGCAACCGCTGGCAATGCTGTCGGCGGCATACTTGTCCAACTGCCTGCGCAGCGCCCGCTGGTTGAAACACCCGGTGAGTGCATCGCATTCCAGCAGTCGCTCTCCTTCCGCAACAGCCACCTGCAGCGCCTGCCGGTTTTCTTCCAGACTGGCCCGTTGCATGGTGGCCTCCACGTGCATTTCCACCAGCTTGTCCATCATGTTCTGATTGGCATGCTTGAGCCGCACGGTGTCAAACAGCGTCTGCCGGAAACCACGCACAAACCGCCATTGCGACAGTAGATAAATGCCCACCCCCAGCAGTGCCAGCAACTCCAGCCTTTTCCCGCCATTGAGCAGGGAAAATACCGGGAATGCCCAGAATGCGGCAAAAAACAGCACATGAATGTCGCGACAGGCTGCCATCATGATGCACAGCAAGGCAAAGATGCCGGCCACCCACAGCAGCAGCAACATCTGGTAGGCCGGATCAGGCTGTAGCGGAGCCATAAACCAGATACAGCTTCCCCACAACAGACTGCTGGCCAACAGGCAATCCCGTACCGCCGGGTAGTACTGATAAACGCTAAGCGGATGGGTATCATGCTGACGATATTGCCGGACAACCAGAATCAACCGCCATTCAACCAGCCAGAACAGGCCCATCCAGCACAGCATGCGCCATAGCGACGCTTCGCCGTAGGCAATCCAGGCCAGCAGCGGCGTGCTGCATACTGCCGGGGCAATAGAAGCATGCGCAGCATCCACAAAGTAGCGCGTAAGGTCGGCCTCTTCACGCCAATGCGGGTTTTGCTGCTGCAAATAGGCCAGCCGTTTCATGCATGCCCCCTTATTGCAGCTTCGGCTGCGGCCTCGGTCATCACCTGGTTACGGCCAGCCCGTTTGGCGGCATAGAGCAAGGTGTCTGCCCGCTTGATCAGCTGTGGCACATCCAGCCCATTTTTCCAGGCCACCAACCCGATTGATACAGTCACCACACGCATTCCGATGAGTGCCGACCAGTCATGCTGTTGCACCAGGCTGCGAATATGTTCCAGCCGCAGCAGCGCCGCATCCTGCGTCATCCCCTCCAGCAGCAGCATGAACTCCTCGCCACCGTAGCGCCCCAGACTGTCGTTACCGCGTAGCTCGCTCCCTACCAGCCGGCTGGTCTGGCGCAGGACTTCATCACCAGCCAGATGACCAAAACCGTCATTGATGGATTTGAAGTGATCCAGATCCAGCATGGCCAGACAGAATGGCTGCCCAGCAACTGCCTGCACAACCAACTGGTCAGCCCGCGCCATCACTGCACGTCGGCTCAGCACACCGGTAAGCGGATCATGTGCCACCAGCGCTTCAACGTGTGCCAGCGCCTTATCCAGTTGACGACTTTGCTCCTCCAGCTGCTGGTTGTATTCATCCAGCTTGTGCTGCTGCTCGGTCATGTCCAGCAACAGGCGGTTGTTTTCTTCCCGGACCGCATAGCTTTCCCGCAGATAGCGGTGCAAGGGCCAGGTCATGGTTACCAGCACAGCGGTAAACAGTAGCACCGACATGCCGGCCAGCCGCAATACCGGGATTCCAGTTGCCCACAGTTTGGCTTGCACGATCAGCAGCATCAGGCCGAGCACCATCACCGGCAGGGACTTTACCCCAGTCAGATAGGCCGCATAGGCTGAGGCGACACCCGCCAGCCACAGCAATACCACAATCAGGTAAAGCGGATCATTGTCAGGCACCAGCCACCAGACGGCACTGCCCCACCATACCCCAGCCAGCATGGTAGCCAAGACGAAGCGGCGAAAGTGCGACAAGGACAGCTCCTGCCCGGCTTCTGCAGTACGCAACAGCCGGGAGGCAAAGATAAAGTAAAGACACTGCCAGACAAACAGGACGCCCCACCAGCAGGCAATATTGAACAAGGGAGAATGCAGCATCATGGCCAGCGCCAGCAAAAGGCCACCAACCATGGAATACGGCTGGGCAGCCCTGAAGCGCGCAATGATGTGCAGTCTTACGGCTGTTTCTTCTCCGGCAGAAGAAAGGCTCAAATTGACCCCCGATGTCTGGTCTAGTCTTTACTCATGTATAGCAGACGCCATGAAAAACCCCGCGTGAAGCGGGGTGGCAGTATGACTTTGTCGTCGACAAGACCGACGTTGAGGATATTACAGCTGGGCAGCGTTTTCTGCCAGATAGGAAGCCACGCCCTCAGCGCTCGGCTTCATACCCTTCTTGCCTTTGTTCCAGCCAGCCGGGCACACTTCGCCGTGCTCTTCGGTAAATTGCAGCGCGTCAACCATGCGGATCATTTCGTCCACATTGCGGCCCAGCGGCAGGTTGTTTACCACCTGATGCTGTACCACGCCAGCCTTGTCGATCAGGAAGGAACCACGGAAGGCCACGCCACCGTCGGCTTCCACATCAAAGGCTTTGCACAGTTCGTGCTGAATGTCGGCCACCAGGGTGTAGCCAACCTGGCCGATGCCACCCTTTTCCACCGGGGTGTTGCGCCATGCGGCATGGGTAAATTGGCTGTCGATGGACACGCCGATTACTTCCACATTGCGGGCCTTGAACTCTGCCAGGCGGTGATCAAAGGCGATCAGCTCGGACGGGCAGACAAAAGTGAAGTCCAGCGGGTAGAAGAACACCACGGCATATTTGCCGGCAGTGGCTTCTTTGAAGGAGTAGTTATCAACAACCTGACCATCGCCCAGAACGGCGGAGAAAGATTTTTCACCAGCGAAGAACGGTGCTTGCTTACCAACGAGTACGGCCATGCGGATCTCCTTGAGTTTCTTGATATGACAGCGCCTTTGGTATCGGGCGATGCAAAAACGCTGCGGAATGCGGGGGCTTTATAAATCAGCAGGCGAACGACGGGCAAATTGTAAATCCATATCGTGTCGATAAAGTTTCACAATAAGCAGGGCCAAGCTTGCTTGACCTTTTGCAGATGCGGCCAGCAACTGACGGTTTCAAGCCCAGTATTTCAGCCAGGGCCTACCTGGCTTCTTAGACCATAAAAAAACGGACACCTCTGTGTCCGTTTTTGTTCCATACCACATGCGTCCAACTCAGGCTGCCGGTTCGGCTTTCTGGCGCAGACGCAGGTTCAGTTCGCGCAGCTGCTTGTCGTCCACCGCATTCGGGGCGTTGGTCAGCAGACACTGGGCACGCTGGGTCTTGGGGAAGGCAATCACGTCGCGGATGGATTCGGCACCGGCCATCAGGGTAACCAGACGGTCCAGACCGAAAGCCAGGCCACCGTGCGGCGGCGCGCCAAACTTCAGGTTATCCAGCAGGAAGCCGAACTTGTTCTGCTGTTCTTCCGGGGTAATCTTCAGCGCAGCAAACACCTTTTCCTGCACGTCAGCACGGTGGATACGTACCGAACCGCCACCGATTTCCCAACCGTTCAGCACCATGTCGTAGGCACGGGCCAGGCAGGCAGCCGGGTCGGTATCCATCAGGTCTTCGTGACCCGGTTTCGGGCTGGTGAACGGATGGTGGCAGGCAGTCCAGCGGTCGGCTTCTTCGTCGTGTTCGAACATCGGGAAGTCCACCACCCACAGCGGACGCCATTCGCGCACGAAGTAACCGTCCTTCTCGCCACGTTCGTGACCAATCTTGATACGCAGTGCGCCAATGGCTTCGTTCACCACCTTGGCCTTGTCAGCACCAAAGAAAATGATGTCGCCGTTGTCGGCACCGGTACGCGCCATGATTTCTTCCAGCGCGGCCACGGACAGGAACTTGACGATGGGCGACTGCAGGCCGCTGGTTTCGTCATTGGTGATCTTGCTCTTGTCGTTGACCTTGATATAGGCCAGACCCTTGGCACCGTAGATGCTGACAAACTGGGTGTACTCGTCGATTTCCTTGCGGGAAATGGCGGCACCGCCCGGTACGCGCAGGGCCACCACACGGCCGTTCGGCATGTCGGCAGCGCCACGGAATACCTTGAATTCCTCGGTCTTCATCAGGTCGGTCAGTTCGGTGAACTTGAGCGACACGCGCAGATCAGGCTTGTCCGAACCGTACAGGAACATGGCGTCGTTGTAGGTCATGCGCGGGAACTTGCCCAGCTCGACATTCATCACGTCGCGGAAGATTTCCTGCGCCATGTTTTCGGTGATGTCCATGATTTCGTCTTCGTTCAGGAACGAAGTTTCGATATCAATCTGGGTGAATTCAGGCTGACGGTCGGCGCGCAGGTCTTCGTCGCGGAAGCACTTGGTGATCTGGTAGTAGCGGTCGAAGCCGGCCACCATCAGCAGCTGCTTGAACAGCTGCGGCGATTGCGGCAGGGCAAAGAATTCGCCCGGATGCACGCGGGACGGCACCAGGTAGTCACGCGCACCTTCCGGGGTGGAACGGGTCAGCATCGGGGTTTCGATGTCGATGAAGCCCTGTTTGTCCAGGTGGTTACGCACGCCCATGGCCACGCGGTAGCGCAGGCGCAGGTTTTTTTGCATCGGCGCACGGCGCAGGTCGATCACGCGGTTGAGCAGACGCACGTTTTCCGAAATATTTTCGTCGTCGATCTGGAACGGCGGGGTGGCGGCACTGTTGAGGATTTCGATTTCCTTGGCCAGGATTTCGATTTCTCCGGAAATCATCTTGCTGTTGGCGGTGCCAGCCGGACGCTCGCGCACGATGCCAGTGATGGCCAGTACGAATTCGTTGCGGCTGCTGTCGGCCAGCTTGAAGGCTTCCGGGGTATCCGGATCAATCACCACCTGCACCAGGCCTTCGCGGTCGCGCAGGTCGATGAAGATCACGCCGCCGTGGTCGCGGCGACGGTGTGCCCAGCCTTTTACGGTGACGGTCTGGCCGAGGTATTTCTTGTCAATAAGTCCGCAGTAATCGGTACGCATCAGGTAACCCTTGTATTGAATTCTGTATCTTTAAATCTGGATAAACGGGCGTCTGCCGGGTAAAGCCGGCAAACCGCCTAAGCCTGTTGATTCTTGTCGTTGCACAGCGCATCGGCTGCCGGCACCGGAACCACCACGCCCATGGAAATCACATATTTCAGGGCATCGTCCACGCTCATGGCCAATTCACGCGTATCGCGCTTGGGCACCATGATGAAGTAGCCGGAAGTCGGGTTCGGCGTGGTCGGCACATAGACGCTGACGTGTTCTTCCTCGCCCATTTCCGCCACTACCTGCGGTGCCGGCGTACCGGTCTGGAAGGCTACCGTCCAGCTGTCCTGATGCGGCCAGCGCACCAGCAGCGCCTTCTTGAAAGCCTGGCCGGAGTCCGACAACAGCGTATCGCTGACTTGCTTGACACTGCTGTAGATGGATTTGACAAAAGGCGTGCGTGACAGCAATCCGTGCCAGAAATCCACCAGCCGCTGACCCAGTACATTGGCAGCAAACATACCGGTGCCCAGCAACATCAGGAAGGCAAACACCACGCCCAGGCCGGGAATGCTGAAACCAAACAGCTGCTCGGGCTGCCATTCGTGTGGCAGCAGCTTCAGCGTCTGGTCCAGCGAGCCGATGATCAGGCTTAACACCCACAGGGTAATGCCCAGCGGCAGCCAGATCAGCAGGCCGGCCACCAGATAGCCCCGTACGGTCATTTTGATTTGAGTCATGGGGGATTAAGCGCACCCGCCGCCGCAAGAGCCGTTGCCACAGCCGTGACCGCCGCCACCGGAAGAAGAGCTGCCGTTCTTGAAGTCGGTTTCATACCAGCCAGAACCCTTTAGCTGGAAACCGGCAGCAGACAGCTGCTTGTGGTAATCCGCACTGCCACAAGCCGGACACTGGGCGATGGGCTCATCGCTCATTTTCTGCAAATGTTCCTTGGCTGCGCCACAGGCGGTGCAGCGGTATTCGTAGATCGGCATATTCCTTGCTCCAACCACTATGTAAATGGCATAAATGGCGTATTCTTGCTACAGTGCAACATGCAATTTTGCTACGCTGCACAATAACTGCGATGGTCTGACCTATGATGCAATTTGCGGTCAGGACGGGCAAATGCAAGTAGCCAGCCCGCAAACTTACCATTATATCCGACTGACGCCGCAATACAAAAATGCTGTTTTTCACGCACTCGCAATATCGCGCTGCCACGATGCATCAAATTACATTTCTACCGGGTCGACCCAAGAGGATTTCATGGACAGCATTCGTAACATCATCAATGGCAAAAAAGGCCTGATTGTCGGCATCGCCAACGAAAACAGCATCGCCTACGGCTGCGCCAGCGTGCTGCGCGAACTCGGGGCCGAGGTGGCCGTTACCTACCTGAACACCAAGGCGGAGAAGTATGTCCGCCCCCTGGCCGAAAAACTGGACGCCCCGCTGGTACTGCCGCTGGATGTGGAACAGCCCGGCCAGATGCAACAGGTGTTTGCCGATATCGAACAACACTGGGGCAAGCTGGATTTTGTCATCCACTCCATTGCCTTTTGCCCGATGGAAGACCTGCATGGCCGCGTGGTGGATTGCTCACGTGATGGCTTTCAGCAAGCCATGCATGTGTCGTGCTACTCCTTTGTGGAAATGGCGCGCCACGCCGAGCCGCTGATGAAAGATGGCGGTTCGCTGATCACCATGAGCTACTACGGTGCCGACAAGGTGGTGGAAAACTACAACATGATGGGCCCGGTAAAAGCTGCGCTGGAGAGCGTGTCGCGCTATATGGCCAGCGAACTGGGCCCCAAGGGCATCCGCGTACATGCGGTTTCTCCCGGCCCGCTCAAGACCCGTGCAGCCTCCGGCATTGCCCACTTCGATCAGTTGATCGACGACGCCATCGCCCGCGCGCCGCAGAACAAGCTGGTGGATATTGAAGACGTGGGCATGACCTGCGCCTTCCTGATTTCCAACGCTGCCCGCAGCCTGACCGGCCAGACCATCTATGTAGATGGCGGCCATCACATCATGGCCTGATACCCGCACGGCCAGCCCTGGTGCTGGCCCGCCTCCCCTATCCTGCTCGCGCCCGGAGACCATCCATGACCCGCGATGACAAAGCATTTGACGATATCCTGCAACAAGCCACGGCACTGGGTCCGCTGCCCATGGCCGTGGCCCATCCCTGCAGTCGCGAAGCACTGCTGGGTGCGGTAGAAGCCGCCGACCACGGCATTGCCACCCCGATCCTGATTGGCCCGCGCAGCAAGCTGGGCAAGCTGGCGGAGGAGCTGGACGTGGACATCAGCCGCTTCGAACTGATCGACACCCCACACAGCCATGCCTCCGCTGAACAGGCGGTATCACTGGCACGCGAAGGCTATGCAGACATCCTGATGAAGGGCAGCCTGCACACTGACGAATTTATGAGCGAAGTACTGGCGCGCAACACCGGCATCCGCACCGATCGTCGCATCAGCCACGTTTTCATCATGAAGGTGGAAAGTTACCCGCGCTATCTGTTCATCACCGATGCCGCCATCAGCATCGAACCCGACCTGATGACCAAGCGCGACATCTGTCAGAACGCCATCGACCTGACCCACGCCCTGGGCATTGCCCGTCCCAAGGTGGCCATTCTGGCGGCGGTGGAAACCATCAACCCAGCCATGCGCGCCACCCTGGATGCCGCCGCGCTGTGCAAGATGGCCGAGCGCGGCCAGATCACCGGTGCCATCCTGGATGGCCCACTGGCCTTCGACAATGCCATCTCGCATGAGGCCGCCGACACCAAGGGCATCGTGTCCGAAGTGGCTGGCGATCCGGACATCCTGCTGGTGCCGGATCTGGAATCCGGCAATATGCTGGCCAAGCAGCTCACCTATCTGGCCGCCGCCGCCTCCGCTGGCATCGTGATGGGCGCGCGCGTGCCTATCGTCCTCACCAGCCGCGCCGAAGACGCCACCGGTCGCCTGGCCTCTGCCGCCGTGGCCAATGTACTGGCGCACCGCCGTCGTGGAGCCAGCCTGTGATCAAGGCGCTGATTGCCGTCAACGCCGGCTCCTCCACCCTTAAGTTCCGCGCCTATGCCATGGAGGGCGGCGCGCTGCTGATGCGCGGCCTGATTGATCATTTCGGCCAGCCACACACCAGCCTCAGCCTGCACGACACCCTGCATCAGCAACTGGAAGAGCGCGAGCTGGGTGATGACAGCCGCGAGGCCGCCGTGGCCGCCATGCTGAATACCCTGGCCGACCACGGCATTGCCGTGGCCGCCGTGGTACACCGCGTGGTGCATGGCGGCAGTCACTTCCATACCGTTACCCGGCTGGATGACAGCATTTGCAAGGCTCTTGAGGATTACATCCCGCTGGCTCCGCTGCATCAGCCGGTCAGTCTGCAGGTTATCCAGGCTTTCCAGACAGTAGATGCCACCCTGCCCCAGTTAGCCTGCTTTGATACCGCCTTCCATGCCAGCCAGCCAGAAGTCGCCACCCGCTTCGGCATCGCCCGCCACTGGCATGAAGAAGGGGTGCGTCGCTATGGTTTTCACGGCTTGTCCTATGCCTCCATCAGCCGTCGGCTGGCCGGGCTGGGCCTGGCGGGCAGCAAAGTGGTGGTGTGTCACCTGGGCAGCGGCAGCAGTGCTTGCGCAATCCAGCAGGGGCAAAGCGTGGCCTCCAGCATGGGATTTTCTGCCGTGGACGGGCTGATGATGAGCACGCGTCCGGGTTATCTCGACCCGGAAGTGGTGCTGTACTGGATGGAACACGAAGGCATGGGCGTAAGCGATGTACGGCGCGAGCTGTACAAAAACTCCGGCCTGCTGGGTGTTTCCGGTGGGGTGTCGGCGGATATGCGCGAACTGCTGGCCAGCAGCCTGCCCGCCGCGCGCGAGGCGGTTGAGCTGTTCTGCTATCGCATTGTGCGCGAGATTGCCTCACTGGCCGCCGCCATGAAGGGGCTGGATGCCATCATCTTTACCGCCGGGGTGGGCGAACACTCTGCCGAGGTACGTGGCCGCGTACTGGGTCAGCTGGGCTGGCTGGGCTTTGAGGCCGACCATGCGGCCAATCTGGCGCATGCCCGGCAATTAACCAGCGCCAGCAGCCCGCACCATGCCTATGTATTGGCTACCGATGAAGAAGGCGAAATGGCCAGACAAGCCTTTTCCCTACTGGCCTAGCCGCGCAATTGCGTGGCAAAAGCACAACATCACCCGCCACGCAAACAAACAAAAAGCCCCGCAACGGCGGGGCTTTTCTGCGTATCTTTCAGCGCGAAGCTGGGATCAGGCCATGGCCTTGATCTGAGCGGACAGACGGCTCTTATGACGAGCAGCCTTGTTCTTGTGGAACACGCCCTTGTCAGCGATACGATCGATTACTTTGGTGGAAGCGTGGAACACAACCTTGGCCGCAGCCTTGTCACCACCTTCAATTGCCTTAAGCACTTTCTTTACTGCAGTACGGAACGCAGTACGCAGGCTGGCGTTGTGCGCGCGCTGCTTAAGGGCTGTGCGTGCACGCTTGCGAGCTTGTGCGCTGTTAGCCATGAATCTTTCTCCTGATGAGCGGAATCTGAAACCCGCGATTCTAAGCCTTAACAGCAGGTTTTGCAACAATAAACCCGCCAGCGTAAACTAGCCGGCTTGCTCAACCCGCCCTCCCCCCAATAAATGAACCTGCTCAAGGCGCTGGCTGCAGTCAGCAGCATGACCATGGTGTCGCGCATTCTCGGCCTGGTCCGCGACACGCTTATCGCCCGCGTATTTGGTGCCGGCATGTCGGCAGATGCCTTCAATGCCGCCTTCAAGATTCCCAACATGCTGCGCCGCCTGTTTGCCGAAGGGGCGTTCTCCCAGGCTTTTGTCCCCATCCTGGGCGAATACAAGAACCAGAAAACCGAAGCCGAAACCCGCGAATTCGTGGCCAAGGTAACCGGCGTGCTGGGCTCGGTGTTGTTGCTGGTTACCGCCATCGGCATGCTGGCCGCCCCTGCCATCATGTGGATTTCCGCCCCCGGCTTTTATCGCGAACCGGCCAAGGCCGCGTTGTTTGCCGACATCCTGCGGGTGTCGTTTCCTTATATCTTTTTCATTTCGCTGTCGTCGATGACCGGCAGCATCCTCAATAGCTGGGGCAAATTTTCGATTCCGGCCTTCACCCCCACCTTTCTGAATCTCAGCTTCATCGTCTTTGCGCTATTTTTTACCCACAACTTTCACCCGCCCATCATGGCCATGGCCTGGGCCGTCTTTGTGGGCGGTTTGATTCAGTTAGTGTGGCAGCTGCCCTTCCTCAAGCAGATTGGCATGCTCACCATGCCCATCTTTGACTTCAAGGATGCCGCCGTATGGCGCGTGATCCGCCAGATGGGTCCGGCCATTTTCGGCGTGTCGGTGGCGCAGATTTCCTTGCTGATCAACTCCACCTTTGCTTCCTTCCTGCCCACCGGCAGCGTGTCGTGGATGTATTACGCCGACCGGCTGATGGAATTCCCCTCCGGCGTGCTGGGCGTGGCGCTGGGGACCATCCTGCTACCCTCGCTGTCCAAGCACGCGGCCAGCAAGTCGGACGGTGAATTCAGCGTACTGCTGGACTGGGGCATCCGCCTGTCGCTGCTGCTGGCGGTACCAGCCACGGTGGGCCTGGGCCTGCTGTCCGGGCCGCTGCTATCCACCCTGTTCATGTATGGCCGCTTTACCGCCCACGATGCACTGATGTCGCAGCAGGCAGTGATTGCCTACTCCTTCGGCCTGCTAGGGCTGATTCTGGTCAAGGTGCTGGCACCGGGCTTCTACGCCCGGCAGGACATCAAGACGCCGGTACGCATTGCCCTGATTACCCTGGGCTGCACCCAACTGATGAATCTGGCTTTTGTCTTCCCGCTCAAGCATGCCGGGCTGGCACTGTCGATCGGCCTGGCCTCCTGCCTGAATGCCGGGCTACTGCTGTCCACCCTGCTCAAGCGCAAGATCTACCTGCCGCAAGCGGGCTGGAGCAGCTTCCTCGGCAAGATGGCACTGGCTATTCTGGCCATGGCTGCCGTATTGCTGCTTCTGCAAGCCGTGCTGCCCATCCACTGGGACGGGCACGCCTGGCAGCGCGTGTGCTGGCTGACGCTGCTGGTGGTGGCCGGGGCCATCACCTACTTTGCCATGCTGTTTGCACTGGGTTTCCGCCCGCGCCAGTTCATGCGCAAGGAGCACTAAGGCATGCCATCGCCATCACAGCTAGCCCCTGCCGACCGGCAAGCTGCCGCCGTGCTACTGGTGTGCTGCCTGAGCCTGACCTTGCTGTACTACCCGGCCAACAGCCACTGGCTGCTGGATTGTTTGCGCAACACGCTGCCCGCTTGGGCCACCGTCTTTCAGCACCTGATTGTGTACAACCCGGACACCCAGCTCTACCGCGCATTGTTTTGGTCACTGGCCAGCGTGGCCAGCTACTGCTTGTTGCCGCTGCTGCACATCAAGCTGGTGCTGCGCCGCCCGCTGAGCGATTTTGGCCTGGCCTTGCCCAGCTGGCGTTTGCTGCGCACGGATGGCAAGCTGTTTCTGCTGTTTTACGCCATCATGCTGCCCCTGGTGTGGTGGGCGTCGGCGCAGCCGGGCTTCTTGCAGATCTACCCCTTCTTCCGCCTTGGCCCACAAGAAAGCCTGTGGCCGCACTGGGCCTGGTGGGAGCTGTTATACTTCGCCCAATTCGCCGCGCTGGAGTTCTTCTTTCGCGGCTACATGGTGCACGGCCTCAAGTCGCGCTTTGGGGTATCCGCCATCTTCGTGATGGTGCTGCCTTACTGCATGATTCATTTTGAAAAGCCAGTGCTGGAAAGCCTGGCCGCCATCATCGCCGGCATGGCACTGGGTGCGCTGAGCTATCGTTATCGCTCAATCTGGCTGGGCATCGCCCTGCATTGCAGCGTAGCCCTCACCATGGACTTGATGGCGCTGTGGCGCAAAGGCCTGTTGTTCTGAGCGGCAAGCGCCGCCGGCTCGCTTTTTCACGGAATTCCTTTCATGACTACTCCGCACCTGACACCCGACCTGTCCCCGCTGGGCAAAACCGTCAGCTATCAGGACCAGTACGACGCCAGCCTGCTGTTCCCCATCGCCCGCCAGACCAAACGCGATGAAATTGGCGTGGACGAGCAGGCACTACCCTTTGTCGGTGTCGATATCTGGACCGGTTTCGAGCTGTCCTGGCTGAATGCACGCGGCAAACCGCAGGTGGGCATTGCCACCTTCCGCATTCCGGCTGACAGCCCCAACCTGATTGAATCCAAGTCGTTCAAGCTGTATCTGAACAGCTATAACCAGACCCGCATTGCCAGTCTGGCCGCGTTGCAGGCGCAGCTGGCACTGGACCTGTCCAATGCTGCCGGTGGCACGGTATCGGTCTGTGTGCAACTGCCGCAGGACTTTGCTGCCGAGCGCATTGCCGAACTGGACGGCGACTATATCGACGAGCAAGACATCGCCGTGGACAACTACGCGCCCTGCCCGGACATCCTGCATGCCGACAGCAGCACTATCGTCAGCGAAACCCTGTGCAGCAATCTGCTGAAGTCCAACTGCCTGGTCACCGGCCAGCCGGACTGGGGCAGCGTGCAAATCCGCTATACCGGCCCCAAGCTGGACCGTGAAGCGCTACTGCGCTACCTGATCGGCTTCCGCCAGCACAATGAATTCCACGAGCAATGCGTGGAGCGCATCTTCACCGACATCCTGCGCGCCTGCGCGCCGCAGCAGCTGACGGTTTACGCCCGTTACACCCGCCGTGGCGGCCTGGATATCAACCCCTGGCGCAGCAATGCCGAGCAAGCCCCTGTGGACAATACCCGCACGGCACGGCAGTGATACCGGGAATACCAGCCCAGCAAAAAAGGATGCCGCCAGGCATCCTTTTTTGCATTAAAACCCCATCACGCCTCAAAACGGCGTCGGTGCCTCGAATTCCATTTCTTCACGGGTAATCGGGTGACGCAGCACCAGCCGCGACGCATGCAGCAATAGCCGATCGGCCTTGGCAAGCACCTCCGGCGGCGCGTAAATATCATCGCCCAGAATGGGATGACCGCTTTCCAGATGCAGCATGTGCATGCGCAACTGGTGGGCACGGCCGGTTTGCGGGTCCAGCTCCATGCGCGAGGTCTGACGCAGGCTGTCGCGCAATACCACGCGGTAATGGGTGATGGCTTGCTTGCCCTCGACCAGATCAACCTTCTGGCGCGGGCGATTGGGCCAGTCGATGATCAGGGGCAGGTCGATGGTGCCGCTATTGCTTTCTACAATACCGTCTACCACCGCGATATAGCGCTTCTTGACCTTGCGATCCATGAAGGCAATCGACAGCGCACGCTGCATGGCGGCCCCACGCCCGAAAATCACCAGCCCGGAGGTGGCCATGTCCAGCCGATGTACGGTGAGCGCATCCGGATAGATTTTCTGCACCCGGCTGATCAGGCAATCCTCTTTGCCCTCGCCACGCCCAGGCACCGACAGCAGGCCGGAGGGCTTGTCCACCACCAACAGGCAGTCATCCACGTAGATAACCGAAAGGCCGGTATCCGGCGGCGGGGTGTAGTTTTCCAGATTATGGGCTTGGCTCATGGTGGCAACAGGGCAACAGAATAAGTAAAGAGCGGCGATTATCTTCTGCCCGGCGCGGCTTAACAAGCTGTTACCTTGCATTTGGCAAGCAACTGCTACTTGAAAAGACCGTCCGTCACCATCACCCTGTCATGATTACCCATGCAAGGAGTTGTCATGCCGGAGCGCTTTTACCTCGACCCTTACCAAACCACCCTGGAAACCACGGTGATCCGCCATGACGATGCCGGCCTGGTACTGGCTGATACCCTGTGCTACCCGCTGGGCGGCGGCCAGCCGGGCGATACCGCCACGCTGACGCTGACCGACGGCAGCACACTGGCCATCAGCGATACCCGCCGCAACCGCGAAACCCGCGAAATCATCCATCTCACCGCCGCAGATGCCCCGCGACTGGACGCTGGCAGCGCGGTAACCCTGACGCTGGACTGGACACGCCGCCATCGCCACATGCGGGTACATACCGGCCTGCATTTGCTGTCGGTGGTGATCAAGGCCGGGGTCACCGGCGGCAATCTGACCGCAGAAGGCGGGCGACTGGATTTTGATTTGCCCGAAGGCATGGAGCTGGACAAGGACGAGATCGAGGCTGGCCTGAATGCATTGGTGGCGCAAGACCTGGCCGTCTCGGTGCAGATGACCAGCGGCGAGGCACTCAAGGCCCGGCCAGAGCTGATCAAAACCATGTCGGTCACGCCGCCGCTGGAGCTACCGGAAATCCGCCTGATTGCCATCGACGGGGTGGACTTGCAACCCTGTGGCGGCACCCATGTGCGTCGCACCGGCGAAATCGGCCGTCTGCTGGTGAAGAAAATCGAGAGCAAGGGCGCACGCAACAAGCGGGTGGTGGTGACACTGGCCGACTGAGACGTGGGCAGGCTGCCATAAAAAACGGGACCATCGCGGTCCCGTTTTGCTTGTGCTGGCGGCCTGCGGAGTCAGATATCCGCTTCCACCTCGTTACCCTTGGCTTCCATCCAGCTGCGGCGGCTGGAAGCCTCGCCCTTGCCCATCAGCATGACGAAGGTGGACAGGGTATGCGCCAGCTCGCCCGGCCGCACCTGCACTCGCGACAGGCGGCGCGTATCCGGGTTCATGGTGGTGTCCTTCAGTTGCTCCGGGTTCATCTCACCCAGACCTTTAAAGCGCGAGATACCCCAGCTGCCTTCGCGTACATTCTCGCTACGCAAACGATCCAGAATAGCATTGAGTTCACCCTCATCCAGCGCGTAAATCTTGCGCGGCGGACGGTTCTTGCCCGAGCCGGGCACATCCACGCGGAACAGTGGTGGCTGGGCGATGTAGATGTTGCCGTTTTCGATCAAGCGCGGGAAATGGCGGAAAAACAAGGTGAGCAACAACACCTGAATGTGCGAACCATCCACATCAGCATCAGACAGGATGGCAATCTTGCCATAACGCTGGCTGGACAAGTCCGGCTGGTCATCCGGGCCGTGCGGGTCCACACCAATGGCGACGGAAATATCGTGGATTTCGGCATTGGAAAACAGCTGGTCCTTGTCGGTTTCCCAGCTATTGAGCACCTTGCCGCGCAAGGGCAGGATGGCTTGGTATTCCTTGTCGCGCGCCAGCTTGGCCGAACCACCGGCCGAGTCGCCCTCCACCAGAAACAGCTCGTTGCGCTCGATGTCTTCGCTTTCGCAATCGGTCAGCTTGCCCGGCAATACGGCAACCCCGGAGCCTTTTTTCTTTTCCACCTTCTTGACGGATTTCAGCCGCGACTGCGCCTGACGAATGGCCAGCTCGGCAATCTTTTTGCCCGCTTCCACATTCTGGTTCAGCCATAGCTCCACCGGGTCGCGCGCCAAGCTGGAAATCAGCTTTAGTGCATCGCGGCTGGTCAGCTTGTCCTTGGTCTGGCCCTGGAATTGCGGGTCCAGCACCCGGGCCGACAATACAAAGCGCACCCGGCTCCACACGTCTTCCGCCATCAGTTTGACGCCGCGCGGCAGCAGGTTGTGATGGTCAATGAAGGTCTTCACCGCATCAAACACCCCGGCACGCAGGCCTGCCTCGTGGGTACCGCCGGACGGAGTGGGAATCAGGTTGACATAGCTTTCGCCACTGGCACCGTCCTCAAACCAGGCCATCGCCCACTGCACGCCTTCGCCCTTGGCAAACTGCTCGTGGTCGTCACCGATATAGGCCTCGGCGGCAAACAACGGTGCAATCGGCTCGTCGCCATTGCACAGCTCGGCCAGATAGCTCTTCAGGCCCTGCGGGTACTGCCATACCTTGACCTCATCGCCACTGGGCTTCTCCAGCGTCAGTGACACGGCAACGCCCGGCAATAGCACCGCCTTGGCGCGCAGCAGGCGCTCCAGCTCCGGCAGCGAGTAACGCGGGCTTTCAAAATACTTGCCATCCGGCCACACCCGTACCCGCGTGCCGCTGGTGCGCGCACCGCAATCGCCAATACGGGCCAGCGGCTCGATCACGTCGCCGCCGGAAAATACCAGCCGGTGCACACCGCCCTCACGCTTTACCTCCACCTCCAGCCGGGTGGACAGCGCATTGGTAACCGATACCCCCACGCCGTGCAAACCGCCGGAGAAGGCATAAGCACCACCATCTTTCTTGTTGAACTTGCCGCCAGCGTGCAGCCGGGTGAACACCAGCTCCACCACCGGCACACCCTCTTGCGGATGCAGGCCCACCGGAATACCACGGCCATCGTCCTCTACCGACAATGACCCATCCTGGTGCACGGTGACGGCAATCTTGCGGGCGTAACCGCCCAGTGCCTCGTCGGCGGCGTTATCGATGACTTCCTGACAGATATGGGTAGGGTCGGTGGTGCGGGTGTACATACCCGGCCTTTCCTTCACCGGCTCCAGCCCCTTGAGTACCCGTACCGAGGATTCGTCGTACTGTTGCGTCATAGCTTTTATCGTCGCCTGTAACGGCCCTGTGTGCAGGGCCAAGCCTGATGATGTCGCCACCCCGCCGTCTGGCCGGATGGTCATGATGCTCAAACGGCAGCCCAGGGCCGCCGCTTGCTTGATGGGTGAATCAGACCGTACTGCGGTCTCAGTGATCCTGCGACTGATCCGGCAAGCCTTCCGCTAGCGGAGCCGTCCTGGCCGGCTGCCGCATGCGCTGCAGGAAGCCGTCGTAGTTTTCCAGCCCTTTGAGAAAGCGCGACAGCTCAGTCAGCGCCCGGATATAGACATCGCGCTTGAAGTCGATCACGGCATCTACCGGTGCCCAGTAATCGTTCCAGCGCCAACCGTCAAATTCCGGATGCGTGCTGGCCCGCAGGCAGACATCGCAGTCACGCCCGGTCAACCGCAGCAGAAACCAGATCTGCTTCTGTCCCTTGTAGCTGCCACGCCATTCGCGCCTAACCCAATTGCTGGGCACCTCGTAGCGCAGCCAGTCACGGGTGCGTCCCACGATCTTGACATGTTGCGGCAATAGCCCGACCTCCTCCAGAAGCTCGCGGTACATCGCCGCTTCCGGGCTTTCACCCGGCTTGATGCCTCCTTGCGGAAATTGCCAGGAATGCTCGCGCACCCGCTTGCCCCAGAACACCTCATTTTTGCCATTGATGAGGATGATTCCGACATTGGGGCGATATCCGTCCCGGTCCAGCATGAAAAAAACCTGCAAATCGTCTAGTTGACCGAATTTTTGCACATTTCGACAGCTCTTGCCATGTGCCTGACGCGACTGACCAACAGCAATTCCACCACAGACTGCCATCTGCACCATGAAATAAATTGACGCCCCATGCCAAAGGCGTTTAAAAATCCGGCACAGCATCCTGTTTATCTCACCCGGAAGGCCCTGTTTTTCATGCAAGCACGTCGCAACCTATTCACACACATACCCCTGCCTGCGGCAGCGGTACTGCTGTGCGCATGGGTTGACTCGACAGCCTTGTCGCTGGGCTTTTTCATCCAGCCGTTTACCGCAGTCGGTCACCGCTAGCGTTTTGCCGTTTCACCCGCCTACAGGCGGCTCTCGACAATTCAACGCCCAAGGACCACCCATGCTGAACCCCGCAGACTGGCTGCAACATCACGGCATTCACACTGTTGAATGCCTGTTTTCCGATATCACTGGTACCGCACGCGGCAAGATATTGCCAGCATCAAGCGTACTTAACGGCAGTGAACTGCGCTTTTCGCAGGTAGGGCTAGTACAAAGCGTCAGCGGTCATTGTCTGCAGCAACTGGTGCCCGAACTGGACCCGGACATGCTGCTTCAAGCTGACCTCACCACCCTGCGCCGCCTGCCTTTCAGCCGGGAGCCAGCAGCCATGCTGATTCACGACTGCCTGCATGAAGACGGCAGCCTGGTAGAGTTTTCCCCGCGCAATGTGCTGCGCCGCGTACTCTCGCGCTATACCGAGCTGGGCCTCACGCCGGTTGTCGCACCAGAAATGGAGTTTTATCTGTTTGCCCGGCGTCAGCAGCTGGATGCGGCACCACAAGCACCGGCCAGCTATGGCAAAGCCGGTGACAGCCTGCGCCAGCCCTATGCACTGGATAGATTGCACGACCTGGAAGCCGTACTGGACGACATCCGCCACGGCTGCCAGTTGCTGGGTATCGGTGCAGACACGCTGCTGCAGGAAGTAGGCTGTGGACAGCTGGAAATCAATCTGCAACATGGCGATGCCATTGCGCTGGCCGACCAGGCCTTCCTGTTTAAGCGCATGGTGCGCGAGGCCGCCGCCCGGCATGACCTGGAAGCCTGCTTCATGGCCAAACCGCTGGCAGAGGATGCCGGCAGTGCCATGCACATCCACCAAAGCCTGGTGTATGCGGACAATGGCCGCAATGCCTTCTCGCTGGACAATGGCCAGCCGGCACCCCGCTTTAGCCACTACATCGCCGGCCTGCAGCACTATCTGCCGGATGCCCTGTTGCTGCTGGCACCCTATGTCAACTCCTATCGCCGCCTGGCACCGCTCACGGCAGCGCCCATTAATGTGGAATGGGGCTTTGACAACCGCACCTGCGGTCTGCGCATTCCACAAGGCGGCCCGCAAGCCCGCCGGGTGGAAAACCGCCTGCCTGGCGTGGATGCCAACCCTTATCTGGCTATGGCCACCACCCTGGCCTGCGGTTTGCTTGGCATGCAACAGGAATTACCGGCAACGCCGCCGCTTGATTGCAGTGCCTATGGTCGGCCCTATGCCTTTGCCCGCACCCAGTTGGAGGCGGTGGAAAGGCTGGCCAATAATCAGGCACTGGCCACCCTGCTGGGGCCGCAGTTTGTCTCTACCTATTGTCAGCTCAAGCTGAGCGAATGGCAGGAATTCAACCGCCAGGTCACTTCCTGGGAGTATCGCCACTTGCTTGGTCAGGCCTGAAACCTGAAAGAGACCTCATGAATCGCGAACACGCACCACACCTGTCCCAGTTTGATGGCCACCATGTTAATTCCTGGTATGCAGCCACCGCCCCCTCACGCGAGCGGTATCCGGTACTGGGAGAGGTGGTGCGCTGCGATGTCTGCGTGGTAGGGGCGGGCTTAACCGGCCTGTCCACCGCATTGGTCCTGGCAGAAAAAGGATTGTCCGTCACCTT
The DNA here is from genome assembly GCF_057809375.1 of Aquitalea sp. FG25. Taxonomy (NCBI): domain Bacteria; kingdom Pseudomonadati; phylum Pseudomonadota; class Betaproteobacteria; order Neisseriales; family Chromobacteriaceae; genus Aquitalea; species Aquitalea sp. FG25. Next base: position 150,187 of record NZ_JBMDJV010000013.1, read on the forward strand.
GCTGGAAGGTGCGCTGGTCGGCTTTGGTGCCACTGGCCGTAATGGCGGGCAAATCCTGCACGGCTTTGCCGCACCGCTGACACGCTTCGAGCAACAACTGGGCCGCCGGGCGGCACGGCAGTGCTGGGAAGCCTCGCTGGATGGCGTATCGCTGATGGCCAATCGCATTCACCAACATCAGATTGACTGTGAATTACGCTGGGGTTTTCTCACCACGGCCAGTAACCGCCATCAGCAGCAACTACTGCGCCAGCAACAGTCCATGCTGGAAGCATGCGGCTATCATGATGCCCAGTGGCTGGAGGGAAGTGCGCTGGCAGGGCAAATCAACTCCCCGCGCTATACCGCCGCTCTACATGACAGCGGCTGTGGCCACCTGCACCCGCTGAAATATGCCCAAGGGCTGGCACGGGCCGCATCCCGCGCCGGCGTCAGGCTGTTTGAACACAGCCCGGTCACGTCCATCGATGAAGACCGGCTGGGCTTGCAGATTGGCACACCCAATGGCTGGATCAGGGCCGACAAGATAGTACTGGCCTGCAACGTTGATATTGGTGCCCTGCAGCCGCAGCTACGGCGCAGCATTCTGCCGGTAGCGTCACACATCATTGCCACGGCACCACTCACCGCCGAACAGGCCAGCAGCCTGCTGCCGGAAGGCGCAGCCGTTTGCAGCAGCGACAAACTGCTGGACTACTTCCGTCTGACACCAGACCACCGCCTGCTATTTGGTGGCAGATCAAGCAGACCGTACGCAGAACAGCAATCCCTGATTGCCGAACGGCATGCCCGCATGGCCAGTATTTTCCCCAGTCTGGGCAATAGCCGGATTGACTATGCATGGAGCGGTCATGTAGACATTGGCCCGGCGCGACTGCCACAGATTGGCCGTCAGGGGCAACGCGTCTACCATGCACAAGGCTTTGCCGGGCATGGACTGGCATTCACCGGCATTGCCGGACAGATGATCGCCGAGGCCATCGCAGGGGATCTGGGCCGCTTCGACATCTTCAACAAGCTGTATGCCCACCCCTTCCCCCTGCCGGCATCGCTGGAGGAAAGCCTCATCCGGCTAGGCAGCATGTATTACCGCCTGCGAGACACACTAGGCTTCTAGCAATATGCACGCACTTGAGCTGAAACAGCTTGCGGACGCCAGCATGCCCCAAAAGCAGCAAACGATGCTAGGATGCCCCGATCAACCGTTTTACGCGTGATTCACATGGTATTTCTACTTCCCCAGCCATCTCTGGAGCGTTTGCCACGTTTTGCACTGACAGCCAGCGATTTCAGCTCCCTGCCATCTGCCACCGACTTTCGCCAGGCGTTGCTAGCAGCGCTGGACGCCGCACAGCAGCGTATTTATATCGCAGCGCTGTATCTGGAGCAGGACGAGGCAGGACAGGAAGTATTGGCCGCTATCTTTGCCGCCAAACAGCGCAATCCGGCACTGGATGTACGCATCCTGGTCGACTGGCACCGAGCCCAGCGTGGCCGCATCGGCGAGAGCAAAACCAATTGCAATGCCGCATGGTATCGCGAGCAGGCCAATCTGCATGCCATAGAAGTCCCTATTTATGGCGTCCCCACCCAAACGCGGGAGCTATTTGGCGTGCTGCATCTGAAAGGCTTCATCATCGATGACCTGGTCATTTACAGCGGAGCCAGCCTGAACAACGTCTACCTACACAAGCTGGACAAATACCGTTTCGACCGTTACCACCTCATTCGCAACTTGGCACTGGCAGATTGCATGGCCAGCTTCATGCTACAAAACATCTGCAATGATGAAGCCGTCTTCAGACTAGACAAACCAGTCCCCTGCACGCGCAGCATCCGTAAGGAAATACGTGCATTCCGCAGCGGGCTGGAAAAGGCCCACTATCTCTTGCCCCGGCAACAAACCTGCCAACAAGGCATGGGCGTTACCCCCATCGTTGGGCTGGGCAAGGGCAATCCACTGAATCGGCTCATTCTGCAACTGATCGGCCATGCCCAACAGCGGCTGGTGATTTGCACGCCCTACTTCAATTTCCCCATGGCCGTCCTGCGTGCCATCAACCGTGCACTGCGCCGTGGCGTAGAAGTCACCATCATTGTCGGTGACAAGACCGCCAACGATTTTTTCATTCCTGAGACAGAACCCTTCAAGCTGATTGGTACCCTGCCCTATCTGTATGAAATGAACCTGCGCCGCTTCGCCAAGCGCCGCCAGGCACAAATCGAAAACGGCAAACTCAATCTGTGCCTGTGGAAAGATGATGACAACAGCTATCACCTCAAAGGCATGTGGAGTGATGCTCAGCACATCCTGCTGACCGGCAACAACATGAACCCGCGTGCCTTCCGCCTGGATCTGGAAAACGCTTTGCTGATTCACGACCCTGAACAGCTACTGCAATCACAAAGCCATGCCGAGCAGCAGCACATCCTGCGACACACCACGCGCATCAATCACTACCGCCAACTGGAAAGCGTACGTAGCTATCCACTCAAAGTGCGCACCATCCTCACCCGACTAAGCCGGGTACGTATCGATCGCATGCTGAACCTGATGCTGTAAGACAAGCAATTGCCCCAACCAATGCAAAAAGCCACCCACGGGTGGCTTTTCATTTGGCTTTTGGCTTTGCTGTTTGGCGCTGCACCGATCCCGGATGCAAACAGTGGCATGTCCAAACAACACAGGCACAGTGCGATGGCCACAATAACCGTAGCCCAAATGCAAAAAGCCCAGCTCTGATGAGCTGGGCTTCTAATGGGGAGTCTGGCGGTGTCCTACTTTCACATGGCGAATG
>NZ_JBMDJV010000014.1:0-141660 GCF_057809375.1 Aquitalea sp. FG25
TTTCCAGCTTGTTGGTCCCCGCCAGTTTTGTTCTGGCATCGATTTTTTTAAGAAGGTCTGACACAAGGGCATCCTAGACTAAGGGTGAAAGATAACCGGTACAGGACGATGCCCTTACAGGTGTGCTGCATGCCATGGCGTGCGGCGGTAATTTTCTGTGTATGAAAGACTGGTGCATCTTGCTGCTGGTCGCGAGGGCTGAGGCTTGAGTGTTGTTTTATCAAAGAATATTTAAATAATTTTTATTATTATTTATTATTCTCCAGATATGGCGATAAGCCACACTATAGCTACTGTTATTGAAAACAACCAAGCACGATCAAAATATCTGTGATGCAGGTCAGGATATCGCAATAATCCCGGACTGCCAGCTAAACCTGCAAGCTGTTTTACATGTTTACGGCGGTGGGATCCATCAAATTGAAGCAGCCCGGCCTTGACCTTGGCCTGTTCGGCCTCAGCACTTTGCTTTGCTTGCCGGCGGTATGCAGGCTGGCCAGATCTCGCTGTTGATTGGCTTGCTGGATGCCCAGCTGTGCATCGGCCTGCGATGCGGCAGCTCAGAGTCCCCAGATTTTGAGTGCGCTCGGCGCGCTAAGCGGGTGACACATCACGCTGCTGCGGATACGGCTGCGGTTGCTGTCGCCTGGCAGGTCAACAATCCAGCCGCCAGCAGCGGCGGACATTTGCAGGGGGATTTCTTTGCCCTTGCTGAGCATGATGTCATGGTAGACCGCCGCGTCGTCCACATGCAGCTGGCCCTGGTCGGTGGTAATGCTGTAGCTGCTGACAAAGGCGCTACCGCTGGCTTCCTTGTATTCCTGGCCCCAGCCGATCAGGTATTTCCTGACGTAACAGTTGGTGGCGGGCGCAATTGGCGGCTTGCTGGCGGTGGCGGTGGTAGTGGCGCTGGCCTGCGGGCCTGACAAGGCCTTGTTCAGGGATTGCATAAAGTCCCGGCTGCTTTGCAGCAGATTGCTGCAGCCGCCAAGCAGCAGAAGAGTGCTGAGAATAACAATGGCCCGCATGGGTCTCCGGGATAGAGCGAAACTGCGCAAGCGCAGCCGGGTTGCAGAAGTTGGCACCGGACACTGGGCAAGTTGGTGCCTGCATGGCGCATGCTACCGTATTCACCTGGGTGGCGGAATGCTTGCTCATGTAAAGACGCAGCCCCCTGCCGTGATCCCCTGGCACGAAAAACGGGCATGTTTATTGCTGCATCACAGCCTGTTATCCAAAGACTGACAGGTGGCACTGCCTTGACGCCAAGCACCCAGATTTCTCGTCCCAATCCGCCGCTCGCCTTGTCGGCATTTCAGCCGAGTGCACTGGAAAACCTGATTCATCATCTGGATGGAATGGCCTACCGTGGCCGGGATGATCCGGCACGGCGCATGCAGTTTGTCAGTCGTGGCTGCCTGGCCTTGTCCGGCTATTCTGCTGCAGTGCTGATGGCGAGTGATGCCGGCTGGATGGGGGTGATTCACAAGGATGACCGTGCCGTGGTGGCCGACATGCTGGCCAGCAGCTTGCGTGGCAATGGCCGTTTTGAGCTGGAATACCGCATCCGTACCGCTGGCGGGCAGATACGCCATGTGCGGGAAAGCGGCGTGGCTTCCGGTGAGGATGGCTGCATGGTGCTGGAGGGCTTTGTGATGGATGTCACCAGCCAGCAGCGCACCATTCGTGCGCTGGCGCAGGCGGAAATGCGTTATCGCACCATTTTCGAGCATGCACAGGAAGGGATATTCCAGAGCAGCAAGACCGGGCGCTACCTGGCGGCCAATCCGGCGCTGGCGCGGCTGTACGGTTATGCCTCGCCGGAGGAGCTGATTCTCAATCTGTCCGACATCAGCTGCCAGCTGTATGTGGAAGTAGGTCGGCGCGAGGCCTTTTTGCACCTGATGGCGACGGTGGGGGAGGTGGTTAACTTTGAGTCCGAGGTTTACCGCAAGGATGGCAAGCGCATCTGGATATCGGAAAACGCGCATGTGGTGTCTTCGGAACAGGGCCGTTTCCTGTATTACGAAGGAACGGTGCAAGACATTTCCGAGCGCAAACACTACCAGCAGCAACTGGAACAACAGGCCAATTTTGATGCCCTGACCGGCCTGCCCAACCGCGCCTTGCTGTACGACCGCCTAAAACAGTCCGTGGCCCGCGCCGCGCGGATGCAAAGCCGGCTGGCGGTGGTGTTTATCGATCTGGACAATTTCAAGTTCATCAATGACAACCTGGGACATGCCGCTGGCGACCAATTGCTGAAAATTGTGGCCGAGCGCATTGCCGGCAGCATCCGCAAGCTGGATACCGTGGCACGGCTGGGCGGGGACGAGTTTGTACTGATTCTGAACGATCTGGACAGCGAAGCCGGCCTGGCCACCTTGCTGGAGCGCATCCGGCTGCGCACCAGCCAGCCAGTGCAGTTACAGGCGCAAAGCTGCAATATCAGCGCCAGCCTGGGCGTGGCGCTCTACCCGCGCGACGGGCTGGATGAACAAACCCTGCTGCGCCATGCCGATATCGCCATGTACGCGGCCAAGGCCGCTGGCAAGGATAATCTGCACTTTTTCACCGGCAAGCTGGATCGGCAGTCCGATGAACGCTTTACCCTGGAGCGGGAAATGCGGCTGGCGCTGGAGCAGGATGGTTTTTCTGTTGCCTACCAGCCCAAGTTTGACCGTGCCGGGCAGATTGTCGGCGTGGAGGCGCTGGCGCGCTGGCAGCATGCGCAGTTGGGAAACATTACCCCGGACCGTTTCATTCCGGTGGCTGAAGAGTGCGGGCTGATCCAGCCGCTTACCATGACTATTTTGCGTCAGGCCTGCCAGGCCATTGCCCGCTGCAACCGGCAGCACCGCCGCCCCATCAACCTGGCGGTCAATCTGTCGCCACGGCTGTTTGAGCGTGATCATCTGTGCCACGAGCTGGCCAGTGTGCTGGCCGACTGCCACTTCCCGCCGCAGTGGCTGGAGCTGGAAATCACCGAATCCTTACTGCTGGGCGATACCGAACACATCATCCGCCAGATGCAGGAACTGAAAGATTGGGGCGCTCAACTGGCGATGGATGATTTTGGTACCGGTTACTCTTCTTTGGGGTATCTGGTGCGCTTTCCGCTGGACATCATCAAGATAGACCGCAGCCTGGTGGCCGGGGTGGAAAGTAATGCGCAGCAGCGCATGGTGGTGAGCGCCATGGTGACGCTGGGGCGTAATCTGGGCAAGGAAGTGGTGGCCGAGGGGGTGGAAACCCCGGCCCAGTTGCAGCTGCTGCAGGAGATGGCGTGCAGCCAGTTTCAGGGTTTTGGCCTGTCCATGCCGCTGGATGAAGAAGCCATGCGGCAGTTGCTGCTGGATTGATACGGCAGCGGCCTGGTGCTGCCTTGAGTGTGACTTACAAAAGCGGGTAGCTGATCTTGGCCAAGGCCCGTCACTGTGGCTGGTGCCAGGTTTGATAAGGGGTGGTTTCAGTTGGCAGCTAGTGCCAGCTGGCTTTGCAGTTGCAACCACGCTGCCTCTGCAGCGCTGCCATCCTTGAGCGCCACGCCGGTGCCACTGCCGCGCCCGGCGCGGATCAGCCAGGCCAGCTTGTAGGCGGCCAAGGCGTAGGGCAGGCCTTGCGGGCGCACATTGGAAATGCAGTTGCGCTCGGAATCCATGCGCCCACTGCGCGGTGCGCTGGTGAGATACACCCCTAAACTGTCCGGCGAGCTGAGGCCGGGGCGTTCGCCAATCAGCATCACCACCATCGCCGCCTGCAGGCATTCACCCACTTCATCGGCCAGTGCCACCCGCGCTTCGCTGGCGATCACCACCGGCCCCACGCGCAAGCCCTGCTCGTGCAAATAGGGCAGGGTGGCGGCAATCAAGGGCAGGGCATGGCTGGCCACGGCGCGGGCCGACAGCCCGTCGCCAATCACGAACAGTACCTCGCAGGGCGGGGTGCCAGACTCCAACAGGCTGGCGCGGCTGTCCGGGTGCAGGCGACGGCCCAGGTCCGGGCGTTGCAGGTAAGCCGCGCGACTGGGGGCGGCGCTGCGTACTTGCAGCGTGGTTAGTTGCATGGCTTGCAAGCCATGCAGCAGCGCCTCCTGCTCCAGCGCGGTATGCACGGCATCACGCGCCTGGGCGTGGGCCAGGGCAAAGCGCAGGGTCTCGCGGGTGGGCAGGCTGGCACCCACCCGGCCCAGCGCAACGCGTGCCACGGTGTGGCTGGCCAGGTCCTGCCAGCTGTCTTCGGTAATCGGGCTGAAACTGCTGTGGGTGAGGGGCGCATTCATTACAAGGTCTCCATCAGTTGCAACAGGGCGTGCTGGCGGTCCTGTGCCTGCAGCTTGCCGGCACGGGTAATGGCCATGCTCTCCAGCCAGTCTTCAAATTCCGGTGCGCGCTTCAAGCCGAGTAACTGGCGCAGGTAGAGCGCATCGTGAAACGACGTGCTCTGGTAACCCAGCATGATGTCGTCGGCCCCCGGCACGCCGATGATGAAGTGGATGCCAGCTGTGCCCAAGAGGGTGAGCAGGCTGTCCATATCGTCCTGGTCGGCTTCGGCGTGATTGGTGTAGCAGATGTCGCAACCCATGGGCAGGCCCAAGAGCTTGCCGCAGAAATGGTCTTCCAGCCCGGCGCGGATAATCTGCTTGCCGTTGTACAGGTATTCCGGGCCGATGAAGCCCACCACGGTATTCACCAGCAAGGGTGAAAAATGCCGCGCCACGGCATAGGCGCGTACTTCGCAGGTTTGCTGATCCACTCCCCAGTGGGCATTGGCCGACAGCGCGCTGCCCTGGCCGGTTTCAAAATACATCACGTTGTCGCCCACCGTGCCGCGACGCAGTTGTTGCGCCGCTTGCTGCGCCTCGCCCAGCACCGCCAGATTGATGCCGAAGCCGCTGTTGGCTTTTTCGGTACCGGCAATCGACTGGAATACCAGATCTACCGGCGCGCCACGCTGGATCAGCTCCAGCGTGCTGGTGACATGGGTCAGCACGCAGCTTTGGGTGGGGATGGCATAGCGCTGACGCACTTCGTCCATCATCGCCAGCATGGTGTGGATGGCTTCCGGGCTGTCGCTGGCCGGGTTGATGCCGATCACCGCATCGCCCGCGCCGTATAGCAGGCCGTCCAGCATGGCGGCGGCAATGCCGCGCGCGTCGTCGGTGGGATGGTTGGGTTGCAAGCGCACGCCCATGTGGCCGGGCAGACCCTGGGTGTTGCGAAAACGGGTGATCACCCGGCATTTGCTGGCCACCCATACCAAGTCCTGATTACGCATCAGCTTGCTGACGGCGGACACCATTTCCGGCGTCAGGCCGGGGGCGACGGCGGCCAGTGCATGACTGCTGGCGGCATCGGACAGCAGCCAGTCACGCAGACCGCCCACTGTCAGGTGGCTGATGGCAGCAAAGGCCGCGCCATCGTGGCTGTCAATGATCAGCCGGGTGATTTCATCCTGCTCGTAGGGAATCAGTACTTCGTTCAGAAAGGTACGCAGCGGTACGTCGGCCAAACACATCTGGGCGGCCACGCGCTCCTCGGCGCTGCTGGCGGCAATCCCGGCCAGCTGGTCGCCCGAACGCAGAGGCGTAGCGCGGGCCAGCAGGGTTTTCAGATCATCGAAACGGTAACGGCGCGGGCCGATGGTAATGGCGTAGGACATGGCTTGCCGGGGTGTGCCGCACACACCCCGCCTTTCTGTTATTTGCTGCTGGCCACAGCCGGTTTCAGACGTGCGGCATCACTGCCTTCCAGCAGCACATCGCTGGCGGCGGCTGCGCGCTGACGGTGGGTGAGCAGGTAGTAGGCATAAGCCACGGCCAGGCTGCCGGCAAAAATCAGCGCCAGCAGCTGGTTGTACCAGATCATTGCCACCAGGCAGACCACGGCGCAGGCCAGCGCCAGGCCCGGCAGCAGCGGATAGGCCGGGGCGCTGAACGGGCGGGCCAGGGTGGGTTCGCTGCGGCGCAGCTTGAACAGCGCCAGCATGGACACGATGTACATCACGATGGCACCGAATACCGACAGGGTGACGATGTTGGCGGTCAGCGGCTGACCGGCAATCTGGATCAGGTCGTCACTGAAAATGGCGGCAATGCCAACCAGGCCGCCCACGATGATGGCGCGGTGTGGGGTTTTGAAGCGCGGGTGGATCACCGCCAGCATCGGCGGCAGATAACCGGCACGGGCCAGGGCAAAGATCTGGCGCGAATAACCCATGATGATGCCGTGGAAGCTGGCAATCAGCCCCAGCAGGCCCAGCCATACCAGCATGTGCAGCCAGCCGCTGTTGCTGCCTACGATCAGCTTCATCGCCTGCGGCAGCGGGTCGTTGATATTGGCCAGCTTGCTCCAGTCGCCAGCGCCACCCGCCATGATCATCACGCCCATGGCCAGTGCCACCAGGGTGAGGATGCCGGCTACATAAGCGCGCGGAATGGTGCGGCTGGGGTCCTTGGCTTCTTCAGCAGCCATGGCCGCGCCTTCAATGGCCAGGAAGAACCAGATGGCAAACGGAATGGCGGCAAACATGCCACCGATGGCGCTCAGGCTGAAGCTGTCGCTACCGGCCCAGCCGTGGTGGGTGAAGTTGTCCCAGCTAAAGCCCGGCGACACCACGCCCATGAACAGCAGCAGTTCAAAGATGGCCAGCAGGGTGACCACCAGCTCAAAGGCCGCTGCCACGCTGACGCCAACAATATTCAGCGCCATAAACACGATGTAGGCGCCACAGGCAATCCACTTGGCGCTCAATTCGGGAAACTGCACGTTCAGATAGGCCCCGATGGCCAGTGCGATGGCTGGCGGGGCAAACACGAATTCGCACAAGGTGGCAAAGCCGGCAATAAAGCCACCGACCGGGCCAAAGGCGCGGCGCGCATAGGCAAACGGCCCGCCAGCATGTGGAATGGCGGTGGTCAGCTCGGTAAAGCTGAAGATGAAGGCCGTGTACATGATGGCCACAAAGATGGAGCTGAGCAGAAAGCCCAGCGTACCGGCCTGCGCCCAGCCATAGCTCCAGCCGAAATATTCACCCGAGATCACCAGCCCGACGGCGATCCCCCATAGTTGCCAGCCGCCTAGCTTGCGCGCCAGGCCGTGATTGCTGTTGCTCATGACATTTCCTCTTTTTTAACTCACTTCTCCCTGCCCGGTGCAGTAGCTCCGGGGCCTGACAAGCATGCTAGGCAGGGTGTGGCGGCGGGCGTTATCGGAAATCGGAAAACAAAACCGGCCCTGCTGCTGCCTGCCGGGCTGGCGCAGTAGCCGGCAGATGGGGCTGTGCAAGAGTCGTGCCTGGCGCATGATTGCTGACGGTGCGTGGTGGCACGGTTCTGGCGGTATTCCGGCACCGTGATGAGGCATGGCCAGGCCTGGCATGCACCGAGGCAGGGAATTTGCCGATTTACGATAGCCATGGCGCAAAAAAGCGGCGGCAAAGCTGGTGTGCTTCTTGCTAATGCCTTGTGTATCAACGATTTCAGGGAGCCGCAGATGGACCCGCTGACACATGGCCAGTCCCTGCAGATTGTTACCCGGCTGGCGGATGATGCTGCCGATCAGGCCGCCTTCATCAGTGGTTGGGAGCAGGAGTACGCGCAGATTTCCTGTGGCCGCTTTTCCGGGCGGCTGGATGAGCTGTGCCTGGGGCGCTTGCAGGTGTTCCGCGAATATTCGGCACGGGAAACCTTTCAGCAATGCCAGCCGTGGCAGGGTGCCATCTGGTTTGGCATCCCGGCACCGGACAGTGGCGAGCGGCTGCGCTTTCATGGCCGCAGCGTACCGCCCGCTGCCGTGCTGGTGGCGATGGGCGGCAGCGACTTTACCCTGCGTACCCCGGACGACTTCACCATCTATGGCATCGTGCTGGAGCAGCAGGTGTTGGCGCAGCGTCATCAGCAACTGTTTGGGCATGATTTGCCAGCGCACTGGCTGCAAACGGCGGCGGTCTGCCTGTCGCCAGCCAGCCACCATACCCTGTGCGGGCAGATAGCCGAACTGCTGGCGCTGGCCCGGCACACGCCGGACAGCATAGGGCGGCAACTATTGCTGGATTGTTCGGTAGATGCCTTGTTGCTGGCCTTGTCACAGTCAGGCGCGCAGTCGCTGTCGCGGCGCGATGGCAGCAGCCAGCGCCATTGGCAGTGGGTGGAGCAAGCACGCCAGCGCGCGCTGCAACCGGCGCAGACATGGCTGACGGTGGAAGGCTTGTGCCGGGAATTACACGTGACACGCCGCACTCTGCAAAACGGTTTTCAGGAAGTCACCGCCATGAGCCCGCTGCCATTCTTGCGCGCGCTCCGGCTGAATCAGGTGCGCCGTTTGCTGCGCTCGCCCTTGTCCGGGCAGGACAGCATCCAGCAACTGGCCGAGGACTGGGGCTTTGCCACCCCCAGCCATTTCAGTTACGACTACCGCCGCCTGTTTGGCGAAACCCCCAGCCAAACCCGGCAGCGGCCACGCGGCTGATGCTGTGGAGCGGGTGGAGGGCGGACTAGCGGTTTAGTTGCTGCTGTACCAGCATGCCCACGCGGGTGAGGGCGGCAACATAGCGCTCGTCCAGCGGGTAGCAACAGGACAGGCGCATGGCATTGCGGTAACGGCCACCGGGTGAATACAGCGGGCCGGGCATGATGCTGATGTTTTCGGCTATGGCGGCGTGAAACAGCGCTACGCTGTCGCAGCCTTCCGGCAGTTCCAGCCAGATCAAAAAGCCGCCAGCGGGGTCGGTGGCACGGGTGCCGGGCGGGAAGTGGCGGGCAATCAGGCCGCGCACCTTTTCCACATGCTGGGCGTAATGGCGCTTGAGCGCACGCAGGTGGTGGTCGTAGCCGCCGGATTCCAGAAACGCGCCCAATGTTTCGGACAGCACCATGGGCTGGGCCACCGAAGAAGCAAACTTCAGCTTGCGTAGCGCCGCGCCAAAGCGCCCCCCTTCCATCCAGCCAATGCGAAAATCCGGTGCCAGCGTCTTGGTGTAACTGGTGCAGAAGATGATCCAGCCGTCCTCATCAAAGGCCTTGGCCGCCGGGGCCTGGGTATCGCTAAACTGCAATTCGGCATACAGCCCGTCCTCGATCAGCGGTACCTGGTATTGATTGACCAGCCGTGCTAGCCGTTTCTTGGCTTCCAGCGGCATGCTGCAGCCCAGCGGATTGTGCACATTGGGCATGGCCACCAGCGCGCTGATACGGCCTTCGGACAGCAGCAGCTCCACCGCATCCACCGACAGACCGTGCTGCGGGTCGGTGGGAATCTCCACCGCCTTCAGGCCCAGGCTGGCAAACAGCGGCAGCAGGTTGAAATAGGTGGGCGATTCCAGCCCCACCGCGTCGCCCGGCTTGGTGACGGCACGCAGTGCCAGTTGCAATGCCTCCATGCAGCCATTGGTGAGAATGATGTTTTCCGCTTGCAAGGCCATGCCCAGCTCCATGCTGCGGCGGGCAATCTGTACCCGCAGCCGCTCCGAGCCGGGTGGCAATGCATAAGTGCTGACCATGCCGGGCTGGCGGCGCAGAATCTGCCCCATCAGCCGTGCCAGCTTGTTGCCGGGGTAGAAGTCGCTGCCGCGCGGGCAGGCCAGTGCCAGATCGATAAAGCCGGGCATCTGCTGGGCATCCAGCACTGCGCCGATCAGATCCAGCACCTTGCTTTCCGTGGGCTTGGCCAAGCTGCTCTGGGTCATCACCGGCCTTGCCGGTGAGGGCAGGCGCGCCCGCACGTAATAGCCGGATTGGGGACGCGCTTCTATCAGCCCACGGTCTTCCAGTACCCGATAGGCCGCCACCACCGTGTTCAGGCTCAGTTGCCGGCTTTGCGAGGTGCGCCGTACCGAGGGTAGGCGCGAGCCGGGCGGCAGGGTGCCACGGGCAATGGCCAGTGACAGGTCTTCCGCCAGTTGCTGGTACAGGGTGGCACCGGCGGCGGTACTGCGGGGCAGGCTTTCTGGAGGCATGGCGGGTATTCCGGGCAAGGCAGGGCAAGGATTAACAATGCCGCAGCACGGCTGCTGGCGACAGTGACAGTGCTCATCATAGTCTGTGGTGACAGTTTGGGTAAATCTGCAACTGTCACCGTGACAATAGTAGATTGTTGCGGCTGTCACCCTGTGCCGCTCCCGCCTTAGCATGATGGAAGCGCATCACCAAACCGGCTGATGCATCGCCATGAGGAGCCCTGACATGCTGGAAGTCGCCTTGCTGTCCTATGTGGGTGTGATGTCCATCACGCCCGGTCCCAACAACCTGATGCTGGCCACTTCCGGTGTCAATTACGGTTTTCGCCGCACCTTGCCGCACATGCTGGGTATCAGCATCGGTTGTGCGGTCCAGGTGTTCATCACTGCCAGCCTGCTGGCATGGGTCCTGCAATGGGTGCAGGTGGCGCGCTTGCCGCTGGCCGTGGCCGGTTGTCTCTATCTGTTATGGCTGTCGTGGAAGATTGCCCGTTCCGCCGCGCCGGAGGGCGGGGAAAACGGCAAGCCAATGCGCTTTTTGGCGGCAGCCATGTTCCAGTGGGTGAATCCCAAGGCCTGGGTGATGGTGCTTAATGCCGCCATCCTGTTTATGCCGGCGGATACCGACGCACGCGTGGGGGCCGCCTTGCTGCTGGCCGTCATCTTTGCCGTGGTCAATCTGCCCTGTATCAGCCTGTGGGCCTGGATGGGCGAGCGCTTGCGTCATCTGCTCAGCGCTGCCCCGGCCTTGCTGCTGTTTAACCTGCTGATGGGCGTACTGATGGGGGGGACTGCCTTGTGGCTGCTGCTGGATGAAATCCGTCATGCCTGGCCGACGCTGCTGTAAGCTGAAAACAATGTCCGGATTTGGCAGCATCTTGTCTGCAAGCAGCATCTGGCATGGCTACTGGTGGCGCTAGACTGTGTCCATGATCTGAACCGGAGCATGGACATGGACAAGGCAGCATTGCTGGTGATTGATGTGCAGGATTCGTTTTTGCAGCGTGATTATTGGGATGCGTCGGCGCTGCCAGTATTTCGCCAGCGGCTGCTGGCGCTGATCGCCGGGGCGCGGGCTGCCGGGGTGCCGGTGCTGTATGTGCTGCACGAAGATGGCGATGGCCCATTTGCTGCGGCGTCCGGCTGGGTGCGCCCCATGGCGTGGTTGCCGGACGCGCCGGATGCCATCTTCATCAAACACGTGCACAATGCCATGCTGGATTCCGGCCTGCAGCCCTGGCTGGCCGAGCGCGGCATCAGCAAGCTGCTGGTGTCCGGCATCCGCACCGAGCAGTGCTGTGAAACCACCACCCGGGTGGCGTCCGACCTGGGTTATGCCGTGGATTTTGTCAGTGAAGCCACGCTCACCTTTGCTATGCGCCATCCGCATAGCGGCAAGCTGTTCAGTGCAGACGAAATCCGGGAAAAAACCGAGCTGGTGCTGGCTGACCGCTTTGCCGACATCGTCACGGTGGAGCAGGCGCTGGCGCGCCTGTAAACCGTGTTTTTATCGATCAGACCAGGCAATCCCATTCGCACCGGATGGGCTGGTATGACGGAGCGTATTTCATGCCTTTGAAGGATGTGTTGCAGGCGCTGGCCATCGTGCTGATCTGGGGCGTCAATTTCGTGGTGATCAAATACGGCGTGGCCGATGTGCCACCGCTGTTGCTGGGTGCCCTGCGCTTTATGCTGGCGGCCTTTCCTGCGGTGCTGCTGGTGCGTCGGCCCAATCTGCCCTGGGTCTGGGTGGCAGCCTATGGACTCTCTGTTGGCGTGGGGCAGTTTGCCTTCCTGTTTTCCGCCATCAAGCTGGGCATGCCCGCTGGGCTTGCTTCGGTGGTATTGCAGTCGCAGGCCTTTTTCACGCTGATTCTGGCCGGGCTGATGCTGCATGAGCGCTGGCAGGCGGCGCAAATCCTGGGCCTGCTATGTGCCTGTGCCGGGCTGGCGCTGATCGGCCTGGCCAAGGGCGGCAGCATGACGGCCATTGGCTTTGGCCTGACGCTGGCGGCGGCTTTTTGCTGGGCCTCGTCCAATATCATCGTGCGTTTGATGGGCAAGGCCGGGCACAAGGTGGAGCCGCTCAATCTGGTGGTGTGGTCCAGCCTGGTGCCGCCGCTGCCGTATCTGGCGCTGTCCTGGTGGCTGGAAGGACCAGAACGCATGGAAATCGCCCTGCGTCATTTCTCGCTGGGCTCTTTTCTGGCGGTGGCGTATCTGGCCTTCATGGCCACCTTGCTGGGTTACGGCATGTGGAGCCGTCTGCTCAGTCGCCATCCGGCCAATAAGGTTGCCCCCTTCTCGCTGTTGGTGCCGGTGGTGGGGGTGCTTACCTCCGCCCTGTTGCTGGGTGAGCGGCTGAGTCTGTTGCAAGCGGCAGGCAGCATGCTGCTGCTGGCCGGGCTGGTGGTGAATGTGTTTGGCGGCATGCTGCTGGCACGCTGGCGGCGCGGGGTGGTGGCCCATGGCGCGTGATATCTGGTTTGTGCTGCCGCCGCGCTTCATGCTGCTGGATTTTGCCGGTCCGGCCGAAGCCATGCGCATTGCCACCGAGTTTGGTGCGGATTTTAAGCTGCACTATGCAGCCTGCGCTGCACAGACGTCTTGCTCGCTGGGCTTGCCGCTGGGTGGTTTGCAGCCTTTGCCGGTACAGCTGGCGGACGACAGCCTGATCATCATCCCCGGCGCTGATTGCTCGGCAGAAGCTTACGCCATGCCGGAAGCGCAGCAGATTGTCCGCTGGTTATCCTCCAGCTTTCAGCCACAGAAGCATCAGCTGGCCACCATCTGCTCGGCAGCCTTGCTGGCCGGCATGGCGGGCTTGCTGGCACATCGCCAATGCACCACCCATCACAGCCTGATTGAACGGTTGTGTCAGACCGATAACAGCACCCAGGTGCTGGAGAACCGCGTATTTGTGCAGGATGGCACGGTGTGGACCAGCGCCGGTATCACGGCTGGCATCGATCTGGCGCTACAGCTGATCAGCCAACTGGCCAACCCGGCCATCGCCCGCGAGGTGGCGCGGGAAATGGTGGTGTACTTCCGCCGCTCCGGCCAGGATGTGCAGCTGTCGCCGTGGCTGGCGCATCGCAACCATCTGCACCCGGCGGTACACAAGGTGCAGGACCTGATTGCCGCCAGCCCGGAGCAGGACTGGAGCCTGGCCGCACTGGCCGGGCAGGTGCATGTCAGCGTGCGTCACCTGTCGCGTTTGTTCCGTGAACACGCTGGTGTGTCGGTGCATGACTACCACCTGGCGCTGCGCGCGGCGCGGGCCAGCCAGTGGCGCACAGCGGGCTTGTCCAAGGAAAAGGCGGCGCTGGCGGCCGGTTTTTCTTCGGCACGCCAGTGGCAGCGTGCGCAAGCTGCGGCAGCGGTTTCCTGACAAAAATTAACTCAAGTTTACCGGGTGACTGTCGATATAATGCTGACGTCGCGCCGTGCTGCGCCGGTATGTCGCCCCCAGAACAAGTAGAAATGGTTACCGTCATGAACATCCGCACCCGCCGTATGGCTGCCGTATCCCTGTTGCTGGGCCTGACTGCCTGTGCCTCCGCCAGTCAGCCGGTTGCCGAGTCCGTCCATCCGCAGGCCATGCCGGTGGCTGCGCCGGCCTCCTTTACCGGCGTGGGTTATGCCGGTCCGGGTATCGAGCCGGAAGCACCCAGAGTGGTGGTGAAGGAAATCAATCCCAATGCGCCCATCGTCATCCGGGCCACTGGCAGCGGGGCCGCACCTTATTCCTCTGCACTGACGCCGTCGCAGCGCAAGTTGCTGTCCATGCGTGCGGCGCGGCTGGATGCCTTCCGCTCGATCGCCGAGCAGGTACAGGGCATGAAGCTGGTGGGTAACAGCTCGGTAGCCAATATGGTGGCCACCAGCGACGGCTTCCGCACTTATGTTGATGCCTACCTGCGCGGTGTACATCTGGTGTCCACCACGATGCTGCCGGATGGCACCAGCGAGGCGGTGGCGGAAATCACGCTAGACCAGGATTTCTACAAGCAATACAAGAATGCGCTGGAAAAAACCGGTAGTGTAATGAAGGCCGCCCAGCAAGATGGTGTGGCTGGCCTGGAGTGCGCCGAAGGCAACTGCGGTGCCACGCGTTATGAAAGCAACTTCTACGTAGCCCACTGATGACGACACGGCTTCTTTTCCGCATGGTAGCCGCCCTTGGGGCGGCTTTTGCGTTGACGGCTTCATTGCATGCTGCGCCCATCATTGCCGAGGGGGTGGCCGATATGGAAGCCGGTAGCCCGGCTGCGCGTGAAATGGCCATCCGTGATGCCTTGCAGCAAGCGGCCATCAGCAATGGTGCTGAGCTGCAATCGCTGCAACTGGTACAGTCCGGCAATGTCAGCGAAAGCAGCGCTTTGTCGGCACCCTCCCTGCAGGGCAAGGTGAAGATCCTGCAGGAGTACAACAGCGACGGCATGTACCATGTCCGGCTCAGTATCGATCCGCAAGCCAGTGCCGCCGGTCCGGTAGCCAGTAAGCCCACCCCGGCGCAGAACGCCAGCTGCGGCATGCCTGTCGGGCGTAGCCTGCGACGCAAACTGCTGACCACCTACTTTTATGTAGTGAATCCGGCTGAAGCCAACGACCTGCATAATCTGGCCAACCGCCTGCCGGCTGATCTGGCCCGCCGTCTGCGCCAGCAAAACCAGTTTGACGTGCGCAATGCCGGCCATCTCACCGTACTAAGCAATATGGCGGCAGATGAACCGATGGCTGGCTGGGAGACGGTGCGCGAACTGGGGCGGCGCGAGGATGTGCAGTTTGTGGTGGCCGGGCGGGTATTGTCTACCGGAGTGGTGGGCAAAAGCCTGCGCCACACCATGTATGAATCCAACAATACCAGCCAGCAGGGGGCCTATTACACCGGACCGCTGGCCGGGCTGTTTGGCGGTGCGTTCAAGTACGCGCCTTCGGCACGGCAGTTTGATCTGGAAGTATGGATTTACGATGCACTGACCGGTGCCGTGCTGGCCGACCAGCGCATCAGCCGCATTGCCCAGGGCCAGGTGGTGGCGCAGCTGCCGGCAGACTTTGCCACGACGGCCTTCTGGCAAGGAGATTATGGCCGGGTGGTGGATAATCTGCTCGATCAGGCCACCCGCCAGCTGGTGGACGTGGTCAGTTGCATTCCGCTTTCGGCCAAGGTGGTGAAGGTGGAAGAGGGCCGTCAGGTGTTTGTGAATGTTGGCGGGCTGGATGGCATGAAGGTGGGCGACCAGATGCTGCTGTACAAGCCGCTCTCGGCGCAGATTGTGCGCAGTGGCGGTGGCGTGCGCGAACTGGGTGTGCCGGAGGAACTGTCCGGTACCATCACCCTGACGCAGGTACAACCCAATTTCTCCATTGCCCAGGTGCAAAGCGCCAAGCTCAAGGTGGAAGAGGGCGATTACGTCCGCTTCATGACCCGGCGTTGAACTGACAAAAAAGCCCCGCCAGATGCGGGGCTTTTGCTGGAGCTGCTTTCTTCAGGCCTGCTCGGCAAACTTCTGTAATGCACTGCCCGTCAGGCGGTATTTCACCCATTCTGCCTGGGCCGCCGCGCCGAATGATTCATAAAAATCAATGGCCGGCTGATTCCAGTCCAGCACGCTCCATTCAAAACGACCACAACCGCGAGAGAGCGCCAGTTGCGCCAGGTGGCGCAGCAGTTTCTTGCCGGCACCGCTGCCACGCGCCGCCGGGGTGATGTAGAGGTCTTCCAGGTAGAGACCGGACTTGCCCTGCCAGGTGGAATAGTTAAAGAAGTACACTGCATAGCCCACCGGCTGGCCATCCTGCAGGCAGATCAGGCCGTGGGCGGTGCTGTCGGGGCCGAACAGCGACTGTTCGATATCAGCCACGCTGGCCACGACCTCATGTTCGGCTTTCTCATAAATGGCCAGTTCGCGGATATAGCCCAGAATCAGTGCGGCATCAGCATGTACGGCGGGGCGAATACTAATGGTCAAGTGCAACTCCTCATGCGGGCTTACGGGCCCGTCTGCGTTGTCATGATGAAAAAAGGCCGGTTGCCCGGCCTGAGTGTATCTGCGTGTCGGGGCTTAGCCCGCCAGCCAGTTGCCCGGGTGGGCCTCCAGCCAGGTTTTGATGCTGCGCGCATCGTTGACGCGGGCGGAGTTACCGCCAGCAGCCAGCAGCACGATGATCAGCGGCTGCGAACCTACGGTGGTTTGCATCACCATGCAGCGGCCCGCTTCCTGAATGTAACCGGTTTTCTGGATGCTGATGTCCCAGTTGCCCTCGCGTACCAGCGCATTGCTGTTGCGGTATTGCAGTACGCGGTTGCGTACCGACACGATCTGGTGCTCCGGGGTGGTGGTGAAGGCGCGAATCAGCGGGTAGTTGTGTGCGGCTTTCACCATGCGCGCCAGGTCATGCGCGGTGGAGGTATTGCGCAAATCCAGGCCGGTGGGGTCGTAGAACACCGTTTCGTTCATGCCCAGGCTACGCGCCTTGCGGTTCATGCGTTCGACGAAGGCGGCAGTGCCTCCCGGCAGGGCGGTGCGGGCCAGCGTGGCGGCGGCACGGTTTTCCGAGGACATCAGCGCCAGCAGCAGCATTTCCTTGCGCGGCAAGGTGGTGCCCACTGCCAGGCGCGAGGTGGTGTTCTTCAGGCGGTCGATCTCGGCATCGGAAACCGACACTTCCTGATCCAGCGACACGCCGGAATCCAGCAGCACCATGGCCGTCATCAGCTTGGTGATGGAGGCAATGGGCATGCGCTGGTGGATGTTCTTTTCATACAGCGGTTCACCGGTATTGCCATTAAGCACCAGTACCGAATGTGAATTCAGGCGCGGTACGGCATGGTCGGCCATCTGACTGGCAACCATGACGCCGGCTGGCGGAGCGGCCACTGCCGGCATCGCCAGGGCGGCGGAAACCAGCAGGGCGGCAAATTTTCTCAGCATAAGAGATACACTCCCGTGTCTTGTCAGTGGAGATACAGCCTGTCAGAAAACATGCTTACATCATGTTGATGTGCAAGGATTCTTCATCTCGGCTCGTGATCGGGTTGCTTACATTTTAAACAATGTTTTGCCATTAGGGCAGGCAATTTGCAGATAAATTCAGTTGTGTGCCGGGAGTGAGTTCTACGCGTTATCGGCGTAAAATCGATGGACTTGAACCCGCGCGAAAACACCATGTTGCTTAACTTCCCGGATAGTCCGTTTCGCTTGCACCAGCCTTTTTCCCCGGCGGGTGATCAGCCCAGCGCCATTGCCCAACTGGTAGAGGGGCTGGCAGATGGCCTGTCCTACCAAACCTTGCTGGGGGTTACCGGTTCGGGCAAGACCTTCACCATGGCCAATGTCATCGCCCGCACCGGCCGGCCTGCCATCATCATGGCGCACAACAAAACGCTGGCCGCGCAGCTATATAGTGAAATGCGCGAGTTTTTCCCGGAAAACGCGGTTGAGTATTTTGTCTCCTATTACGATTACTACCAGCCGGAGGCTTACGTTCCCAGCCGCGATCTGTTCATCGAGAAAGATTCCAGCATCAACGAACATATCGAGCAGATGCGGCTGTCGGCCACCAAATCCATTCTGGAGCGGCCTGACTGCATCATCGTGGCCACGGTGTCGGCCATTTACGGTATTGGCGATCCTTCCGATTACCACCAGATGATTTTGCATCTGAAAGAGGGCGAAACCACCCCGCAGCGCAGCATCATCAGTCGCCTCACCACCATGCAGTACGATCGCAACGATGTGGATTTTGGTCGTGGCACCTTCCGGGTGCGCGGTGATGTGATCGACATTTTCCCGGCGGAAAGCAGCGACACCGCCTTGCGCGTCAGCCTGTTTGACGATGAAGTGGAAACGCTTACCCTGTTCGATCCGTTGACAGGTGTTACCAAACAGCGGGTGGGCCGCTATACCGTGTTTCCGTCCAGCCACTACGTAACGCCGCGCGACACCGTGCTCAAGGCTTGTGAAAAAATCAAGCTGGAGCTGGCCGAGCGCATTCAGTGGTATCAGAAGGAAGGCAAACTGGTGGAGGCGCAGCGTATCGAGCAGCGCACCCGCTTTGATCTGGAAATGCTGTACGAGATGGGCTTTTGCAAGGGCATCGAAAATTACTCGCGCCATTTCTCCGGCCGCGCGCCGGGCGATGCGCCGCCGACGCTGATTGACTACCTGCCCAAGAACGCGCTGATGTTCATCGATGAATCCCATGTCACCGTGCCGCAGGTGGGGGCGATGTACAAGGGTGATGCCGCGCGCAAGAGCAATCTGGTGGATTACGGTTTCCGCCTGCCTTCCGCCGTGGACAACAGGCCGCTGAAATTCCACGAGTTCGAGCAATTGATGCCGCAAACCATCTTTGTCTCTGCCACCCCGGCGGTCTATGAAAAAGAGCATGCCGGACAGGTGGTGGAGCAAGTGGTGCGGCCTACCGGTCTGGTCGACCCCATTATCGAAATCCGCCCGGTAGCGACTCAGGTGGACGATTTGCTGTCGGAAATCCGCCTGCGCATGGATCTGGGCGAACGGGTGCTGGTAACCACACTGACCAAGCGCATGGCTGAGCAACTGGCTGATTACTACACCGAGCACGGCATCAAGGTGCGTTATCTGCATAGCGACATCGATACCGTGGAGCGGGTGGAAATCATCCGCGACCTGCGCCTGGGCATGTTCGACGTGCTGATCGGCATCAACCTGCTGCGCGAAGGGCTGGATATTCCTGAGGTCAGCCTGGTGGCCATTCTGGATGCGGACAAGGAAGGCTTCCTGCGCTCGGACCGCTCGCTGATCCAGACCATAGGCCGCGCCGCGCGTAACCTCAACGGCAAGGCCTTGCTGTACGCCGACCGCATCACCGATTCCATGCGCCGCGCCATGGACGAAACCGAACGCCGCCGCGCCAAGCAGCTGGCTTTCAATGCCGAGCATGGCATCGTGCCGCAGGGCATCAACAAGAAGATCAAGGACATCATCGACGGCGTCTACAGCGTGGAAGACCAGCGCAAGAAGCTGCTGGACGAAGCGCAAGTGGCGATGATGGACGAGAAGACGCTGGCCAAGGAAATCAAGCGGCTGGAGAAGGAAATGATGGAAGCGGCGCGCAATCTGGAATTCGAAAAAGCTGCCCGCCTGCGCGACGAACTGAAGGCGCTGAAGGAAAAGATGTTCATCAGCGATTTGTAAGCGCTTTTAACTGCCAGACTCCTCTCGCTTTCTGAATAGAAAGCGAGGCTCCCTTACAAGGTAAGGGCGGGGGGATAGGGAATAAATGGCAAGGCTGCGGAATCTATCACTGACTCGAAAGGCCCGGCTTTGCCGGGTCCTGTGTAATCGCACCAAATCAAATTGTCAGCAGCCTGAAGCCCCGCCAGTGTGATGCTGACGGGGCTTTGTTTTGTCTATCTGGCTTTAGCCAGCCTGGGCGGCCAGTTGCTGCTTGCGATAGCGCTGCGCCAGTACCGCGCAGGTCATCAGTTGAATCTGGTGAAACAGCATCAAAGGCAGCACGATGGAGCCGATGGGATGGCCGGCAAACAGCACCTTGGCCATGGGCACACCGCTGGCCAGGCTCTTTTTCGAACCGCAAAACACGATGGTGATCTGGTCGGCGCGGTCAAAACCCAGCTTGCGGCTGGAATAGGCGGTCAGCCCCAGCAGGATGGCCAGCAGCAGGCCGCATACCACCAGCAGGCCCAGCAAGGATTGCGGCGGCGTTTGTTGCCACAGGCCGGTAATCACCGCCGCGCTGAAGGCGGTGTACACCACCAGCAGGATGGAGCCTTGGTCCACATAGCGCAGCAGCGGCTTGTGCTTGTCCACCCAGCCACCAATCCAGCGGCGCGCAATCTGTCCGGCAATAAAAGGCAGCAACAATTGCAACACGATGTCGGTGATGGAGCCCATGCCCTGATCGCTGCCGTGATGGCTGATTACCAGCATGCCCACCAGCAAGGGGGTGATGAAAATGCCGAAGATATTGGACGCCGTGGCACTGCAAATCGCCGCCGGGATATTGCCTTGTGCCATCGAGGTAAAGGCAATCGACGACTGCACGGTGGAGGGCAGCATGCACAGATACAGCACGCCCAGATACAGCTCTGGCGTCACCAGCGGGCCCAGCAGCGGCTTGAGCGCCAGCCCCAGCACCGGGAACAACACAAAGGTGCAGGCCATCACCGTCAGGTGCAGCTTCCAGTGGGTGGCACCGGCAATCACGGCTTCGCGTGACAGCTTGGCCCCGTGCAGGAAAAACAGCAGGCCGATGGCCAGGGTGGTGATCAGGTTCATGGCCTGGGCTACCTCGCCCTGACAGGGCAGCAGGCTGGCCAGGGTAACCGTGGCAATCAGCGCCAGGGTGAAGGAGTCGATCATTTTCAGCATGGGAATGCCCTATTGCAGCGGGGAAACATGCTTGCCATTGAACCCTGAAACCATTCAGACTACAAATTGATTTATCAGATCAATACATGATTAATTTTTATGAATATCAGTTTGCGTCAATTGCAGGTGTTCCGGGCTGTTGCCCGTCTGCGCAGTTTCAGCCGTGCTGGTGATGAAATTGGCCTGACTCAGCCAGCGGTCAGCCGCTGCATCCGCGAGCTGGAATCGGAGCTGGGCATGCGCCTGCTGGACCGCACCACGCGCGAAGTAGCGCTCACCGCTGCCGGTCTGCGCTTTGCCGGTCAACTGGCCCGTCTGTTGGACGAACTGCAATTACTGCTGGAGGAGGCGCGCAAAGAGGGTGAGCAAGCCCATGGCACCGTGCATATCGCCAGCAGTCCCACCTTGTCGGCCAGCCTGCTGCCGGCCTTGCTGGCGCAATGCGCGCAGCAGTTTCCGCATATCCGTCCGGTATTGCACGACCAGGTGCAGCGCTTGAATGTGGACAGCGTGCGCAGCGGCGAGGTGGATTTTGGCATCGTGGTGGAACCTGGCGAGATGGATGATCTGGAGTGTCTGCCCTTGCTGGATGACGGCTTCTGGCTGATCTGTCGCGACGATCATCAACTGGCGGCACTACCGGCAGTGTCATGGCAGCAACTGGAAGGCCTGCCGCTGGTGTTGCTGGACTACAGCTCCGGCAGTCGCCCCATCATCGACCGCATTTTGGCCGCGCAGGGCGTACGCTGCCCGGTGGCGCAGCAGCTGGGCCACTCCAGCTCAGTCTTCCAGATGGTGCAGGCCGGCATCGGCATCAGCGTATCACCGGGATTGGCGCTGCCGCTGCCAGCTGGCAGCCGGCTGACGGTAAGGCCGCTGCTGCCGGAACAGCGCCGCAACATCATGCTGATCCGCCGCCGTCAGCGTTCGCTGTCACCGGTGGCGGAACGACTGTGGCAACTGGCGCTGCAGCTGGGGCCGCAATTGCAGGCCATTGCCAGCAAGCATGGTGCCGCCCGTTAAGGTTTGTTTGCATGGCTAGAGTGATTGCGCCAAGCGGCAGCAGGGGTTTTCTGCTAGCCTGCCGGCATTTGCCGCCCGTCATGGGCTGGTGCTGATTTCGCTTTTTTCCGGACATTACAGATGAACAAGATTCTGCGCCCGTTAACGCTGTTGCTAGGGCTGCTGCTGACCGGCAACAGCAATGCTGACGAAACCATCGTGCTGTTCCGCCATGCCGAAAAACCGGCAGCCGGTTTGGGGCAGCTCAGCTGTCAGGGCCTGAACCGTGCGCTGGCCCTGCCTGCGGTGTTGCAGCGCAAGTTTGCTCGCCCGGCTGCACTGTTTGCGCCCAACCCTGGCGTACGCAAGAAAGACGGCGGCATCGCATACAACTATATCCGTCCGCTGGCTACCATCGAACCCACCGCCATCGGCCTTGGCATGCCGGTGAATGTCGATTTCGGGCTGGATGATCTGGATGCGCTGCAGGCTGCCATCACACAGCCGGTTTATCAGGATGCAACCGTGTTCGTGTCCTGGGAGCACCGTCTGGTGGCAAAGCTGGCCGGGCAACTGCTGGGTGCTTATGGCGCCGACCCGGCTCAGGTACCAGCATGGCATTACAGTGATTTCGACAGCCTGTATGTCATTACCCTGCATCGGCAAGACGGGCAGACCAAGGCCAGCTTCCACGTGGCGCAGCAAGGGCTGAATCAGCAGCCCACCCGCTGTCCGGGTACGGAAAACTAGGTAACAAAGGCTGTTTCAGCCCGCATGGTGAGAAATCACCATGGCGTGCGGACGGTATCGCGGGCTGTGACAAGGCCGGGCCTGGTTTACGGTGATGTTGATTCCGCTTGTTTCAGGCCATGGAAGCCTTGGTAGTTTTCTGTTATCTACTACCGTTGAATAATATTCAGTTTGAGTTTGACGCTATATCTTGTTGTATTCACGTTTTTTCTGCCAGCTGATTTCCGCCTGAAAATGGCTGTCTCGGCTTTTTCTTACCGTATCTTCCGTGAGGCAAGGCTGCCGCAGGTATGGTCGCTCCCGCTCGAACCCGCTTCATCCGGCTGGTGGTCGTCGCTTATTGCGTACTGGCCCTGCTGTGGATCCTGTTGTCGGACAGCTTGCTTTCCTTGCTGGCCGATGCCGACACCATGCTGCAGTTGTCAACCTGGAAAGGCGTCGTCTTTGTCCTGATGACGGCGGTGATGCTGTATTTTTCACTGCGCGCGGTGCCCGCTGCCGAACACAACCCTGCTGCCGGTCTGCTGGAAAGCTGGTCGGAGCGCATGTCGCGCGGCCGCACTCCAGCCTGGCTGGCCTATCTGTTTTCCTTCCTTGCTACCGTGGCTGTGCTGGGGCTGCGGCATCTGTTACCGATGAGCGTGTATGAGCGGCCCATGCTCATCATGTTCATGTTTCCCATCATTCTGAGTGCCTTGCTAGGTGGGATCGGCCCCGGCTTGCTGGCAACGGTGCTGACGGTGGTCGGCATCGACCTGCTGGCCTCCCCGCATTTTCACAGCGCGGCCGCCGAGCCGATCTTCGCCTTGCAGTGGGGGTTTCTTGGCCTGTGCGGGTTTACCGTCAGCTTGTTCAGCGGTTTGCTGCGCGGTGTGTCCGAGCGCAACGAGACACACCGCAGCCTGCTGGATGCGGTTGTCAGCGGCACGTCCGATGCTGTTTTCGTCAAGGACCGGCAGGGCCGCTACCTGATGGTGAACGAGGCCGCAGCCCGCTTTGTCGGGCGCGCCGCCGCCGACATCATCGGCCAGGATGATCGCGCCTTGTTTGATGCCGAGTCTGCTGCGGCACTGATGGCGGGAGACGATGCCATCATGAAGGCTGGCAAGCTGCATGCCGCCGAGGAGTATGTGCGCTTGCAAGATGGGGCGGAAATGGTGTTCCAGGTCAGCAAGGGGCCGGTATTTGGCATGGACGGGGAGGTCGTCGGCCTGTTTGGCATCTCGCGGGACATCACCCGGCAACAGCAGGATCAGCAGCGAGTGCAACAAAGCACAGCCGATTTGCACGCAGCACAGCGCATGGCCGGTATCGGCAACTGGAGTTGGGATGTTGTACACGACCGGCACGAGTGGTCGAGCGAGATCTATCGCATTTATGGCCGTGCGGCGGATTTGCCGCCAGCAGTGTATCCCGAAGTGTCCAGCTATTTTACGCCGGAAAGCTGGACCAGCCTGTCGGCACTGGTGGAGCAGTGCCTGCAGGATGGCAAGTCTTACCAGTGCGATGCCGAGGTGATCCGCCCGGATGGCGAGCGCCGCTGGATTACGGCCCGTGGCGAGGCCTTGTGCGATGCCGAAGGCCGGGTGCTGCGTTTGCAAGGCACGGTGCAGGACATCAGCGAACGCATGCGGCTGACCATGCAGATACGCAGCAGCGAGCGCCGCTTGCAGCAAGTGGTGGAAGCCACCAGTGATGGTTTTTGGGACTGGGATCTGCGTACTGGCTATGTATATCGCTCGGCACGTTATTACACCCTTACCGGCTACCGGCCGGAAGACGACACCCACGATGTCCAGTTTTTCCGCCAACTGGTGCTCAGTGATGATGTGGCTATCTGGCAGCAGGCGCTGAATGCCCACCTGCGCGGAGAGACCACCCAGATGGAGTTTGATGTCCGGCTGATTACCCGCAGTGGCGAACTGCGCTGGATCCGGGTGCGGGGCAGGGCGGTGGAGCGCGGTGCCAGCGGCGAAGTGCTACGCCTGGTTGGCACTCTGTCGGATATTACCGAGCGGCGCCGGCTGGATGAAGATCTCCACCTGGTACTGAATGAAGCCGGCGATGCAATCTGGATTGCCGATGAAAACGGTCGCTACCTGTTTGCCAACCCTTCAGCCTGCCGCATGACAGGCCACAGCCAGAGCCAGTTGCTGCAAATGCATATCGTCGACCTGTTGGCACCATCCAGCCTAGTTGTATTGCCAAGCCACCTGCGCGCACTGGAGGAGCAGCGCTTCATTCGTAGTGAATGGGAACTGAATCGGGTGGATGGCAGCGCTGTGGTGGCGGAACTCACCACCGTACGCATGCAGGATGGCCGCTACATGGCATTTGGCCGCGACCTGACGGAGAAAAAGGCAGCGGAGCGTACCTTGCAGTCGCGCGAACAGCAATTGGCACGGGTTATTGAGGGGTCCGACCAAGGCTATTGGGACTGGAATGTCCAGACCGACGATTTCCAGGTCAGCCAGCGCTGGAAAGCCATGCTGGGCTATGCGCCCGATGCCGTGGACGTCACGCGGCAGATGTGGCTGTCCCATATCCATCCCGAAGACCTGCCGCTGGTGGAAGACACCATGCAACGCCATCTGGATGGCCTGACACCGGCTTATGAAATGGAAATGCGCTGCAAGAGCCTGTGTGGCGGATGGCGCTGGATACTGTCGCGCGGCAGGGTGGTGGAACGGGATGCGCATGGCCAGCCGCTGATGATGTCCGGCACGCATACCGACATTACCGAACACAAGATCCACGCGCTGGCACAAAAAGAAGCAGCCATCGTGTTCGATAGCAGCTACGAAGGCATTATGGTGGTATCGCCAGCCCGGCGCATCACCAAGGTCAATACCGCCTTTACCCGCATTACCGGCTTTACCGAGGACGAAGCCCTGGGTCAGTCTCCCGGCATGCTGTCATCCGGTCAGCATGGCCCCGGTTTCTATCAGGAAATGTGGTCCATGGTGCGCCAGCACGACTTCTGGCGTGGCGAAATATGGAACCGGCGCAAGAATGGTGATCTTTACGCCGAACTGCTATCCATCTCGGTGGTGCGTGACCAGTTTGGCCAGATCCAGCACTACATCGGGATATTCTCCGACATCACCCAGCTCAAGGCGCATGAGGCCGAGCTGAACCGTATTGCCAATTACGACCCACTTACCGGGGTACCCAACCGGCGCTTGCTGTCCGACCGGCTGGAGCAAGCCCTCTCCCGCAGCCATCGCAAAGGGCAAAGCTGCGCCGTATGCTTTCTCGACCTGGACGGGTTCAAGACCGTTAACGACCTGTATGGGCACGAAGCCGGCGATCAGCTGCTGATTGCCGTTACCGAACGGCTCAAAGGGGTGCTGCGGGCGGATGACACCCTGGCACGGCTGGGCGGCGATGAGTTTGTGCTGCTGCTGTCTGATCTGGATGGCAGCGACGAATGCATTCCCATCCTGGACCGGGTACTCAGTGCCGTCAGCCAGGAAGTCATTATCGACAAGGCCTGTATCAGTACCAGTGCCAGCGTCGGTGTCACCCTGTATCCGCAGGATGATGCCGACGCCGACACGCTGCTGCGCCATGCCGACCAAGCCATGTACCAGGCCAAGGAGGCCGGTAAAAACCGCTATCAATTGTTTGACCCGGAAAGCGACCGCAAGGCGCAGCTGCACCGGCGCACGCTGGAAGCGCTGGGCCGGGCTCTGCAGCAACAGCAATTCCTGTTGTACTACCAGCCCAAGGTGGATCTGACCGATGGCCGGGTGATTGGTGTGGAAGCCCTTATTCGCTGGCAACATCCGGAGCGCGGCCTGCTGGCCCCGGCCGATTTCCTGCCCGCCCTGCAAAACAGTGCGCTGGAAGTAACATTCGGCCTTTGGGTGCTGGAGGAAGGCATGGCGCAGGCAGCGCGCTGGCAGGAAGACGGCATGGCAATGGCCATCAGCGTCAATATCAGCGCCAATTACCTGTTGCACCCGGATTTCTACAGTGATCTGCAGCAGCTGATGCAGCGCCATCCTGCCGTCAATCCGGCCCAGCTGGAGCTGGAAGTACTGGAGTCCGCCGCGCTGGACGACATGGAAGAGGCCTTGCGCGTGATGCAGCAATGCCGGGCGCTGGGCGTGCACTTTGCGCTGGATGATTTTGGTACCGGTTACTCTTCGCTCACCTATCTGCGCAAGCTGCCGCTGGACACGCTGAAAATCGACCAGAGCTTCGTGCTGGGAATGCTGGACGATGCCGATGACCTGGGCATCGTGGCCAGCGTCATCCAACTGGCAACCGTATTCAAGCGGCAGGTTATTGCCGAAGGGGTGGAAACCCTGGAACATGGGGCCGCCCTGCGGCAAATGGGTTGCAGTCAGGTACAGGGCTATGGCATTGCAGCGCCGATGCCGGCAGCAGCACTGTCCGCTTGGATAAGCCAATGGCAGCAGCAAGGGGTATGGCAACAACTGGGTGATGGGCCATCCATCTGATCATGGTGGCAAAGGCAGGAAAAATGATAACAAGACGGACCCTTTTTCTGGGCATCTGCGGTCTGCTGGGCAGCCTGCCGGCACTGGCCGTAACCGGAAGTGGCGGCAAGGCCGTGGTTTTGCAGATCGGCTTTGGCAGCAATAAGCCACCTTATGTGTTTGAGTCCGAGCGGCGCGGGCTGGAGGTTGACATCATCGTGGCGGCCGCGCGGCGTGTCGGCATGGAAGTCCAACCCTTCTTCGCGCCGATGGAGCGTCTGCAGAGCATGCTGCAGCAGGGCCGACTGGACGGCATTGCCACTACCAACCCCTACAGCCAGCTAAAGGCCTATTTTTCCCAGCCCTATCTGGAATATCACAATGTGGCGGTGGCCCTGACACAGCGCAAGCTGGTGCTGAACGATATCAGCGATCTGTCACGCTATTCGGTCAGTGCATTCCAGCGTGCCCGGCAGTTGCTGGGACCGCAGTTTGAAGCCATGGCCAATGCCAATTTGCGCTATCGCGAAGAGGGTGACCAGCAGGTGCGCAATCTGCTGCTTTATGCTGGCCGGGTTGATGTGATTGTTGGCGACTGGCGCATCATCAGCTATTTCAACCAGCAATTGCCGGCAGAACTGGTGGCCCGCCAGCCGGTCACGGTATACCGCCTGTTTCCGGTTACCCCTTACCAGATGGCATTCCGTTATCAGTGGCAGCGGGATAATTTTGATCGTGGACTGGAGCTGCTGCGCAAGAGCGGTGGCTATCATGAAATCGAATCCCGTTACGAAAATACCCCGGCACCCCCCCGTCCCTGAAACCATGCCAGGGAAGGCATGGGCCGGACAGCATGGCGGAATGCTGGCACAATGCCGGCTTTTCGCCGTTTCCCCGCCGTCAAGGAGCCCGCATGCAAGCCAAGCCGCATGCACACGCCAAGCCCGCCGCCGCCCGCTTGCATCCGCGTAACCGTCATCAGGGTCAGTATGACTTTGCGGCACTGATTGCTGCCTGCCCGGCACTTAAGCCCCATGTCAAACCCAATGCCCAAGGCCAGCCCAGCATCGACTTTGCCCGACCGCTGGCGGTGAAACTGCTTAACCAGGCGCTGCTGGCGCAGCTATACGGTATTCAGGCCTGGGATATTCCACCCGGCTATCTGTGCCCGCCCATCCCCGGGCGTGCCGATTACATCCACTGCATTGCCGATCTGCTGGCTGCTTGCCAGCAAGGACAGCTGCCACAAGGCTCGGCCATCCGCCTGCTGGACATCGGTACCGGGGCCAACCTGGTATATCCACTGCTGGCGCATGCCGAGTATGGCTGGGACTGTATCGGCACCGACGTCGATAAACCGGCGCTAGCCAATGCCCAGACCATTCTGCAGGCCAACCCGCGCTTTGCCGCACATGTGGAATTACGCCATCAGCCCCGCAAGGATGCCATGTTTGCTGGCATCATCCGCCCCGGCGAGCGTTTTGATGTCACGGTATGCAACCCGCCATTTCACGCCTCGCGCGCAGATGCGGCAGCGGGTAGCCAGCGCAAATGGCGCAATCTGGGCAAGCAGGCAGGCCATGGCAGTCCGGTGCTGAACTTTGGCGGTCAGCAGCAGGAATTGTGCTATCCGGGTGGCGAGCGTGCTTTTGTTGCCGCGATGATTGTCCAAAGCGCGCGTTTTGCCCGGCAGTGCTGCTGGTTTACCAGCCTGCTATCCAGTGCCGACAGCCTGCCCGCCCTGCAGCATGCCTTGCGTGAGGCCGGAGTACGGCAGAGCCGGGTAGTGCAAATGGCCCAGGGGCAAAAGCGCAGCCGCGTGCTGGCCTGGAGTTTTCTGGATGAAGTCAGTCAGCAGGCGTGGGCCGCCCGGTACTGGTCGGCGGGAGTCAGCCGCGACTAGCAGGGTGCCAGATGTGGCTGATTGGTTTATGTTGAAAGCCAGACTGGTGTAGCTTGAAACAATAGTGGCCATCCACTGCGGAGGTCGCAAGGCGAGAGCGGGAAGACATGAACAAGCAATTTGCAATCCTGATGGTCTGCATGGGAAACATCTGCCGCTCCCCCACGGCTGAAGGCGTGCTGCGCACCCGTCTGCAGCAGGCCGGGCTGGATGGGCTGGTCAGCGTGGATTCGGCTGGCACGCATGCCTATCATCTGGGAGAAGCACCCGATCCGCGCAGTTGCCGCGCCGCTGGCCAACGTGGCTATGACCTCTCGCTACAGCGCGCACGTCAGGTCAACGCCGCAGATTTCGAGCGTTTTGACCTGATTTTGGCGGCAGACCGTCATAATATGACCGCCCTGCGGGCCATGCGCCCAGCAGCAAGCCGGGCGCAGCTGGATTACATCCTGGCCCCGCTGGGCAAACAACCGCCACAGGAAGTGCCAGACCCGTATTATGGTGGCCCGCATGGTTTTGATCTGGTGCTGGATCTGATCGAAGCCGCCAGTGATGGCTGGATCAGCCAGCTAAAGCAATGGGGAATCACGCAGCCGGCAGGATGATTGTATTGGCATAATGCCGGTGTGGGCTTAAGCTAGGCACCCGAATACGGCTGCGACTGCAGTAAAGATTGCAAGGAAGCAAATGGGAC
Source organism: Aquitalea sp. FG25 (assembly GCF_057809375.1). Classification (NCBI taxonomy): domain Bacteria; kingdom Pseudomonadati; phylum Pseudomonadota; class Betaproteobacteria; order Neisseriales; family Chromobacteriaceae; genus Aquitalea; species Aquitalea sp. FG25. Next base: position 29,134 of record NZ_JBMDJV010000014.1, read on the forward strand.
AGTTTTCGCGGGAATCAATCGTGCCAATGGAAGTGGTGCCAAGTCACAGCGCCGATGTCATTTTGCCGCGCCAGCCTGGCCGCACGCCGCTGGCACGCCAGACTGTCATCGTGGTGGGTTCATCCACCGGCGGAACCGAGGCACTGCGCGTCCTGCTCAGCGCGCTGCCGGCCAACATGCCGCCCATCCTCATTACCCAACACATGCCGGAACTGTTTACCAAGTCCTTTGCTGCCCGTCTGGATTCATTGTGCCAGCTGCATGTCAAGGAGGCGGAGGACGGCGAGCGCCTGCAGCCCGGCACGGTATATATCGCTCCCGGCCATTCACACCTGCTGCTCAAGTCGGCTGCAACCATTGGCTACGCCACGTCACTGCACAGCGGGCCGCCGGTCAACCGGCACCGGCCATCAGTGGATGTGCTGTTCCGTTCTGCAGCTAATCTGGCCGGCAAAAACTGTATCGGTGTCATCCTGACCGGCATGGGGCGCGATGGTGCCCAGGGCATGCTGGAACTCAAAGAGGCCGGTGCCTACAACATTGCCCAGGATGAAGCCAGTTGCGTGGTGTTTGGCATGCCCAAGGAAGCCATTGCCCTGAAAGGCAATCACGAAGTATTGCCCCTGACCTCCATCGCCGGCCGCCTGGTGGCACTGGTGGCCCAACGTCAGCCAACTGTATAAGAAGAACCGATGAAGTTGCCCATTCTTGTCGTCGAAGACGATGCCGATCTGCGTGAAGCTATCGTCGATACCCTCAGCCTGGCCGGTTATCCCACCCTGGAAGCCGGTGATGGCAGTGCCGCTTTGCTGCAGCTGAAGAAAACCCCGGTTGGCCTGATCATCTCCGATGCCCAGATGGCCCCGATGGATGGCTACAGCCTGTTTGAAGAGGTAAAAGTTCGTTATCCCGGCGTGCCTTTCATCCTGATGACTGCTTACGGCATCATCGAGCGCGCCATCGAATTACTGCGGGCCGGAGCCACGCACTACCTGCTCAAACCCTTCGAACCGGCCAGCCTGATTGCCGAAGTGGAAAAGCACATTCTCAAGCTGCCGGACAGCGAACGTGACGAGGCTGTGGCTGAATCGCCGCAAATGCGCCAGTTGCTCGCCCTGGCCAGCCGCGTGGCCGGTAGCGACGCCAGCGTGATGATTACCGGCCCCAGCGGTGCGGGCAAGGAAGTGCTGGCACGTTATATTCACCGTCATTCACGCCGTGCCGAAGGCCCGTTTGTGGCGGTCAACTGTGCTGCCATTCCGGATAATCTGCTGGAATCCACGCTGTTCGGCCACGAAAAAGGCGCATTTACCGGTGCGGCGCAAGCCTTGCCCGGCAAGTTTGAACAGGCACAGGGCGGTACCATCCTGCTGGATGAAGTCACCGAAATGCCCATGTCCTTGCAAGCCAAGTTGTTACGGGTATTGCAGGAGCGAGAAGTGGAGCGCGTGGGCAGTACCCGCACCATCAAGCTGGATATCCGCGTGCTGGCTACTTCCAACCGTGATGTTGCCGGAGAGGTGGACGCCGGCCGCTTCCGCGAAGACTTGTATTTCCGGCTGAATGTTTTCCCGCTGCGCATCCCGGCACTGGCCGAGCGGCGCGAGGATATTCTGCCGCTGGCACGGCTTGTGCTTAAGAAATACGCTGAAGCGGCCGGACGTTCTGGAATGAGCCTCTCCGAAGAGGCAGAACGTCAATTGACGGCCTATAGTTGGGAAGGTAACATCCGCGAATTGGAAAATGTCATGCAGCGGGCGGTGATTCTTGCCGCCGGGTCGGCAATTATTGCCGCCGACCTTTTGCTGGATGATGTTTCCGGTTCGACACCGCTTACCCGGACAGAAACCATAGTCCCGCCTATCATGACGGCAGAGTCCGACATGAAAACGCTGGAAAAACGTCATATTCTGGATACACTGGCAGCAGTGGGAGGCGTCAAGAAACTCGCTGCTGAAAAACTGGGCATCAGTGAACGCACGCTGCGCTATAAATTGCAGCGCTACCGTGAAGAAGATGGCCAGGATGAGGATCCGGATGACCTGGACGTACGCAGTACGGAGTAGCCATGTCGATTAATAATGTAGACCAGATGTTGAGCGAGCTGCGGGCCGCATCGGCCCTGGCTGGCGGAAAGCCCGCCGCGCAGTCGCAGGATGCGTCGCAAGTTGACTTTGCCGATGTTCTCAAATCAACGATTGAGCAGGTGAATTCTGCTCAGCAAACTTCGCAGGAAATGCAGAAGCAGTTCGAGTTGGGAGACGAGGGGGTTAACCTGCAGGACGTGATGGTCTCCTTGCAGAAAGCCAGCCTGTCGTTCCAGACCATGGTCCAGGCGCGCAACAAGCTGGTGTCCGCCTATCAGGAAATCATGAATACCCAGGTATAGCCTGGCCGCCACCATATCCTTATGCTGCCGGCAGTGGCTGTGCCTGAAACTAAAACCACTGTATGGCTGATCTGGCAGAACAAAACGCAACTCCTGTTTGGCGAACCCGGCTCAACGATGCTTCCGAGCGTTTCAAGTCGCTTCCCAACAATAAAAAGATCCTCTTCCTGGTGGCCCTGGCCGCCATTTTCTCTGTCATTGTCGGCGCTGCGGTACTAAATCGGCAGCCCAGCTACAAAATCCTGTTTTCCAATATTGCCGACCGCGATGGCGGTCAGGTAACGGCTGCCTTGCAGCAGATGAACATTCCCTATCAGCTGGGTGATGGCGGTACCGTGTCCGTTCCGGCTGACAAGGTATACGACGCGCGTCTGCGTCTTGCCGCCCAAGGCCTGCCCAAGGCGGGGGGGGTGGGTTTCGAACTGATGGACAACCAGAAGTTCGGTATCAGCCAGTTTGCCGAGCAGGTTAACTATCAGCGGGCTATCGAGGGCGAGCTGGCACGTACCATCGAGGCCATTGGCTCGGTGGAGACAGCCCGCATTCATATTGCCATTCCCAAGCAAAGCGTATTCGTGCGCGACCAGCAACAGCCAACAGCCTCGGTGATGCTGAACCTGTTCCGTGGCCGCACGCTGGATCAGGGCCAGGTGGCCGGTATCGTGCACCTGGTGTCCAGTGCAGTACCCAATCTGTCGGTAAAAAATGTCACGGTGGTGGATCAGGACGGCAATATGCTGTCCAAGCTGTCCGACAAGGACACCGCCGGCATGGATCAGACTCAGCTGGGCTATGTCCGCCAGGTGGAAGATGGCTACGTCAAGCGTATCGAAAGCATTCTGGAGCCCATTTTTGGTCAGGGTAATATCCACGCCCAGGTGACGGCCAATGTGGATTTCTCCGAAGTAGAGCAAACCTCCGAAAGCTATCGCCCCAACTCCACGCCGAATCCGTCCGCCACCCGCAGCCAGCAAATCGTGGAAAAACTGGGTAACGGCGCGGGTGGTGCCAGTGGTGTGCCGGGCGCTTTGTCCAACCAGCCGCCGTCGTCTGCATCGGCCCCCATCACCCTGCCGCCCGGTGCCGCACCTGGCACCGCCACGCTGTCCGGGCAGGCAATGGGGCAATCCGGTGCGCTGGAACGTGACATCACCACCAATTACGAGGTGGACAAGACCATTCAGCACACCAAGATGCCGCAAGGCGTGGTGAAACGCCTGTCTGCTGCCGTGGTGGTGAACTATCGCAAGATGCCGGATAAAAACGGTGAAATGAAACCCACGCCGCTGACGGCCCAGGAAATCCAGCAGATCAACAATCTGGTCAAGGAAACCATGGGTTACAACAATCAGCGTGGAGATACGCTGAATGTGGTGAATGCCGCCTTTGCCGATGCGGCGGTGCCGGTGACCATGCAGGAGAAGGTGACCGATTATCTCACCAACAATGCCTCCAGCCTGATCAAGTACGCCCTGCTGACCATTGCCGTGCTGTATTTGCTGTTTGGGGTGGTGCGGCCTATCGTCAAGGATCTGGTCAAGCCGCAGGATGCCGTCAAGAAAGGCGCGGATGGCAAGCCACTTACCGATGCCGGTGGCCGCCTGCTGGCTGTTGCGGGCGACGAAGAGGGTGGTGCTGTGAGTACTGCCGCTGGTGGCAAGGGTGCTGCGGCTACGCACGCAGATGGCAGCCCGGAAAGTCCCAAGGATGCGCAGATGCGTCAGTACAACCTTAATCTGGAAGCCGCACGTGAGCTGGTGAAGTCTGATCCGCGCATGGCCGCCCAGATCATCAAGGAATGGATAAGCTCCGATGAGTGATAACGGCGTTCACCGCAGTGCGGTCCTGCTGTTCAGCCTGGGGCAGGCCGAAGCGGTGGAAGTGTTCAAGTACCTGGGCCCCAAGGAAGTGCAAAAGATTTCGCTAGCCATGGCGGCCATCAATAATCTGAGCTACGACCAGATTGACGATATCGTCGGCAAATTCCGCGAGGAATGTGCGGCGCGCGCCAGCATCGGTGCGTCCGACGAATACCTGCGCAATGTATTGATCGAAGCGCTGGGGCCGGACAAGGCGGCCAACCTGCTGGACAAGATCATGCAGGGCAACGACCACAGCGGTATCGAAAGCCTGAAGTGGATGGATCCGTCCTCGGCTGCCGACCTGATCCGCCACGAGCACCCGCAGATCATTGCCACCATCCTGGTGCATCTGGAGCCGGACCTGTCCAGCTCCATCCTGGCCTTCTTCCCGGAGCGGCTGCGCAACGAGGTGCTGATCCGTACCGCCACGCTGGAAGGCGTACAGCCGCAGGCGCTGCGCGAACTGAACGATGTGCTGACCCAGCTGTTGTCCGGCTCTGATCGCATCAAGAAGAGTGCTTCTGGCGGCATCAGCCTTACTGCGGAAATCCTCAACTTCATGGGTTCCAATGTGGAAGGCTCGGCGCTCAATTACATCCGTGAATACGACCCGGAACTGGCGCAACGCATTCAGGACAAGATGTTCGTGTTCGAGAACATTCTCGACATCGACGATCGTTCCATCCAGACCATCCTGCGCGAAGTCCAGTCCGACTCGCTGGTGGTGGCGCTCAAGGGCACCAGTGCCGAGCTCAAGGACAAGATTTTCCGCAATATGTCGCAACGCGCAGCCGAAATGCTGCGCGACGATCTGGAATCCAAAGGACCGGTCAAACTGTCCGAAGTGGAAGCCGAGCAGAAGGAAATCCTCAAAGTCGTGCGCAAACTGGCCGACGATGGTCAGATCGTGCTAGGCAGCAAGGGTGGTGACGAAGGCCTTGTCGAATAATCCCATTATTCCGGGCGAGCAACTGGATGGCTGGCAAAGCTGGGTACCGGCCGAGCTAACCCAGAACGACGGCAGTTTCAGCCCAAACCAGCTGGCCGGGCTGGATGCCCTGCGCCGACACCTGGAGCAGGCACCCACGGTGGCGGATGCCGAGCTGGCGGCCTCTGCCGAGGCTGTAGAGGAAACCATCGAACCTGATGGCGAACCGGCCACCGCGTCTGGCTATCCCACCGCTTCCGAGCTGGAAGCCATTCATCAGGAAGCCTGGCAAACCGGCTACGACGAAGGCGTACAGGCAGGCCATGCCGAAGGGCTGGCGCAAGGACTGCAGCAAGGCCACGACCAGGCCGCAGGGCAGTTTGCCCAACTGTGGACACCACTGCAGGAGATGTCAGCCAGCTTTGCCCGCGAACTGGGCCGGGTGGAAGAAGAACTGGCCACCTCCCTGCTGAAGCTCGCGGTGCAGATGGCCGAACGTTTGGCCGGAGAGCACTTGCTACAAAGTGAAAGCGCCATTATTGCCCAGCTGCGCCAAGTACTGAATGAATTACCCTCCACCATGAGCCAGGCACGTTTGCGGGTGAATCCGGCTGATCTGGACGCTGTGCGCCAGTTCCTGCAGCAGGAAACACCGGAAACCCAGTGGCAGTGGATTGAAGACCCGCATATTCAGCGCGGTGGCTGCATCATCGATACTGCTGCCTTGCAGCTGGATCTGCGCCTGTCGGCGCGCCTGGCTGCGCTGCGCGGTGCCATGGGGCTGGAAGCCACATCCGATGACCACACTGATTGATAGACAGCGTCATTTTCTGAGCGACTGTGTCCGCGCCGCACAGGATGCCCCGTTGTGGCAGCCCTGTGGCCGGCTGTTGCGAGTAACCGGCATGGTGATGGAAGCCACCGGCATCAAGCTGCCGGTAGGCAGTGCCTGCCAGGTAGAGCTGGCGGACAGCCATGTGGTGGAGGCCGAGGTGGTGGGTTTTTCCGGCGACAGGGTCTATCTGATGCCCTTGGCCAATGTCCATGGCCTGCTGCCTGGTACGCCGGTACGGCCAATGGCTCCGTCCCATCCGCCGTGTTACGGGCAGAATGTGGTTTCGGCACGGGTTAATGGACCGGCAGGCCGCCAGGTGCCGGTGGGTGAAAGCCTGCTGGGCCGTATTCTCGATTCGCTGGGCCGCCCGCTTGACGGCAAGGGGCCCATACATCCCGAAGCCTATTTCCCCCTGCACAGCCAGCCGATGAACCCGCTGGACCGTTCTCCGGTCAAGCAGGTGCTGGATGTCGGCGTACGCGCCATCAACGGCCTGCTGACGGTAGGGCGAGGCCAGCGTCTTGGCCTGTTTGCCGGTTCCGGCGTCGGCAAGTCGGTACTGCTGGGCATGATGGCGCGCTTCACCCGCGCCGATGTGGTGGTGGTGGGGCTGATTGGCGAGCGGGGTCGCGAGGTCAAGGACTTCATCGAGAACATTCTGGGCGAGGAGGGCATCGCCCGCGCCGTGGTGGTGGCTGCACCGGCCGACATGCCACCCTTGATGCGCTTGCATGGCGCGGCGTATGCCACCGCGCTGGCCGAGTATTTCCGCGCCCAGGGCAAAGACGTGCTGCTGCTGATGGATTCGGTTACCCGTTATGCCATGGCGCAGCGCGAAATCGCCTTGGCCATTGGCGAGCCGCCCGTCACCAAGGGTTATCCGCCCTCGGTATTTGCCCGGCTGCCCCAGTTGATTGAACGTGCCGGCAATGCCGCGCTGGGTGGCGGCTCCATTACCGGCTTCTATACCGTGCTGTCCGAGGGTGATGACCAGCAAGACCCGATTGCCGACTCGGCACGGGCCATTCTGGATGGTCACTTTGTGCTGTCGCGCGAGCTGGCCGAGGCTGGCCACTATCCGGCCATCGACATCGAACAATCCATCAGCCGGGTGATGGTGGACGTGGTGCCGCCCAAGCAGATGGACCAGGCGCGCTACTTCAAGCAGCTGTACTCACGCTACCAGCGCAATCGCGACCTGATCAGCGTGGGTGCTTATGTGCCGGGCTCAGACCCGGTACTGGACGAGGCCATGCGTCGCCAGCTGCAGATGACCAGTTTCCTCACCCAGCCCATGCACGAATCGCAGGACTACACCACCAGCCAGTTACAACTGGAAAGCGTGCTGGCGTAAGGCGCTGAGGCCATGGCACAGAGCAAATACACCTTCCTGATCAAGCTGGCCGAGGACAAGCAGGCTGCGGCAGCCGAGCGCATGCGCCAGGCGCAGGCCAAGGCGCTGGACGCGATGAACCGGCAAGAGCAGCTGGAGAATTTTCGTGGCGAATACCGCGAGCGGCTGACCAATGGCGGCATGAAGGGCATGAGCATTGCCCAGTGGCAGGACTTTCAGAAATTCCTGGGTCGGCTGGACGAAGCCGTGCGCATCCAGCAGGGCGATACCGAATTCGCCAAGCAGCGCTTCATCATGGAACGTCAGGCCTGGCGTAACGAGCATAAAAAGCTCAAGGCCTACGAGAAGCTGCTGGAACGGGAGCTGGAACGCGAGCAGCTGGCACAGGCGCGCCGCGAGCAAAAAGCGACGGATGAATTTGCCACCCGTCGCTTCTGGGACCAAACCCACGGCGACGACTAGTGCACGCGGGCGGAATGAGGCTGGCTCAGGCTGGCAGCAGGTGCGCCCGTCCCTGAATCGCCAGCCCCACGGTACTGCCATGTGCGGGCAAGGCCCAACTGCTGGTGCGTAACTGCAGCACCTTGTCTTCGCCCGGCAATTGCAGGCTCACCAGGCTGTCATGGCCACCAAAATCACATTCTATTACCCGGGCCTGCGCTGTCAGATCAGGACTATTGTCCGGCAGCAGGCTCAGCTGTTCCGGGCGCAGCATGATGCGTCCGTCGCCGCTGAACTGGGCATTGTCGACCGCCACCTGGCCCAGCGCGCAGCTTGCCCTGCCTGCATGGATATGGGCAGGCAGAATCACGGCCTCTCCCAGAAACAATGCCGTGGCCTCATCCACTGGCTGGCTGTACAGCTGCTGCGGGCTACCGGCCTGAATCAGCCGACCCTGACGCATGACCGCCAGTTGGTCGGCAAAGGACAGGGCCTCCGCTTGGTCGTGCGTCACCAGAATAGCCGTGATGCCGGCCTCGCCCAGCAACTGGGCCACCATTTTGCGCATGGCGGCGCGCAGCCCGGTATCCAGTGCCGAAAAAGGCTCATCCAGCAGCATCAGCTGAGGTTGCTGCGCCAGGGCGCGGGCCAGGGCGATGCGTTGTTGCTGGCCGCCGGATAGCTCGTGTGGCCAGCGCGACAGCATGGCGGCATCCAGCGCCACCATTTCCACCAGCTCGGCAATGCGCCGGGTGCGCTCTTGTCCCTTGAGTGTCAGGCCAAAGCCGATATTGTCGGCCACTGTCAGATGGGGAAACAGTGCGCCATCTTGCGCTACGTAACCAATGCCACGCAGGTGCGCAGGCAGGACGCGTCCGTCGGCGGCAAACGTCTTGCCGTTCAGGCTGATGCTGCCCTGGTCGGGATATTCGAAGCCCGCAATCATGCGCAGCAGGGTTGTTTTGCCCGAGCCGGAGGGGCCGACAATGGCCAGGCGGCTGCCTTGCTTGGTCGTCAGCGAAACATCGTCGACCGCGCGGGTTGTGCCAAAGTATTTGCTCAGATGCTGCAGGTGCAGGGATGTCATCGACCGGCACTCCGTTTTGAATGGTAATGAAGCAGCCAGGTTAGCGGCAGCGACAGCAACACCATCAGCAGCGCATACGGCGCAGCCATGATGTAGTCGATTTCGCTGGTCATGGCCCAGAAGCCGGTTGCCAGCGTGCGGGTGCCGTTGGGGGCCAGCAGCAGGGTGGCGGTCAGCTCGTTGCTGATGGCCAGAAACACCATTGCCATGCCGGCTGCTGCACCGGGAGCGGCCAGGCGCAGCGTCACCCGCCACAGTGCCTGGCTGGGAGAGCTGCCCAGGCTGCGGGCGGCATTTTCCAGTTCGGCAGGGGCCTGCGCAATACCGGCGCGCAGGCTGACCAGAGCCCGTGGCAGAAACATGAGCAAATAAGCCAGCAGAATGGTGAACACGGTCTGGTATAGCGGGCGGGCAAAGTTGATGGTGATGGTGACCAGTGCCAGTGCCGTCACAATGCCAGGCAAGGCGCTGGTGATGTAGTTGCAGCCTTCCTGCAGCCTTTGCAGCCTGCTGGGTGCGCGGATGGACAGCCAGGCCAGCGGAATGGCTGCCAGCACGGTCAGTACGGCCCCCAGCGCCCCAAGCAGCATGGTCTGCTGCAATGCCGGCCACAGGCTGTCGTTATCCCATGCGGCGGTGCCGCCTTCCCACAGCCAGTGGCCCAGCGTGATCAGCGGTACGCCCAGCGTCAGGGCTACGCTTAGCAGGCATAGCAGCAGCGCGGGCAGAGTCCAGCGCCATCCCAGTCTTACTGGTGCGCTGCTGCGGGCCGAACCGGCACCCAGTCTTGCATAGCGGGCGTTGCCGCGTGTTCCTGCCTCCAGCCACAGCAGTGCCAGACAGCACAATGCCAGTACGCCGGCCAGCATATTGGCTGCTGGGCCATTAAAACTGGACTGAAACTGATCAAAGATGGCCGTGGTGAAGGTGTCAAAGCGCAGCATGGCGTACAGGCCGTATTCGGCCAGCAAGTGCAGGCTGACCAGCAAGGTTCCACCCCATATTGCCAGCTTCAGCTGCGGCATGGTTACCCGGCGGAACACCGCCCAAGGGCTCAGCCCCAGCGAAGCTGCACTGTCTTCCAGCGCCGGATCCATGCGCCGCAAGGCTGCCGAGGCGGGAAGGTAGATAAACGGGAAATAGGCAATTACCGATAGTAATACCGCCGCACTCAGCCCGTTAAAGGCGGGCAGCAGGCTGATCCAGGCATAGCTGTGGACAAAGGCAGGCACCGCCAGCGGGGCGATGGCCAGCATCGACCAGATGCGACGCCCCGGCAGATTGCTGCGCTCCGTCAGCCAGGCCATGGCGATGCCCACTGCCACGCATAGCGGCACGGTTATCAGCATCAGCAAGCTGGTGTTGAGCAGCAATTCGCCGACACGTGGCCGGAAAACCAGCCGGACCACAGTATCCCAGCCGGTTTGCAGCGACACGGCGATGATGAAGGCCAGTGGCAACAGTGCCAGCAGGGAAACCAGCAGGGAGCTGGCCTGCAGCCAGGCCGGCAACTGCCTGCCCGGCAGGCGCAGGCCAGCGGGCAGGGTAGTATCGCTTGTTGCCGTCAGCTGCCCGTCAGAGACGGGAGAGTGCGATGTGCTCATGGTTTTACAGCAGGCCCGCCTGGGTCATCAGTTCGACGGTCTTGCGGCTGTTCAGGCGGGAGGCGTCAATCTTGGGCGCGTCCAGATTTTTCAGCGGCACCAGCTTGGGGTTGGATTGTGCACCCAGGCCCACGGCGTACTCGAAGGAATTTTCAGTTCTCAGGATGGTTTGCCCACCCTTGCCGGTAATCCACTGCAGGAAGGCCTGGGCTTCTTCCTTGTGCTTGCTCGAAGCCAGCACGCCGCCGCCGGACAAGCTGACAAAGGCACCCGGATCTTGTTGCTTGAAGTAGTGCAGCGCAGTGTTCTTGCTGTTTTCGCCAGTCTTGCTCTGGTCACCAAAGTAGTAATAGTGATAGATCACACCGCCATCGATCTGGCTGGCATTGACCGCCTTCATCACCACGCTGTTGCCCTTGTAAGGCAGTGCATTGATTTTCATCGCCTTCAGCCAGCCCAGGGTGACTGCTTCGCCTTTTTGCTCCAGCAAGGCGCTGACGATGGCCTGGAAGTCGGCTCCGGCAGGTGCAGCGCCCCAGCGGCCTTTCCATTCCGGCTTGGCCAGATCCAGCAGCGACTTGGGTAATTCCTTTGGCGACACGCGGTTCTTGTTGTAGACAAATACCGTGGAGCGGGCGGCAATGCCAACCCACTTACCCTGTGCCGGGCGGTAGGCGTGATCAACCTGCGCCAGGGTGCTTGCCTCCACCGGTGCCAGCAGGTGCGCATTGTCTACCAGCACCATGGCCGGGGAATTCTCGGTGAGGAATACATCTGCAGGCGAGGATGCGCCTTCCTGTACGATCTGGTTGCCCATTTCGCTGTCGCTGCCATTGCGCACGGTAACCTTGATGCCGGTTTCTTTGGTAAAGCCTTCCACCCAGGATTTGGTCAGGCTTTCATGCTGGGCGTTGTAAACCACGATGCCTTCGGCGCTGGGTGCGGCATGGGCAGCGGTAGCGAACAGGGTGGAAACCAGCAGGGCGGTGGTGAGGATGCGTGCGGACGGACGGGACATCTGGTTATGCTCCTTGCAGATATTCAACGGGAACTGCGGTAGTCAGGTGCGTTTGGGCACTGGTTCTGGCAGGAATATTTGCAATTGTAATGTAAAAGATAATGATTCGCATTAATAAAATAAAGCAAATGCGACGGTAACTGGCTGGGGCAGTCTGCTGGCATGCAACTTGCTGCTAAGCCTGCATCTTTCCCCAGGGGTTTCGGCCATGACGATTACCGTAATGCCGGCGAGCAGCGCCAAGACAGCCATGCCGTCAGGACAGGCGGATACCGGTACGCAAGATGCCGGCGGTTTATTTGCCAGTTTATTGGGGGCGCAGATCGGCAGTCTGGGCACAGCCTTGCCAACGCAGGCGGATACCGGTTCCGGTGACGGCAAAGGCAAGCAGGACAAGGATTCCACAGCTGCTGACGATACGGCATCCACCGATAACAGTGCCAATATGCTGCTGGCAGCATTGCCGCTGCTGCAGGCCGGTTTGCAAGTGCAGCCGGTGCAGGACAAGCCCACGGCGACGCCAGTGACAAGCGATGTAGCCAGTGCTGGTATCAAGGACACCGCCATCGATCCTTTGTTGCAAGCTGCCGCGCCGCAGAAGCACTCCGCAGGTTTGCAGGCGCAAGAATTGCCGGGCAAGGATGCCGCTGCACTGCAATTCTTGCCGCCCAATGCTGATCAACTGGCCAATGCCAGTCAGGCAGCCAATCAGGCGGCACAGCAGACCAGTCAGACCAAGACGTTGACTATCTCGCAGCCAATGACTGACCCCAATTGGTCCAAGGCACTGGGTGACCAGGTTATGTCCATGGTCAGCATGAAAATGGACAAGGCCACCATCCAGGTGAATCCGCCGCAACTGGGGCCGGTGGAAGTCACCCTGAAAATGAATGGCAATGATCAAGCACAGGTAATTTTTACCTCGGCAGTGCCGGCAACGCGTGAAATTCTGGAAAACAACATGCCGAAACTCGTTTCCATGATGGCTTCCAGTGGTATAGCGCTTGCCGATGCACAGGTTTCCAGCGGACAATCCGGGAATCGGCAACAGCAATTCAACCAGAACCAGAATGGCCGCCGTCAGAGTGCCGCTGGCAATGACGAAGACGATACGCTGGCTGCCATCAAGTCCGCACGCGGGATACTTAGTATCTTTGCCTGATATTGCTCAAAAGGGGGCTCTGTTCAGTTCGTGCGGAAATCTGGAAAATATAATAAGGAAATGGCTTAAGATTTCCTTATAAACCTAACGTACGGACTGAAGACCCATGGCAGAAGACAAAAAAGCGGATAAAGCGGACAAGGGCGAGAAAAAAGCAGGGGGTGGCAACAAACTGATGCTGGTGGTGGTGATTCTTCTGGTGTTGGTACTGGCCGGCATGGGTGGCCTTGCCTACGTGATGTTCACCAATATGAACAAGCCGCATGATGCGACGGCCCAGACTGAGCAGACCAAGGAAAAAGCCAAGAAGAAAAAAGAAGGTCCTCCCATCTTTGAAAAGCTGGATACCTTTGTTGTCAATCTGTCTGGCGGTGATGGCAGCCTGCTGCAAGTGGACATGCAGGCCGAATTGGGTGATGAAGAAGCCAAGAAGAAGTTTACCGATTACATGCCCAAGATCCGCAGTGCGCTGATCCTGCTGCTGTCGTCCAAATCGGCAGCCGAGCTGTCCACCCCGGATGGCAAGGTCAAGCTGAAGGCGCAGGTGAAGCAGATCATCAATGAGTCCATGGATTCCGGCGAAGAAGAGCTGGTGCAGAGCGTACTCTTTACTTCCTTCATCATTCAGAAGCAGTAAGCGATGGGCGACGATATCCTGTCCCAGGAAGAGGTGGATGCCCTACTCAGGGGCGTCACCGGCGAGGACGAAGATGATGACAGCGCGCAGGACTCGCAAGGAGTCCGTGGCTATGATATCGGCCGGCAGGAGCGCATCGTGCGCGGCCGTATGCCGACGCTGGAAATCATCAATGAACGTTTCGCCCGTAACCTGCGTATAGGTCTGTTCAATTTCATCCGGCGCAACGCGGAAATTTCCGTGGGCCCGGTGCGGGTGCAGAAGTACAGCGAGTTCATTCGCAATCTGGTGGTGCCCACCAACCTCAACCTGGTTCATGTCAAACCGCTGCGCGGCACCGGCCTGCTGATTTTTGACCCGGATCTGGTATTCCTGATCGTGGACAATCTGTTCGGCAGTGATGGCCGCTATCATGTGCGCGTGGAAGGCCGGGATTTTACTCCGACCGAGCAGCGCATCATCCGCCGTCTGCTGGAGGTGGTGTTTTCCGAATGCCAGAAAGCCTGGGAACCGGTGCACCCCATCGAATTCGTTTACCTGCGCTCGGAAATGAACACCCAGTTTGCCAATATCGCAACGCCCACCGAAGTGGTGGTGGCGATGACTTTTCACATCGAACTGGGTGCCGGTGGCGGCGATTTTCACATCTGTCTGCCATACTCCATGGTCGAGCCGATTCGCGATGTGCTGTCCAGCACCATGCAGGCGGACCGTACCGAAGTGGACAACCGCTGGGTCAGCCTGATGACGCACCAGGTGCAGGCGGCAGAAGTGGAACTGGTAGCCACCCTGGCGGAAACCAAGGTCACGCTGGGGCAGATTCTCAATTTGAAAAACGGTGATGTGGTGATGCTGGATGTGCCGGAGGCCGTGGTGGTGGATGTTTCCGGCATCCCGGTACTGGAATGCCACTATGGTACCGTGCAGGGGCGCTATGCCCTCAAGGTAGACAAGGTATTGGCCGGGGCTGGCGAATTCGTCGAGCCCGCAGGAGACAACAAGCAATGACTGAGCAGCTAGAAGAAGGTCAGACCCCGGGAGCGGCGGAAGATGAAGTGTCGATGGATGACTGGGCCGCCGCAATGGCGGAGCAGGAAACCACCGATACGGAACAGGCCGCCGCCGCTGCCGCAGTACAGCCGGCAACCAATCTGTTCCAGGAACTGGGTACCGGCAGCGAGTCCTCGCTGAACGTGCCCAGCAACCTGGACATGATTCTCGACATTCCGGTGCAACTGACGGTGGAGCTGGGGCGTACCAAAATTGCCATCCGCAACCTGCTGCAGCTGGCGCAAGGCTCGGTGGTGGAACTGGACGGGTTGGCCGGTGAGCCGATGGATGTACTGGTCAACGGCTGCCTGATCGCCCAGGGTGAGGTGGTGGTGGTGAATGACAAGTTTGGTATCCGCCTGACAGATATCATCACGCCGGCGGAACGTATTCGCCGCTTACAAAAGTAATGCGCATCACTGGCAAGGTTTGGGGCCTGTTGCCGCTGGCCTGGTCCTGTACCACGCTGGCGGCGATTGCCAGCTCGCAACCGCTGGTCGCGGCCAGCAGCCCAACACCGTTTACCAGCCTGCTGCAGGTCATCCTTGGCCTGGCCGTGGTACTGGCGGCCATTGTCGGGCTGGCCTGGCTGTTTCGCCGTATGTCCGGCGGCATGCTGGGCGGCAGCAACCGCTTGCGCGTGGTGAGTGGGGTGTTGGTTGGGCAACGTGAAAAAGTGGTGATTGTCGAGCTGGAAGGCGAATGGCTAGTGCTGGGGGTGACCAGCCACAGCGTCAACCTGCTGACCAAGATGGACAGGCCGCCGGATGCCGGTGCCGAGGTGGTACAGCCTGGCGAGCCCTTTGCGCGCTGGCTCAAGGCAGCCATGGAAAAGGGTCGCCAGAAATCCGAAGTTACAAACAAATAATGAAACTCTCCTACCGATTGCTGCCCCTGCTGCTGCTGGTTCTGCCCGTGCTGGCGCAGGCGGCGGGCTTGCCGCTGATGACCAGCACCCCCGGTGCCGGTGGCGGTCAGAACTACTCCTTGTCGCTGCAGATGCTGTTGTTCATGACAGCGCTGGGTTTTATCCCGGCCATGCTGCTGATGACCACAGCCTTTACCCGTATCGTCATCGTGCTGTCCCTGTTGCGCCAGGCCATGGGGGTGACCCAGTCGCCGCCCAATCAGGTGATTCTGGGGCTGTCGCTGTTTCTTACCCTGTTTGTGATGGGGCCCACTTTTGATCAGGTGTACAACAAAGCCTGGGCACCGTTTTCCGACGACAAGATCAGCTTTAACCAGGCGGTGGAAGAAGCCAGCAAGCCGATGAAGGCCTTCATGCTCAGCCAGACCCGCGAGAAGGACTTGGCCTTTTTCATCGAGATTTCCCGCTCGGAAAAACCGGCCACCAAGGCGGATGTGTCGATGAAGACGCTGATTCCGGCCTATGTCATCAGTGAGCTGAAAACCGCTTTCCAGATCGGCTTCATGGTGTTCATCCCCTTCATGATCATTGACTTGGTAGTGGCCAGTATCCTGATGGCCATGGGGATGATGATGGTGTCACCAGTCACCATCTCCTTGCCCTTCAAGTTGATGCTGTTTGTTCTGGTGGACGGCTGGACCCTGCTGATGGGTTCGCTGGTACAAAGCTTCTACACCGGCTAACAATGGAATTCCACCCGCTTACACCGGATATGCTGCCACTGTGTCACGCCCTGTGTGCTGACAGCATTGCGGCCCTGCCGGATCATGCCTACCCGCTGGCGGCTCGCCTGGCCTGGGCCGGTATCTGGGACGATGAAACCGCTTCTGCCTGGCATGCACGCCTGTGTGCCAGCTGGAGCATTGGTGTGAGCGCTGGTGGCGAATTGCTGGGTTTTGCCTGGCTCACGCAAACCGGTGAGTTCGACATGTTGTATGTGGCACCTGCCGCGCAGCGTCGCGGGCTGGCACTGCAGATGATCCGCCAGCTCGAAGAGACGGCGTCGCAGGCAGGGGTGGTCGCCCTGCATGCCTGGGCCAGCCATGTGGCGAGGCCGGTGTTCGAGCAGGCCGGCTATGTCATGTGCAGAGCCAACACAGTGACGCGGGATGGCGAGACGCTGGAAAACTGGCTGATGGCCAAAGGCGGCTGGCAGGAGCCCGCCAGCACAAGGAGAGAATCATGAGTCCGGAACTGGTCATCAATCTGGTACAGAACGCACTGTACATCCTGATCATCGTCTCGGCACCGGTGTTGCTGGTGTCGCTGGTGGTGGGTCTGCTGGTGAGCGTGCTGCAGGCGGCTACGCAGATCAATGAAATGACGCTGACCTTCATCCCCAAGCTGCTGGCCATGTTTCTGGTACTGGTGCTGGCCGGCCCCTGGATGCTGAACACACTGGTGGAATACACCACCCGGCTGTTTCAGAGTATTCCCAGCGTCATTGGCTGACCCGGCGCGCCATGTTCAGTATTTCTGACGCGCAGATCAATGCGCTGGTGGCCATGTTTGCCTGGCCGTTTGCCCGCATTATCGGCTTGTTCCTGGTCGAGCCGCTTTATTCCTATCGCGGCGTGCCGCGCCGTTTCAAAGCCGGCTTCGCGCTGATGTTGACCATGCTGGTGGTGCCGCTGCTACCACCCACACCGGCGGTGCCGGTCATCTCGGCGGCCGGTATTGCCATCCTGTTTCAGCAATTGCTGATTGGCCTGGCCATGGGCTTTGTCATGCGTCTGACCATGACCGCAGTGGAAATGGCCGGTTTCATCATGGGCGCGCAAACCGGCCTTGGTTTTGCCATGTTTTTCGACCCCATGCATGCTGCCCAGGTGCCGGTGATATCGCAGCTGCTGTCGATGTTTGTATTCCTGCTGTTTCTTACCTTTGACGGGCATCAAGTCGTCATTTCCACGCTGGTGGAAAGCTTTCAGGTACTGCCCATTGGCATGAGCATGCCAGCGCAGGGCTTGAAGGCCCTGGTGTTATGGGGCAGTCACATTATTTCCTGGGGTATCTGGTTATCCATGCCGGTGATTGCGGCACTGCTGGTCACCAACCTGGCCATTGGCGTGATGACCCGTGCAGCACCGCAGTTCAATATTTTTACCTTCGGCTTTCCGCTGACGATGATGATCGGTTTCATCACCATCTATCTGACGCTGCCGCTGATGGTGCCGGCCATCGAGCAGATTTACGGCCAGGCCTTCACCTTCATGCTGGCCATGCTGAAGGCGAAATAGCTTTCTGCTAGAATAGCGGCCAAATTTTCCGGCATTAAACCGGCCCGGCTGCGGGCCACACGAGATTGAGGCAATTATGGCAGGTCATAGCAAATGGGCGAACATCCAGCACCGCAAGGGTCGTCAGGATGCCAAGCGTGGCAAGATCTTCACCCGTCTGATCAAGGAAATCACCGTTGCTGCCAAGATGGGCGGCGGCGATGTCAACATGAACCCGCGTCTGCGGCTGGCAGTGGACAAGGCCAAGGCCGAATCCATGCCCAAGGACAATATCGATAACGCCATCAAGCGCGGTACCGGTCAGCTCGAAGGCGTGGATTACGTTGAATGCCGTTACGAAGGTTATGGCATTGGCGGCGCTGCCGTGATGGTGGACTGCCTGACTGACAACAAAACCCGCACCGTGGCCGATGTGCGCCATGCCTTCTCCAAGTATGGCGGCAATATGGGGACTGACGGCTGCGTGGCCTTCCAGTTCAGCCATTGCGGCTTCCTGGTGTTTGCGCCGGGTGTGGATGAAGACGCACTGATGGAAGCCGCACTGGAATGTGGTGCGGAAGACGTGATCACCAATGATGACGGCTCCATCGAAGTCATCACCGGCCCGTACGAATTCAGCGATGTGAAACAAGCGCTGGAAGACAAGGGTTTCAAGGCGGAAATGGGCGAAGTCACCATGAAGCCGCAAAACGAAACCGAACTGGCCGGTGAAGACGCCATGCGCATGCAAAAGCTGCTGGATGCGCTGGAAGATCTGGACGACGTGCAGGACGTGTACACCTCCGCCACGCTGCTGGACTGACAGGCTGTCGGTATCACTGCAAGGCTTGCCTGCCGGCAAGCCTTTTTCATGTCTGGCGCTTGCTGATCGTCAGCATCGGCAGCATCGCCGCAGCAGTGTAAACTGCAGCCATGCCGGGATATTGGCCGGTTCAAGTCATGCGAAAGAGTCATCATGTACCAGAGTCATGCCGAGCGCCGTACGCGTCTGATGCAGCAGATGGGGGAGGGCATCGCCATCCTGCCTACCGCGCCCGAAGTGGTGCGCAATGCCGACAGCCACTACCCCTACCGGGCTGACAGCCATTTTCTTTACCTTACCGGCTTTGCCGAGCCGGAAGCCGTACTGGTGCTGGATGCCGGGACGGGCAAATCCATCCTGTTCTGCCGGGAAAAGAACCTTGAGCGGGAGGTGTGGGAAGGGTTTCGTTTTGGCCCGGATGGCGCGCGTGAAGCCTTTGGCTTTGACGAGGCCTATTGCATCAGCGAACTGGATGCCCGCCTGCCCGATCTGCTGAGCGGCCAGAAGTCGCTGTGGTGGAATATTGGCCGCAATGCCGGTTTTGACGCGCGGGTGAATGGCTGGCTGGACGCTGTGCGCCAGCGTTATCGCAGCGGTGAACAGCCGCCCGCGCTGTACCACGACCTGCTGGCGGTGCTGGATGAAATGCGCATGGTCAAGGACGCTGGCGAACGCGCCACCTTGCGCCGTGCCGGGCAGATTTCCGCCCACGGCCATATCCAGGCCATGCGCGCCACCCGGCCGGGCATGATGGAATATCAGGTGGAAGCGGAAATCCTGCACACCTTCATTCGCAATGGTGCCCGCTACCCGTCCTACGAAAGCATCGTGGCTGGCGGTGCCAATGCCTGCACCCTGCATTACGCAGCCAATAATGCGCGTCTGAACGATGGTGATTTGCTGCTGATCGATGCCGGTTGCGAACTGAATGGCTATGCTGGAGACATCACCCGCACCTTTCCAGTGAATGGTAAATTCAGCGCCGCCCAACGTGATGTATATGAAATCGTGCTAGCGGCGGAACTGGCAGGCATTGCCGAGGTCAAGCCTGGTGCACTGTGGAATGCGCCGGGCGATGCTGCCCTCGCGGTGCTGGTGCAGGGCATGCTGGACCTCAAGCTGCTCACCGGCAGCGTGGACGGGGTGATTGAATCCGGTGCCTTCCGTCAGTTCTACATGCATGGCATTGGCCACATGATTGGCCTTGACGTGCATGATGTCGGCCAGCGCAAGCTGGGCGGTCAATGGCGCAGCTATCAACCCGGCATGTGCACCACCATCGAACCCGGTCTGTATATCCGTCCGGCGGATAATGTCCCGCCGGCACTGCACAATATCGGTATCCGCATCGAGGACGATGTGCTGGTAACCGAAGACGGCCACGAGGTGTATACCGCCGATGTGCCCAAAGAAATCGATGCAATTGAAATCCTGATGCAGGGTGTCTGAACATGAAGAACACAGACAGACAACACAGCCGCGACTGCGGCCATGATGGTGGCGAGCACGCCGACATCATTATCGTTGGCGGTGGGCCGGTAGGCGCGCTGGCCGCGCTGCGTTTTGCCGCAGCTGGCCGCCGTGTATTGCTGGTAGAAGCCCGTGCCAAGGATGCTCCGCTCAACGACGCCCGTGCGCTGGCGCTATCCTGGTATAGCCGTGAAGCATTGGCAGCGTCTGGTGCATGGCCGGACGACTTGCCCGCCAGCCAGATCGACAGCGTGCATGTGTCACAGCAGGGTGCATTTGGCCGAACCCGGCTGGATGCGGCCGATCTCAAACTGCCACATCTGGGCGTGGTGGTGGATTATCCGGCGCTGACGCTAGCCATCAATGCCCGGCTGGAACAGGCCGGGGTACAAGTATGGTGGGAAACCCGCGTTGAAGCAGTCAACAGCATGGCCTGCTACGCCACGGTAAAAACCAGCGGCGTGCATGGCGATATCAGCCTGACCGCACGTTTGGTGGTACTGGCCGAAGGCGGAGCGCTGGCGGACAGCCTGCCCGGTATCAAGCGTCTGGTGCATGACTACCAGCAATGCGCGGTGCTGGCCGAGGTGACAACCGAGCAGCCACCGGCCGGGGTGGCCTATGAGCGTTTTTCCAAGCAAGGCCCGTTTGCCCTGTTGCCGCATGGCGATCAATACATGCTGGTATGGACCCGCAGTCACGATGATGCCCAAGCCCTGCAGCAGGCTGCGGATGAGCAGGTGATGGCCGAATTGCAGCAGGCCCTCGGCGAGCGCCAGGGCAAGGTGCTGGCCATCGGCCCGCGCGCCAGCTTTCCGCTGGCACTGCGTCAGGTCAACCGTGTCAGCAGCGGGCGCGTGGTGCTGATTGGCAACGCAGCGCAAACCATGCATCCGGTGGCGGCACAGGGCCTGAACCTGGGCCTGCGCGATGCTATCGGCCTGACCGAGGCGTTGAATGATGTTAGCGATCCGGGCGATGCGGCTGCCTTGGCGGTGTATGCCGCCAGCCGTAAACTGGACAGCCATGCCGTGGTGGGTTTCACCCACGGCCTGATCAAGCTGTTTGACGGCGATTCCGCCCTGGTCAGTGCCTTGCGCGGCGTGGGCATGAGCACGCTGGACAGTGTGCCGCCGCTGCGGCGTGCCTTTGCCCGGCATCTGGTATTTGGGCTTTAGGAAACAGATTCATGACTCAGTACGATGTCATCATTGTTGGCGGTGGTCTGGTCGGTGCCAGTCTGGCACTGGCCCTGGCCGACAGTGGGCGCAAGATCGCCCTGCTGGAAGGTGCTGCCGCTCGCTTTGACGATCTGGAGCAAGGCTGGGATGCCCGCATCTATGCGGTTAGCCCGCTTAACCGCCGTTTTCTGGAACAACTGCAAGCCTGGCCGGATATGTCCCGCATCGGCACCATTGCCAGCATGGATGTATGCGGCGATGCCGGTGGCCGCATCCAGTTTGCCGCCAGTGATGCCGGTGCCAGCGCGCTGGCATGGATAGTGGAAAACCGCTGGCTGCTGGCCCGCTTGTGGCAGCGGCTGGCCGATAGTAGCGTCGATTGCCTCACCGGTGTGCGCCCGGCGGCACTTGCCACCACAGCCAGCATGGCCAGCCTGACGCTGGAAGATGGCCGTGTGCTGCAAGGCGCGCTGGTGGTGGGGGCGGATGGTGCCAACTCCTGGGTGCGTAGCCAGACCGGCTTGGCCGCCAGCATCAAGCCCTATGGCCAAAGCGGAGTGGTGGCCAACTTTGCCTGTGAGAAACCGCATGGCAATATCGCCCGGCAATGGTTTACTGGTGACAGCATCCTGGCCTGGTTGCCCATGGCGGGTAATCGTATTTCCATGGTGTGGTCCACAGCCCGGTCTGATGCCTTGCTGACGCTTTCTGCCGAGCAGCTGTGCGCACAGGTGGCCGCCGCTGGCAATCACCAGTTGGGCCATCTGAGCCTGCTGGGGCCGGCGGCAGCCTTTCCCTTGCGCTTGATCCAGCCGGCAGCGGTTGTCAGCCAGCGGCTGGCGCTGGTTGGTGATGCGGCGCACACCGTGCATCCGCTGGCGGGGCAGGGGGTCAACCTGGGGTTTCAGGGTGCCGCCAAGCTGGCCGCCTTGCTGCAAGCACCGGGCGATGCCGGCAACTGGATGCTGCTGCGCCGTTACGAACGTGAACGGCGCGAGGCGGTCAAGACCATGCAACTTACCTGTGATGGCCTGTACCGACTATTTCATACTCAACACGTGCCAGGCCTGTCCTGGTTACGCAATACCGGCCTTACCCTGAC
Organism: Aquitalea sp. FG25; assembly: GCF_057809375.1. Taxonomy (NCBI): domain Bacteria; kingdom Pseudomonadati; phylum Pseudomonadota; class Betaproteobacteria; order Neisseriales; family Chromobacteriaceae; genus Aquitalea; species Aquitalea sp. FG25. The sequence goes on from NZ_JBMDJV010000014.1 coordinate 51,224, forward strand.
CAACCGGCTGACACCGCTCAAGCGCCAGTTTGCCCGTCATGCCATAGGCTTCTGAACCCGAGGATTGTGAATGAAAACCACTGTAAAAGCCCTGGCGCTGGCCGCCTCCCTGTTGCTGAGCATGACTGCCTGCAATGCCAACGCCACTTCTACCGGCACCGAGCAGGTAAAAAAAGCGTTCACCACCCGCTTTCCCAACCGTCAGGTGCTGAGTGTCAGCGAAACCCCGGTGCAAGGTATTTATGAAGTCGTGGTAAAGGGCAAGCAGATTGTTTACACCGATGCGTCTGCAAAATACCTGTTTGTCGGTGATCTGATTGATACCGATGCCAAGACCAGTCTGACCGAAAAGAAAATGGCTGATCTGAATCGTCTGGACTTCAACAAACTGCCGCTGAAGTACGCCATCAAGGAAGTACGTGGCAATGGCGCACGCAAACTGGCGGTGTTTACCGACCCGGACTGCCCGTATTGCAAGCAGCTGGAGCGCGAAAGCCTGCCTGAAATCACCAATGTCACGATCTACACCTTCCTGTACCCGCTGGCACAGCTGCACCCGGATGCACCGCGCAAGGCACGTCAGATCTGGTGTTCCAAGGACAGGCTGAAAACCTGGACGGCTTTCATGCGTGATGGCCAGGAGCTGACCGGCACCGACAAGTGCGATACCTCCGCGCTGGACAAGATTGAAGCCATGGGTGACGAACTGGGCATTACCGGCACGCCGGGCCTGATTTTTGCCAATGGTCGACTGGTGCCGGGTGCCATCGCCAAAGAAGACATCGAAAAGCTGCTGGATGCCAAATAAGCTTTTTGCCGGAGCCTGCCCGGCATCATGAAACTGCCGTTCGGGCTGCGCTGCTTCCCGCAGGCTTGGCGTTGGTCGGCCTTGTCCGATTCCGATCGGTTGATCCTGGCGCTTAGCCTGTCATTGTTACTGCATGCACCATTATTGATGCGATGGGCTTCCGAGGGCAGTCTGCGTGGCCAGTCGCAGCGCATGACAGTGCGGCTGGCTAGCAATACCGGCCAAGCGACCGCACACAGGGCGCCGCGCATTGCCCCGCCTCTTCAGGCTAAGGCGCTGCCGGCACCCGCCGTCAAGCCATTGGCTGGCAAGGTAATGCTGTCAGTGCGGCAGAAGCTGCATTTGGCTAAGGCAGCCAGCGCAGCGCAGGCACAGCAGCCGGTGCCGCTGTATTTTCCGTTGGGATCCGGAGATGCCTCGGCTCCGTTTGCGTTGGCAGCGGACAGTGGCATGGCGGCAATCTCGGACGAAGATGCCAGTGCGCAATTGCTGGGCTTTGATTTTTACTATGCTGCCCGGCAGGTGGATGTGCTGGCGCTGGAGCAACTGCCTATCCAGTTGGTGGCCCCTTATGGGCTGGGCATGGATGATGTTGACATTACCTTGCGGGTGTATATCAACGAGCACGGAACCGTGGATACGGTACAGATGGTGTCGGCGCGTCCCGCAGAGGCAGCGCTGCCGTTGATGGAGATCTTCCGCCAGGCCACGTTTTACCCGGCCATCCGCGATGGCCGTGCGGTAAAAAGCTTCAAGCTGATCCGCATTGGTCCGCAAACGGATGGCGATAGTGGTACGGTACTGAACAATTGAAAGCATGGCCGCACCGGCTGGCTTGGTTTCATGCTAAATTCAGCCACTCCGGCACTGGTTTTGCTGCGCAGCAAGCCTGGCTGGAGTTGATTCAATACAGCGGAACATACCGCTTTGATAATCCGACCACGAAGGAAGAAGCATGTCTGATCTGAACGCGCTGTTCACCCAGGCCCAGGCCGATGTCACCTCGCTGTCCGAGCGCCCGGACAACCAAACCCTGCTGCAGCTGTACGCACTGTACAAGCAAGCCAGCGAGGGCGATGTGGCCGGTGAACGTCCCGGCATGATGGACTTCATCAATCGCGCCAAATACGATGCCTGGGATAAGCTCAAGGGCATGGCCAGCGATGACGCCAAGCAAGGCTATGTTGATGTAGTGCAGAAGCTGCTGGCTGACTAAGCCCGGTCGCCTTGCCAGCCACAGACCGCTGCCCCTGATCGGCCAGCGGTTTTTTTGCGCCTGATGCCGGGCGCTTACTGTGGTCGCGGGGGCCTGCAATGTAAAAAGCGGGCCCCCTTTCGGGATGCCCGCTTGCCTGTGATACCGGCTGGCCCGGGGTCAGGATGCGGCCTTGATGGCTTCGACCGGATCGACATAGGGATAGCCCAGGTCTTCTGCCACGGCCTTGTAAGTAATCTTGCCATGGCAGACATTCAGGCCGTTGCGCAAGTGCGGATTATCCAGCAATGCCTGACGCCAGCCTTTGTCGGCCAGTTCCTGGGTGAAGGGCAGGGTGGCGTTGTTCAGCGCTTGGGTAGAGGTGCGGGCCACGCCGCCAGGCATATTGGCCACACAGTAATGCACGATGCCATCCACTACGTAGATGGGGTCCTGGTGCGTTGTTGCGCGGCTGGTTTCAAAACAGCCGCCCTGGTCGATGGCCACGTCCACCAGTACGGCACCGGGTTTCATATTGCCCAGCATGGCGCGGGTCACCAGCTTGGGTGCAGCAGCCCCCGGAATCAGCACCGCACCAACCACCATATCGGCTTCGCGGATGCATTCATCGATATTGGCGGTATTGGACACCAGGGTCTTGATGCGGCCGCCAAACACCATGTCGATTTCCTTCAGACGCGGCAGGGATTTATCCAGGATGGTGACATCAGCACCCAGTCCGGCCGCCATGCGTGCCGCATTCAGCCCGACTACGCCGCCGCCAATCACCACCACCCGTGCCGGGGCCACGCCGGGCACGCCGCCCAGCAGCACACCACGGCCACCCTGGGCTTTTTCCAGCGCATGGGCACCAGCCTGGATGGCCATGCGGCCGGCCACTTCCGACATAGGAGCCAGCAAGGGCAGGCCGCCACGCTCATCGGTTACCGTTTCGTAGGCAATGGCAATCGCGCCGGATTCGGTCAGCATCTTGGTTTGCTCCGGGTCCGGTGCCAGGTGCAGATAGGTGAACAGGATTTGTCCTGGGCGCAGCATGCGGCATTCCACCGGCTGGGGCTCCTTGACCTTGACCACCATGTCAACTTTGGTAAATACCTCTTCGGCTGAAGAAGCAATCGAGGCGCCGGACTGGATGTATTGCTCATCGGTAAAGCCGATGGCGAGCCCGGCCTGGGTCTGCACCAGCACCTTGTGACCATGACCCACCAGTTCTCTTACACCGGCAGGGGTGAGACCAACGCGATACTCGTGGTTTTTGATTTCCTTGGGTACACCGATCAACATCACCGTCTCCTTCTGTTATCTGGATGGAAGCAACAGCAAACGTCGCGGGCAGGGGGAGCCGTCTGCACAGGGCAGGCTGCCTGCTCGGCTAGCCGGAATGGCGGGGTAGGAGGTCTGAACAGACCACCCCATTATCAGTTTCCGGCTTTGGGTGATTTGTAGTATATGGAGCCAGCCTTGGCCTTATTCACTGTAGTTTTTTACTACAACAGGGTTATCAGCTGGAAATATGATGAATTTTGGTGACGGGATGCTGAAATTAAAGTGGGTGTCGGTTGGCTTGATCGCGATCAAAAGACTGGCTTTGACCGATGCTGTTTTCCTGAGGTGGATATTGCGCTGCAGCAGCTGAAAGTGGCCCGCGCCTTAGTTGTGGCGCTGGCAGTCGCCACCGTTGTACTTGGCCAGGTACATCGCCTGATCCGCCTCCTGCATCAGCGAATCTGCCGTGCTGTCGGCGCGGTCCAGTGCAATGCCGATGGAGATGCCCACCTTGAATGTTGCATCACCAATCAGCAGCGGCGGCTGCATGGCGGCAATGCATTTGTCGGCCACGATACGGGCCATTTCTGCAGCCTGAGTATCCAGATGGCTCATCAGCAGGATGAATTCGTCTCCACCAATGCGGGCCAGGGTGTCGGACTCGCGCACAATCGCTTGCAGCCGTGCCGTCACCATGCGCAGTGCTTCGTCGCCAGCATCATGCCCCAGGCTGTCGTTAATGCGTTTGAATCCATCCAGATCCATGAATAGCAAGGCCAGGTGCGTGTGGTGTCGGCGAGATTGCGCCAGTGCAAGTTTCAGGCGGTCTGCCAGCAGGCGGCGGTTAGGCAGCCCGGTAAGGCTGTCATGATGCGCCAGTCGTTCCAGCTGGCCTTGTTGTTCGTGCAATTTCCCCAGCAGACGGTTGAAGGCGGCAATCAGGTGGCCGACTTCGTCACGGCGGCGGATAGACAGGGGTAATAGCGGCATGTCGCCATGTGCCATGCGTTCGGCGTCTTCCGCTGCCTGAAACAGCGGACGCAGAACAAAATACATACAGAGGGTGGCCAGCAGGGCAAACAGGATGGTGGCGATGATGGCCCCCTTGATGGCGAAAAACTGGGCGTGGCCAACCGTAGCAAATGCTTCGCTGGCAGGAAGCTGCGCCACGACAAACCAGTTAGTGCTGGGGACGGTAACCATGGCGGCAACTTCTTCTTCGCCATTGGCATTGGTGGTAATGCCACTGCCGCGATAACCGGCCATGGCACGGTCATGCAGCGGATTATTTCCAGGCGGGGGCAGCGGGCTTAGCGCCATTTCTTTGTGCGAAGTGGCGATATACATATTGTCGCGAGGCGAAACCAGCAGAAACCCGCCCTTGCCATGGCCGATCTGGGTTTTTTGCAGCAGATCGAGGAAGCCGGGCGTAGAGATTGGCGTAATGCCGACCAGGATGGCACTCACCTGCTTGTGCCGGTCAAACAGCGGGATCGCCATGGGAAGGATGGGCACGCGCAGGGCAATGCCGATGACCGGTTTGCCGATGTAACTGCGGCCCTTGGCGGCAGACTGGATGTAGTCGCGTTCTGCGTAGCTGTGGTTCTGTCGACCCGGTACCGTGGGGTAGTCGGCAATCACGCGGCCACGCGGATCGGTAACGAACAGGCCGCCGGGAAACAGGCTCTGGTAGCGATAGTGCTGGCGCAGCCAGTCCTGCAGGGCAGCTGGCTGCACCAGCAGGGTTTGTGGCAGGTCAGTGGCTAATTGAGACAGCAGAGTCTGCCGCTGGGTGATCTTGTCATCGATATCCCTGGCCACATAGCCCGCCATGGCCTGTTGCTGCTCTTGCACAACAGTGGATAGTTCCTGCCGCAGAAAGCTGCCCAGTGCGTAGTAGCGTATCACCGTTCCCAGGCTGACCAGGCAGACCACCAAGATCACCAGCCGGGTGATGATGCTGTCAAAGATACGGCGCTTACTCATCAGGGCGGGGAAATAAATGAATGAGCGGCAAGTTTAACCGAGGTGCCATGCCGCGTATATCCATATTACCCTCTCCCGCTGAAGGGAGATGCCCACCGGCTGGGTTTAATGATCCTGCTGTCCGGGTTGGGGCGTGGTGCCATCCTCGGCCCGGTTGCCGTGCGTGGTGGCTGGCGGGATGAGAAACAGCAGCGGCTGGCGTACAAAGCGTTTCAACAGCAAGGGGACCAGTGGTAGCACTTGCCGGCCGTCCAGCTTGCGCGAGCGCAGCGCAACCCATAGCGCCAGGCTGAAACTGACTGCCAGATTGGTCATGCCAATCAGGACAAGGCCGCCACAATACATGGCCACCATGCCGAGCGGCAGCTGGAAATCCAGCGTGACCAAACCAAACGCCAGATTGGCTGCCGAGAAGGTGATATGGCGGATATCCAGCGGCAGGCCAAGCATGATGCCGATGGTGCCGGTCAGGCCCAGAAACAGGCCGAAATAAAAATTGCCGGCCAGCGCACCCAGATTGTGTTCCACATAGTGCCCAAGCTTCCAGGCCCGGTGGCGGCCCAGCAGCTTGTTGAGCAAGGGGTGCGCCGCCAGCCGCTCCGGTATGCGGCGGTAGATGGCCTTGTTGTCGTAGTAACCGGCAATCAGCCCCGACAGAAAGAGAAATACACCGGCAATGGCGGCATGCGGCAGGGCCAGGCTGGATACCGGGTCCAGGTCGTGCAGCAGGTGGTGTGCCTTGTCGGGCGATACCACCGTGCTGCCTGCCAGTGCATGCCAGCCATAGGCAATGATGGCAGCGGTAGGAATGGCCAGCAGCACATTGCCCAGAATGGCGATGAACTGGGTACGCAGCACCTTGATCACCAGTTCGGCCAGATCATCCAGTGCTACGCGGCTGGCGCTTTTTTCCTGCTGGTGCAGGGCGGCGGCAATCCGCGCGGCAGTCATCGCTGGCTGCTTGGTGGCAATGGTGAAATGCAGCAGCTGCACGATGATGAAGCCGATGGCGTAGTTCATGCCATAGGCCAGCCCTTCCCACAGCAGGGGCAGGTGGGCCTGGGCCAGCAGCAGCTTGATCAGGGCCATGATGCCAACGATGAGGCCGGCACCCATTGCCGCCTTGGCCATGCTGCCCCATTCCCGGCGTGATTCGGCAATATAGTGTTCGCCATGACGGCCAGCATGTTCGGTTACCTGCAGGGCAAGCAGCTCGGTGTTGGATTTGAAGACATCGCTGACGCTGTATTTGCGGTTTTCCGCACGGGCGAAATCCACCAGCAAATGAAACAGGGCCGGGTTATGTGCCGGGTCGTGTTCCGGCTCCAGCAAGGCCAGCAGTGCGCGCAAGCGATTCAGGCTTTGCAGCAATCGCAGTGCCTGATAGGTGAGGTTGACGGAAATGCCGTTACGGGACGCATTCTTGCGAATTTTGCCCAGAATCAGCTCGCACTGCTCCAGCAATACCAGAATGTGCTTGTCGTCCACCTGCGAATGCGTGTGTTCGGCCAGTGCCCGTCGGTAGCTGTCGGCATAGCTCAGTACTTCGGCATTCAGGTGCAGGAAGGGGGATTCGAAACGCTCGATGTCTGGATAGACCCGTACCAGTTCCGGTTCCAGGCCAATGGCGGTCACCCGTGCGCTGAGTATCTGTACCGATTCCAGCATTTGCAGACGGGTCTGGATCCAGCTGCTGCGGTCTTGCTCTTCATGCCAGGCCATGGCCTGCCACAGCTGTTGCCAGGTTTCATCCGGAATGGCCGCCAGCCAGATGTGATCCTGCTTCCAGCGGAAGAGGCGGCCAAAGCGGTCCTGCAGCGAATCTTCCCGCGTGGGCATGGGCAGCAGCCGCTCGCCGATGCGTTTGGAGAGCGTGGTGAAAAAGCCGGTATTGGCAAGAATGCCGGATTCGGTATACAGCGGAATCTGCCTGGTTTGGGTCAGTAAGTCGAGAAATGCACTGCGCAGGGCCTGACGGTGGTCGGCGTGATGTTCCAGCAGCCAGGCCAGCGCGCGGAAATTCATGATGGCCTGTTCGTGATTGTCGGCACTGCTGGGCCGCAGGCTGCGCACCAGGTCCGCCAGTGCGGCGGCGGCAGTGGTTTCGCCCTGTTGCAGGCTGAGAAAAATGGCATCAAGCATGGGATTGGGCAAATGTGGCATCCATTCTGGCGGCAGCGCCGACCAGTGCCTGCGCTGCCTGTCTATCGATGTCGTATGGTCAGCATGTTCTGGCTGGCTTGGGCTTTCGCGCCCTGGGATGTGGCAGCATGTGCTAATGCTGCAGATTTACAGCCAGTCAGCATGCAATATACATTAAAAATCAGACTATTCTTATATATTGGAAGTTCAAATAGCTCTGAAATATCGATGCAATTTGATGAGAAATCATCATCAGGATGATTCTGTTTCTGCCTGCTGAATAATCGCCTGAACCGCCTTGTGCTGCAATTTGCGGCGGTTGGTAATGGCGTAATAATGCTCTTCCACACCGCTTATCCGGCCTAGCAGGCGCAGCTTGCCACCGTCGGTGATGTCGTCTACCGAAAAAGCCGGTGCCGGAAACAGCCCGGCTCCTTGCTCACCAAAGGTTTGCAGCAGTGCGCCGTCCTTGAACTCTCCGACAATTTCCACACGTATGCCTTGCTCGTCCAGCCAGTGCTCCAGCTGGCTGCGCAAAACATTGTCACGGCTGGGCAACAGCAGGGGAGCACGCTGCAGGCTGTGCGGGAAGCCTTCCTGATAGCGTGCTACCAGTTGCGGGGTAGCAAAAATCATCACCGGGCAGCGGGCCAGCAAGTGGGACTGCATGGCTTGCTGGCCTGCGGCTGGTGCCGGTCGGTCCGCCAGCACCAAGTCCAGGCTGTGGCTGGCCAGCTCGTGCAGCAACTGATCGAAAGCGCCTTCATTACAATGCAAACGTAGCCGTTGTGGCAGCGCCAGTGCCGGCTTCAGCAGGCGGTAGGCAATGCTCTTGGGCAGCACGTCGCTGATGCCGCTGCTCAGGCGCAGGGTTTGATCCAGTTGCGCGTCGGCCAGCATTTCCTGCAGTTCCTCACCCAGCTGGAAAATACGGTCGGCGTAAGTCAGCGCCATGCGTCCGGCTTCGGTCAGCACCAGTCCGCGCCCTTGCTGGGTGAACAAGGCGCGGCCAATTTGCTGCTCCAGGCGCGAAATCTGGCCGCTCACTGTTTGCGCGCTCATGCCCAGTTGCTGGGCTGCTGCCGTGACGCTGCCGGCGCGTGCCACGGCCCAGAAGTAATGCAGATGCTTGTAGTTGAGCTGACTGAACATGATTGATTCGAAATTTTCGTATGGATATTACTATTTTATTTGATTTTTTCGTGGCAAAGAAACATCTATCATGCAGCATCTGAACGTCGTGGCCATGTTGCAAGACAGAGGCCATCAACCAACCACCACCGAGGGGATAGATCATGAAACGTGTGATTCTGCTGATCGCCACCAATATTGCGGTGATGCTGGTGCTAAGCATCGCCGCCCAATTACTGGGCATTAACCGCTTTATTACTGCCGGCGGCCTGAACATGGGCAGCCTGCTGGCCTTTGCTGGCCTGATGGGCTTTGGCGGCGCCTTCATTTCGCTGTGGATGTCCAAGACCATGGCCAAGTGGAGTACCGGTGCCCGGGTAATCGAACAGCCTAGCAACGAAACCGAGCGCTGGCTGCTGTTTACCGTACGCAAGCTGGCTGATCGCGCTGGCCTGCCCATGCCGGAAGTTGCCGTTTACGATGGCGAACCGAATGCCTTTGCCACCGGTGCCAGCAAGTCCAATTCGCTGGTGGCGGTATCCACCGGCCTGTTGTCGTCGATGACTGAACAGGAAGTTGAAGCCGTACTGGCGCACGAAATTGCCCACATCCAGAACGGTGACATGGTGACGCTGACGCTGATCCAGGGCGTGGTGAATACCTTTGTGTTCTTCCTGGCCCGCGTGGTGGGTTATCTGGTGGACAACTTCCTGCGCCGTAATGACGAAGAGTCGTCCAGCGGCACCGGCATTGGCTATTTCATTACCGTGATTGTGTGCGAAATCGTGTTTGGCATTCTGGCGTCCTTCATCGTGATGTACTTCTCGCGTCAGCGTGAATACCGTGCCGATGCCGGTGCGGCCAAGCTGCTGGGTAGCCCGCAGCCGATGATTGCCGCGCTGCACCGCCTGGGTGGTGTCCATGCTGGCGAGCTGCCGCAGAACATGGCCGCGTCCGGTATTTCCGGTGGTGCTGGCCTGATGGGGCTGATGTCCAGCCACCCGTCGCTGGAATCGCGTATTGCTGCCTTGCAGTCGGCACTCTAAGGGTTTGCAACTGCAACGGGTGTGATCGATGAGCAGGCTGGTCCTGCTCATCTGCGTTTTAGCCGGATGGTGTGGCAGGTATTTACTGAAAGAATCGAATGATGGAATGGCTGAATCTGTTGTTTGTCGGCACGCCGCTATGGATGTGGCTGATGTTCATAGGCATTGTGGCCGCGTTGCTGGTGTTTGATCTGGGCGTGCTCAACAAGAACGACCACGAAATCGGTGTAAAGGAAAGTCTGAAACTGTCGGCTTTCTACATTGCCATGGGGTTGTTATTTGGCGGCTGGGTATGGTGGTATCGTGGCGCCGATGCTGGCATGCAGTATCTCACCGGTTACCTGGTGGAAAAATCACTGTCCATGGACAACATCTTCGTGATGTCGCTGATTTTCAGCGGTATGGCGGTGCCACGGCTGTATCAGCACCGAGTACTGTTCTGGGGCATTCTGGGTGTGATTGTGCTGCGGGCTGCCATGATAGGCCTGGGCGCGGTACTGGTAACCGAGTTCAAGTGGGTGCTGGTGCTGTTTGGTCTGTTTTTACTGCTGACCGGGGTCAAGATGCTGTTCAGCAAGGAGGAGGGCCATCCGTCGCTGGAGGACAACAAGTTGTACCAGTGGCTGCGTCGTCATCTGCGCCTGACGCCTACCTTGCATGGTCATCACTTTCTGGTGCGTGGCGAGCAGCACGGCTTGGCGCGGGGCTGGTGGGCAACGCCCTTGCTGCTGACACTGATGCTGGTGGAAAGCGCCGACCTGGTATTTGCTGTGGACAGTATTCCGGCCATCTTTGCCATCACCCAGGACCCGTTCCTGGTGTACACCTCCAATATCTTTGCCATTCTGGGCCTGCGGGCGCTGTATTTTGCCCTGTCGGCCATGGTGCACCGCTTTGAATACCTCAAGTATTCGCTGGCCATCGTGCTGGTATTCATCGGGGTGAAAGTGGGGCTGGTGTATCTGAATGACATCCAGCTGGTGCAGTTCCATATTCCTACCGGGGTATCGCTGGGCGTGACGCTGGCTCTGCTGGTGAGCGGTGTGCTGTATTCCTTGTACAAGACCCGTAACGATGTAGATGACAGCCTGTCATGAGGCTGCGCTGACCACCTCAACGCCGCGCTGACGCTGCTCAGGCCGGGTTTCCCTGTAAGGGGGGCCCGGCTTTTTGCTTGTCGCCCGTCGGCTTTGTCGCTAGCATGGCTTTTCTTTGGGAGATGGCATGCCTCCCGCCTGTTCGCCGCCGTCTGCATGGCAGCGGCAGCAGCAAACCGCCCATCCGGGCTGATGATGCCTGCAGGATTCCCGTGCCGGGAGCTGCAGGCGCATCTGTGCTTTCCGGCCGGGTGGTGATTATGTGTTGTCATTCAGAAGAACTCCATGTTTGCCATTTCCCGTTCTGAAACCCTTGCCATGCTGCCGCGCATGAGCAAGTTGCTAGTACTGGCCAGCCTGGTTGCCTTGCTGGCCGGCTCTGCGTCCGCTTTTTTCCTGCACAGTCTGGTATGGGCGACAGCCATGCGGCATAGCCAGCCATGGCTGTTATTTCTGCTGCCGCTGGCTGGCTTTGTGGTTGGCTGGGTTTACCTGCGCTTTGGCCGTCAGGTGGAGGCGGGCAATAACCTGCTGATCGACGAAATTCACGACCCCACCCGCATTGTGCCGCTGCGCATGGTGCCGCTGGTACTATGGGGGACGGTGATGTCCCACTTGTTTGGCGCTTCGGTGGGGCGCGAAGGCACCGCCGTGCAAATGGGCGGAGCCTTGGCCGATCAGGTTACGCATTTGCTGCGGTTGGGCAATGCGGATCGGCGTATCTTGCTGATGTGCGGGATTGCTGCCGGTTTTGCCTCGGTATTTGGTACACCGCTGGCGGGTGCAGTGTTTGCGCTGGAGGTGCTGGCCATTGGCCGCATGCGTTACGACGCGCTGTTTCCCTGCCTGCTGGCGGCCATCGTGGCCGATCAGGTGGGCCTGGGCTGGGGTGTGCAGCATACCCATTACGCCATTAGCCAGTTTCCCACGCTTGGAGCCTGGAGCTTGCTGGCCACGCTGGTGGCCGGTGCGCTGTTTGGCCTGGTCGGCAAGTTGTTTGCCAACAGCACCCATGCCTTGTCGGCGCTGATCAAGCGTCATGTGTCTTATGCGCCCTTGCGCCCGCTGCTTGGTGGGCTGCTGCTGGTTGCCATTGTCTGGCCAACTGGTGCCGAGCGCTTTATCGGGCTGGGCATTCCCACCATCGTGGACGCTTTCAGCCAGCCACTCCCCGCTTATGATTTTGCTGCCAAGCTGGGCTTGACCGTGTTGTCGCTGGCCAGTGGTTTCAAGGGTGGCGAAGTGACCCCCTTGTTTTTCATCGGTGCCACGCTGGGCAATGCCTTGTCCCCGCTGTTGCACCTGCCGTTCTCCCTGCTGGCCGGACTGGGTTTTGTGGCGGTGTTTGCCGGGGCGGCCAATACGCCATTGGCGTCCACCATCATGGCGATGGAGCTGTTTGGCAGTGAGGTGGGCATCTACGCCGCGCTGGCCTGTGTGGCCAGTTACATGTTTTCCGGCCATACCGGCATTTACCGCTCGCAACGCATTGCCCATGGCAAGCACCGCCCGTTTCCACGCGGGCTGAAACTGAGCGAGCTGGCGGCATGGCGCAAGCAGCAGGATAAAGTGTAATAAGGGCATGCCGGTGCTGCTGACGATCTCATCGCTTGTCGTTTGCAGGCATGGCTGTGGCCGGTCTCTGATGCATAATGGTGAACCTTGTTGACCTCAATGCGGAGGCCGTCAGTCCATGGAAGGCGTGATGGTGGTAGAGCGCAGCTGGCGCAGCATGTTGCGGGCGGTGGCCAGCCTGTTGCTGGCTTATGCCTTGCTGGTGGTGGGTAATGCGCTGGGTAGTACCGAAACCTCGCTCAGCCTGCTGGCCAATGGTGTGCCGGTGGCGGTGGCCGGCATGGTGCAGTCGGCTTACTATGCCGGTTTCTTTGCCGGTGGTTTTGTCTGTAGCGGTATGATCCGCCAGTACGGTCACCACCGCGCCTTTGCTGCTTTTACCGCCATGATCTGTGTGCTGACCCTGTGCCAGGCCTTGTTTACCTCGCCCTGGCTGTGGCTGCTGTCGCGGCTGGGCAATGGCCTGGCCATGGTGGGTATCTACATGGTGGTGGAAAGCTGGCTGAACGGCTGTGTCAGCAATAATCAGCGCGGACAGTTGTTTTCGCTCTACCTGATCATTAGCTATCTGGGAGCCAGCGCCGGTCAGTGGTTGCTCAAGCTGCCATTCACGCAGACCGGCTGGCCTTTCATCATTGTGGCCATGCTGTTTGCCCTGGCCATCATTCCCGTCACGCTGACCCAGCAAAAGCCGCAGCAGTTGTCCGCGCCCAGTGCCGGCAGTGTGCTGGGTCGTGCGCTGCGCACGCTGCGCCTGCTGGGACGGCGCGCACCACTCAGCCTGGTGGGTGCGCTGTTGGCTGGCTGTTTCAACAGTGCCTTTTACACCATGATGCCCGCCATGCTCAGCCAGCTGGGCAAGTCGGCAGCGGAGATTGCCGGTTTCATGGGGATGGCCTTGCTGGCGGCGCCGCTGCTGCAATGGCCGATGGGCAAGTGGGCTGACAGCAGCGATCGTGGTCAGTTGCTGGCCTATTCGGCATTGGTGGTGGCTGGCTTGTCACTGGTGCTGATCCTGCTGACCGGCAGCGACTGGATGCTGCCGCTGGTGATGGTGTATGTGGCGATTGCCTTTACTTTTTACGGCACGCTCAGCGGTATTGCCAACGATGCCATGCCGCCGCGCCACCGGGTGGAAATCAGCGCATCCCTGCTGATGGTGTATGCGCTGGGCGGCACGCTGGGGCCGCTGTTGTGCTCGGTGGTGATGGCACAGATGGGGCCGTCCGGCTACTTTGTGGTGTCGCTGGCCTTGTCCGCCGTGCTGGGCCTGTACGCGCAGTGGACAGTCAAGCGCTGGCCCTTGCCCAGCTTGCTGCCGCCGCGCTGAGCGACGGTTTGTCATTCGCTTGCGGCAAAATGCGGTTTTTCCTGTGGCAGAGGCATCATTCGATGGCGGTGAAAATCTTTCGGGGCAGTGCCGTGCTGGCGCTGCTTGGCTTGCTGGTGTCCTGGGCGGTATATGCCGCCAATGCCGATGCCTTGTGGAATATCGTGCATCAGCAATGCGTGCCCAACTGGCAGCAGCAGCGGGATCCGGCCCCTTGTGCACAGGTGTCGCTGCAGCAGGGCGAGGACAAGGGCTTCATCGTGCTCAAGGATATTCATGGTGTATTGCAATACCTGCTGATTCCCACCGCGCGGGTCAGCGGTATTGAAAGCCCCTTGCTTTTGCAGGCGGATGCGCCGGACTACTGGGCTGCCGCCTGGCAGGCAAGGCAGTGGATGGAGCGGCTGTATGGCAGTGTGCTGCCGCGCGAGGCGGTGGCCCTGACGGTGAACTCGCCATGGGGCCGCAGCCAGAACCAGCTACACATTCATGTTTCCTGCGTCCGGCCGGAACTGCCCGCGCGTTTGCAACAGGCTGGCATCGGGCCGCACTGGCAGCCGCTGCCAGAGGGCATCAACGGCCATGCCTATCTGGCGCGGGCGGTGTCGGGGGAGACGCTGGATGGCGTACAACCGTTTCGCTTGCTGGCCGATGAGGTGGCAGGTGCCAGCGGGCAGATGGGCAGCTACACCCTGGCGGTGATTGCCACCCGCTTTGCCGATGAGCCGGGTTTCTGGCTGCTGGCTAGCAAGGCGGATGTGCTGGCCGGCAACTTTGCCTCTGCCGAAGGCGATGTGCAGGACCACGCCTGTCAGGTGCTGCCGCTGCTGGCGGTCACCCACTAGGTGCTTGTGGTCTGTCTGCGCATCTGGACTGGCTCAATTGGGCTGGCGTTGTCTGGCCAGCTCCCAGGCGATGACGCCGGTGAGGCTGCAGGCAGCACCCACCACCACCACGCCCGTCCAGCCCCAGTGGCCATAGGCCCAGGCGGAAGCCAGCGATCCGGCAGCCCCGCCGATGAAATAGCTGGTCATATAGGCCGAGGTCAGCCGGTTGCGCGCTTCCGGGCGAATGCGGTAAATCGCTCCCTGATTGCTGACATGGCAGCCAGCCACCCCCAGATCCAGTAACAGAATACCCACTAGCAGGGCAGTTACCGAATGCGGTGCCAGCGCCAGCGGCAGCCAGGCCAGCAACATCAGCCCCAGGCTGAGCCGGGAGGCCAGCGCGCCATGCCCTTTGTCGCTTAGCCGTCCCACGATATTGGCGGACAAGGCCCCTGCGGCACCGGCCAGGCCAAACAAGCCGATAGTGCTGTTGGAAAAGCCAAATGGCGGTGATGCCAGCAAGAAGCCCAGCGAGGTCCACATCACGCTGAAGGTGGCAAAGGCCATCGCGCCCAGCAAGCCGCGCAGCCGCAGGCTGGGTTCCTCTGCCAGCAGCCGGAGTACCGATTTCAGCAATTGCGGGTAGGGTAGCCCCGCTCCTGCATGGCTGACTGGCAACTGGCGTGCCAGCACCAGCGTCATCAGCAGCATGGCGGCGGCACCGCACCAGTACACGGTATGCCAGCCGCCCAGGTCTGCCAGCAGGCCGGCCACGGTGCGCGCCAGCAAAATACCAGTCAACAGGCCGCTCATGATGGTGCCGACCACGCGGCCGCGTTCGGCCTCGGCTGCCAGGCTGGCACCCAGCGGCAGCAGGATTTGCGCCACCACCGAACACAGTCCGGCCAGTGCGGTACCCAGCAGCAACTGGCCGAAGCTGCCTGCGGTGGCACTGATCACCAGCCCGGTAGTGGCCAGCAGCATCATCAGGATAATCAGCCGCCGCCGCTCCAGCATGTCCCCCAGTGGAACAATCAGCAGCAGGCCGAGGGCATAGCCCAGTTGGGCGGTGGTGACGATGCCGCCGGCACTGGCGGCGGAGATGCCCAGTCCGTGGGTGATTTCCGGTAGCAGTGGCTGGGCGTAGTAATTGCCGGCCACGGCCAGGCCGGTGGCCAGTGTCATCAGCCACATCAATAGTGGGCTGAGGCCAGAGCTTGTATTTGCCGGGTGGGGCAGGGTGTGGGTGGTGTGCATGTGCGGGCTTTCGGTGGGAAATTTGCCGGTGATTTATTGAATTCCAAAAAGTATCTACTGGCTGAAAGGATGACTCCAATGTATTGTTTTCATGTTTTTGATCGTGAAACGAGATGATTGGATGAATCTGCGCCAGATCGATTACGTGCTGGCGGTGGCCGAAGAAGAAAACTTCACCCGTGCCGCCGAACGCTGCCATACCGTGCAATCCGCGCTCAGCCACCAGATTGCGCGACTGGAGCAGGAGTTTGGCACCCGTTTGTTCGAACGTTCCTCACGCCAGGTCATCCTGACTCCGGCTGGCCATACCTTCGTCAACCACGCCCGCCAGGTGCGCGAAGCCGCGCAGCGGCTGGAAGACGAAATGGCGGCGGCCACTGGCGAAATACGCGGCTGTCTGCGCATAGGCTGCATTTCCACCCTTAGCCGACTGGATTTGCCCGGCCTGCTCGCCGAATACCATCGCCGCCATCCGCAGGTGGATGTGCAGCTGGCCATGCGCATGAGCGATGTGATGATGGAAGAACTGCGCGTGCAGCAGATAGACGTGGCTTTTCTTGGTGTATGGCCTGGCGAGACGGTGCTGGGGCTGGATGCACGCCTGCTGTGGGAAGAGCCGCTACTGGCCTTGCTGCATCCGGACCATCCGCTGGCAGTCCTCAGTCAGCTGGATTTATCACAGCTGGCACAGTGCACGCTGGTGGACTGGCCGGCTGGCACCGGCCCGCGCCAGCAGACCGACATGGCGTTTGCAGCCCAGGGCATCCGCCGCCGGGTGGCGTTCGAAGTGAATCATGCCGACATGCTGGTCAGCCTGGTTCGTAGCGGCTGTGCCGTCGGCATGGTGCCGGCATTAGGGGTTGGACAGCATGCCGGGCTGACTGCGCTACCGGTGGTGAACGGGCCACGTCGTCGTGTCTATCTGGCCTGTCACGATAGTCCGACGCCAGCGGCAGCGGCCTTTCTGGCCTTGGTGGAGCACTTTTTGCAACCGGCACACGATGAGGGGCGCGCATGCTAGGGTATGGCTTCTGTTTTTCTGCATTGCAGGATTGCTGCCGATGAGTGCCAGTCTGTTTGCCCTGCTATTGCTGGCCGCGTTCCTGCATGCCAGCTGGAACGCCATGATCAAGGCCGCGTCCTCGGCCTGGTTTGGTACGGTGCTGGTGGCAGGTTCTGCCAGCTTGCTGGCCATGTGCGCCTTGCCGTGGCTGCCGGCTCCTGCCATGGCCAGTTGGCCGTATATTGTGGCTTCGGTGGCCTTGCAGGTGCTTTATCTGTGGCTGATTGCCCGCAGCTACCGCGTGGCCGACATGGGCTTGGTGTACCCGCTGATGCGGGGTACGGCCCCTTGCTGGTGGCGTTGTGCAATGCCGCCGTGTTTGGCGAGTCACTGGGCTGGCTGGCTATTGCCGGTATCGCCGTGTTGTGCGCTGGTATTCTGAGCATGGCTTGCTCGATGCACAGCGGGCCACGTCATGGCGTGCTGCCAGCCTTGCTCAATGCGGTGGTGATTGCCGCGTACACCCTGGTCGATGGCGTTGGCGTGCGTTTGTCCGCTGCACCGGCCAGTTATACCTTGTGGATTTTCCTGCTGTGCGGCTTGCCCTTGCCGCTGTGGGCAATGCTGCATGCCCCGGTGGCCGTGGTGGCGGCGTTGCGGGAAACCTCCATCCTGTTCGGCCTGTTGCTGGCGCGTCTGTTACTGGGCGAGCGCCCCGGAGGGCAACGCGTGCTGGCGGCCGGGGTGATGCTGTTGCGCCTGGCCTGAACGGTTGGCAGGGCTTCTTGCGTTGGCCAGTTGATCTGTCTTGCAGGAATGCACAGTGTCCAAGCCACCGCCTTCGCCGCCCCAGCAAGTCATCCAGCTGCGTCGTAACTACAACAGCTGGGTAGCGCGTGAATCGCTGGAAGACTACGCCCTGCGCTTTACCACGCGCCGTTTCCGCCAGTGGTCGCTGTGGCGGGTGGCCAATACGGCGCTGGGCGGGGTGGCGTCTTTTCTGGTGCTGGAAGCCGTGGGCGCCACCATGCTGGTGCAAGCCGGTTTTTTCAATGCCTTGCTGGCCATCCTGCTGACCGGGCTGGTGATTCTGCTGGCCGGGCTGCCCATCTCGGTCTATGCGGCCCGCTACGGGGTGGACATGGATCTGCTCACCCGTGGCGCGGGTTTCGGTTATATCGGCTCTACCGTCACTTCACTGATTTACGCTTCCTTCACCTTCATTTTCTTTGCGCTGGAAGCGGCCATCATGGCTTATGCGCTGGAGCTGGGTTTCGGCATTCCGCCGGTAGCCGGTTACCTGCTGTGTGCCTTGCTGGTGCTGCCGCTGGTCACGCATGGGGTGACGGCCATCAGCCGCCTGCAAAGCTGGACCCAACCCTTGTGGCTGTTGCTGCTGGTATTGCCCTATGCCTGTTTGCTGTGGCAGGAACCCGAGGCCCTGCAAGGCCTGTGGCATTACCCTGGTGCGCAGGGGACGGGCATGCAGTTTGATTTGCGCCGTTTTGGTGCGGCCTTTGCCGTGGGCATTGCGCTGATCACCCAGATGGGCGAGCAGGCCGACTACCTGCGCTTCATGCCGCCACGTACCCGTGACAATGCACGCAGCTGGTGGCTGGCCTGCCTGCTGGGCGGGCCGGGCTGGGCCTGACCATCAGCAAGATGCTGACCAACCTGATGGGCGGGGAAATCCGCCTGGACAGCACGCCGGGGCAGGGCGCGCTGTTTACCGTGCGGCTGTTCCTGCCTGCCCTGCACGGCCAGCAAGCCGAACAGGCCCTGCCACGCCAGCAGCGTACCGGCTATCTGGGGCCGCGCCGCCGTGTGCTGCTGACGGCTGGTATGGCAAACCGCGCTGACCCGGCAGTTATTGCAACGCTATTTCGGTGTCGAGGATCAACAGGCCCCGGAATCACTGTGGCGCTGGGCCAGACCAACCGTGACATTGCGGACATCCTTGGCATGAGCCCGCGCACGGTCACCAAGCATCTGGAGTATGTGTTTGCCAAGCTGGGGTGGAAACCCGCACCTCCGCCGCCGACATGGGGCTGGGGCGCGGGCATGCTTAAGGTCCGGTAACACCCCCCCCCGCCGCGGCAGGCTTCGCTACGCGGTTTGCTCAGCGATTGTTAGCCGCACTTGGCCCGAAACTGTCACTTCACAAGCCGTCATGTTCGGCAAACACCTCCTTTGCTGCAAACATGCCGTTGAGCGCGGCCGGAAAACCGGCATACACCGCCATCTGCAGGATGGTTTCGTGGATTTCCTGCTGGCTGAGGCCCACATTGAGCCCGGCGGCAATATGCACCTTCAGCTGCGGTGTGGCATTGCCCAGTGCCGTCAGCGCGGCAATGGTGGCCAGCTCGCGCTGCTGCAGGCTAAGGCCGGGGCGGCAATACACCTCGCCAAAGCCGAATTCGATGATGTAACGCCCCAGGTCCGGGTTGATGTCCTGCAAGCTGGCAATCACGCGTTCGCCTGCCTCTGCGTCGACTTCACGCAGGCGGTTCCAGCCTTGTTGAAAATGTGATTGGGTCATGTGCTGCTCCTGTGCTGTTCGGCTGTGCTTCCGCTTGCAAGGCGCTGGCAAGTTCGGTGTAGAAGACCACTTTGTCGCGCATCACGCTCAAATTGTCTTGCAATGTCGCCAGCCGGTTTTCCAATGTCAGTACATGCTGTTGCAGCATGTGCTGACGCCGGACCACACTGTCCAGTTGCTGGCCGTCGCGGCGCAGCGTGGCGTAGGCCAGCATGTCCTGTATCGACATGCCGGTGGCACGCAAACGCAGCAAGAAGGCAATCCAGCGCTGGTCGGCTTCGCCATAGCAGCGGTGGCCGCTGTGGGTACGGCGGATAGGGTCGATCAGCCCGATGTCCTCGTAATAGCGCAAGGTATGGGAGGACAGCCCGCAGGCCCGCGCCATTTGCCGGATGGTCAGTGTAGTCATGGGGTTCAGCCTGAAGCTTCGAGTGCACTCTAAGTCAAGCCTGATGATAGCGTGTTTGCCGTCGCGCAGATTCGCGCATGCCATGTGGCTGTGCTAGATTGGCCCGCTTGTGCTGTCCGGCCGTATTTTGCCCAGGAGTGGTGCCGTGCTTTCTCCCCGCCAGTTGTTCAAGCGCCTGTCCGGCAGGCTGACCGCCCTGTTTGGCCGCGGCCTGGTGCTGTCCATGTCGTCCATCATGCTGGGCGGTGTATTGCTGATGTTGCTGGGGCTGTGGCTGACCAACTCTGCCGCCCCCACCACCCTGACCATTACCAGCGGTCCGCCGGGCAGCGTGTTCCAGAAAACGGCAGTGCGTTACCAGCAAATCCTGGCGCGCGAGGGGGTGAAGGTGAAGATTCTGCCTTCCGATGGCTCGCTGGATAATCTGCATCGCCTGCTGGATACGCGTCAGACGGTGGATGTGGGTTTTGTACTGGGCGGGGAGGCCGCCAATGTCGACGCCAAGGGCCTGATGTCGCTGGGCAGCATTTCCTATCAGCCGCTGATGGTGTTCTATCGCGGGGCTACACGGCCGTTGTTGTCTGATTTCAAGGGGCAGCGGCTGGAAATCGGCGAGGCGGGCAGCGGCACGCACAATCTGGCGCTAGCCTTGCTCAAGCTCAACGGCATCACCCCCGGTGACGGCACGGTGCTGCTGGATACCGTGGCGGGCAATGCGGTGAAGGCCTTGCTGGACAATCAGGTGGATGCGCTGTTCGTGATGGGGGATTCCACCTCCACCGACCTGTTGCGCCAGCTGCTGCACACGCCGGACATTCATCTTTTCAATTTTGCCCAGGCGGACGCCTATGCACGCCGGGTCAGCTATCTGAACAAGCTCACCCTGCCGCGCGGTGGGCTGGATCTGGGCAAGGACATACCCGAAACCGATACCCAGCTGATTGGCCCCACCGTGGAGCTGATCGCCCGTGAGGGCCTGCACCCGGCCTTGTCCGACCTGTTGCTGGAAGCCGCCCGCGAAGTGCATGGCAAGCCGGGGCTGTTCAAGAAAGCGGGAGAGTTTCCGGTTTTGGTTGAGCATGAAATCCGCCTCAGCCCGGATGCCCAGCGTTACTACGCCTCCGGCAAGAGCCTGCTGTACCGTACCTTCCCCTTCTGGCTGGCCGGGCTGGTGGCCCGCGCCCTGGCAGTCATCCTGCCGCTGGTGCTGTTGCTGATACCGGCACTGAAAGTGGCCCCCGCCATTTACCGCTGGCGCATCCAGTCCGGCATCAATCGCTGGTATCGGGTGTTGTTCGATATCGAGCGCGAGGCGGTGGCACAGCGTACCGTGCCGGGCAAGCAGGAGGAATTGCTGCGCCGGCTGGCCCATGTGGATGCCACTGTCAGCAAGATCGTGGTGCCGGCGGCCTTTGGCGATTTGTTGTACGAGCTGCGCGGCCATATCGACTTTGTCCGCAGCCGCTTGCAGGCCGATGCTGATGTGCAGGGCCATCAGGACCACCGGGCTTGATTCAGCTGCCGTCCTTCACCGGCAGCAGGCGGAGGATCAGGCGGCTGATGCCCTGACGCAAGGCTGGCAGGTGCAGGGCCAGTCCGCCCAGCAGGCCCACCAGGCCACCAGCCAGGGTGTCGTAGAAGCGCGCTTCGATCAGGGCAGAGGCCGAGCCCTGGCCCAGGTGCGCCGCTTCGGCCAGCAAAATCGCCATCGGTGTGATGAACACCGCCGCCATGCCGTAATGGCGTACCACCAGCGTTTCCACCACCACACTGAGCAGCATCACCAGTAGCGACACTGACCAGGCGTTCAGCGGCAGGCTGAATACGCCCCAGGTGAGCAACAGTCCGAGTGCGGTTCCCAGCAGCCGCTGGAACTGGCGGTTCCACACCGCGCGCAGGCTGGCCCCTTGCAGCACGGCCAGGCAGCTGACCGGTACCCAGTAGGGGCGCTGCAACTGCAGCCATTCGGCCAGCAGTAGCGACAGGAAAACCGTCAGGCCGATGATCAGCGCATCCATCACCACAAAGTCGAAATCCGGCGCTGGCAAGGGTTGTACCGGCCTGGGCGTGCGCCAGCGCAGCACATGCAGGCTATAGCCGAAGGCCAGGACACAGGCCAGCAGGCTGCCCATGGCCACCAGGCCAACCCGTAGCGGTATCTCCAGCACGGGTACCGGGGTATAAGCGGCAAGGGCGGCCAGCATCACAAAGAAATAACTGCCCGGTGGTGGCAGGCGGTAAAAGCGGCAGATCATCGTCACCAGAATGGTGATGACAGCCAGTACCGGTGCCGCCGCCAGTGGCAGCAACTGGCTGAGCAGGCCCAGGGTGAAACTGGCGATCAGGCCAAAGCTGCAGGCCATGATGGTGACCATGCGATGGTGCATGGGCGTGGCCGGCAAGTAGAGAAATGCCATGCCGCCCAAGGACGACAGCAGGCCAAAGCCCAGTTGGCCGGACCAGGCGGCAATCAGTAGCGGCAGGCCGGTGGCCAGCGCGGCGGTCAGGGGCATCTGCCATGGTCGGTCGCTGGCTTGGAAACTGCGTAATTGCTGCCATTCGCGGGCAATCAGGGCGCGTATCCGCAATGGTTGTCTGGCTGGCTGCATGGTGAATTCCGTCGAAAACCGTCAAGGTGTTCAGCCTGACGAAAAAGTCAGTGTGTTGGCAAGCGCTCAGTGTCGGGCGGCTGGCAGTGCCACCGTGTGTCGCCGCCAGTTGCTCAGCACAAACAGCAGGGCCATGCCCCACAACACGGACACCATCCAGCCCGAACCGGCATGCTGCATCACCAGCCCGGTGGCGGCAGGGCCCAGGCTGCTGGACGCGTTCCAGCTCAGGGAGATCAGGCTGGAGATGCGCAGCAGTGCCGCCCCGCTGAATTGCTCGCCACTGGCTACCATCGCCAGGGTATAGATGGCACCGGCACACCCCCCCAGCAGGAAGAGATAGCCTTCCCACAGGCCGGCAAGCTGCATCATCAGCGGCATCAGCGGAAGCAACAGGCAGACCAGCATGCCGCACAGCAGATGCACGCGGCGACGGCCAAGGTGGTCGGCCAGCCAGCCAATGCCAAACTGCAGCGCGGCATCGCCCGCCAGCAGGATGGATGCCGACGCCAGCGCGCGGCTTTGGCTCATGCCGCCTTCCATGGCAACCAGCGGCAGAAAACTCAGCATGACAGTATCGAAAGAGGCAAAAAACGCGGTGCCCAGCAGGATGGCAGGTGCGGTGCGGATGATGCCCAGCCAGCTGGTGCTGTTGGCCTTGTCTGGGCTGCCGGTATGGGCGGTGCCGTGCGGCGGGTGTGCCGGGTTGTGGGACTGCTCGGGCCGGGCCAGCAGGATGCCCGGAATGCCCAGCAAGAACAGCGCGCCACACATGAGAAATGCCTGATCAGGCCAGCGGGCCAGCAGGTCGGTGAGTAAGGGGCCCAGTACCTGGCAGGCGGTAAAGCAGGTGGAATAAAGCGCGACGATGCGGCCACGGGCATGGTCGCCGGCCAGGGTGTTGATCCAGCTTTCTCCCAGTACAAACAGCGGTGCCATGGCGGCACCAAACAGGAAGCGTGCCAGCATCCAGCCCGGAATGCTGTACAGGTATTGCAATGGCAGCACCGAGGCGGTGGCCAGCAGCAGGCAGCCCAACATCACCTTGCGCCGCCCCTGCCGTAGCGCAAGTGCCGGTGCCGCCATGGTGGCCAGCACGCCGCCCAGTGCACCGGCAGCAATAGTCCAGCCAATCACTTCCGGGCTGAAGCCACGCGTGGTCAGGGTCAGGGCGGTCAGCGGCATGGTGCTGCCCAGCCCCAGTCCCAGCAGAGCGACGCTGAATATGACGGCAGTGAAATCACGCCATGCGCTGCGTGGCAGCATGAAAGGCTCCGGTGCCAGGTGGGAGTGACAGCCTAGCACAAGGGCATGTTGCTTTGGCACGCAGCATTGGCGGCATGGCTGTACCAAGACCGGGTATGGCCCAAGCTTGGCAGGTCCGCAGAGTGTTTGCTGGTTCAGCGAGGGATGGCGGCTGGGTCCGGCTGGCTTGGGGGCATGGGCTGGGCCAGAATCATGCCGTCATAGTGCTGGCAGATGGCCGGAATGCTGTTGCCGTTGAAGTAAATGGTGGTCTTGTGGCCCACCTTCTTGCCAATGCAGGCCTTGACTGCAGCCAGCGGCGGTTCGTGTGGCGGCGGTGGCATGAAGTGGTCATGCTCGTCTGCGTCGTGCGGCGCGTGCTTGCTGCACGGTTCCTCAGCCGGTGCCGAGGTATCGTCGCGCTTGGCATGGCAGCGGTGCGCTGACGGGGTATCGCTAGGGGCCGAGGGGGCTGCGGCGTAAACGGGATGGCTTAGCAGCAGGGCCAGCGCAGCGCTGGCAAGGAGTGTGTGTCGCATGGTCATTCTGCATGGATGATGAACAATGCAGCTACCTTAATCAGCGGCGTATTGCGTCACAAGCAGGCAGTATCAGGCTTTACACGGCTTTGAGTGAAGCGAAGCCATTTAGCCCCGTTTAACATGCTTTACATGCGGTGGGGCGCGGGGCTGCCGGGCGCCTCCGCACTGGACACCCGGCTTGGTAGACCGTCAGAAATTATAGTGGGCAAAAGTGAACAACACGTTGCCATTGCCCTTGCCGCCGGGAATGTAGGTGCTGTTGATGGTGAACTTGCCATAGCTTAAGCCCACCAGTGGCAGTACGCCTGGGAAGGGGAAGGAGTGCAGGGTATCGGTACGGGAGGTGATGAAGGCGGTGTAGCCGATTTCTGCCCGCCATTCACCGGCACGGGCGAAGGGATGGGTATAGGCATAACCGGCGATGGGCTCTACTTTTTTGTGCGAATCCAAAAACGCCATCGCATACAGGGCATGCCAGTTGTCATTGTCGTCACGCAGGCTGCGTCCCAGGCCAAATCCCCATGGATTTTCGTTAAATTCGGCAATCTTCTCTTTGGTGTAGGCCCAGCGCATGTGGTAGGTGTTCAGCGGCAGGTAAGCATCCAGCGTGCCATCATCCCAGACATGTTGTACTTCATTGCGGGCGCTTTCCCATAGCGAATCGGCATGCGCGGGGGCGGAAAAACTACAGGACAGCACGGTGCCAAGGGCAAGCGCAGTGGTCAGGCGAGTGTGTGAAAACATGAAAATCAACTTGCGGTGTGCTGCAAGCCAGGAGCGCAGCACGGTTTGAAAAAGGGTGGTGGCTGCGGATGTTACCCGTCCTGGTCCGCAGGTCAAGCCTGCACGGCAGACCAGATCAGTGGACTGGAAGTTCCCGCAGCTTGTGTTCGGCACGGCGCATGTTGCGGCTCAGCTGCATCAGGCCAGAGGCCGCGCTGGGGGAGTGGGCATGCAGGCGCTGGGCTGCGGCTTCCAGCAGGGTGACTGCCTTGTTCCATTCGCCAAATTCCAGATACAGGCAGGCCCGCTCGTACAGATTCATGCTGTCTTCGCTGCGCAGCGACAGCTTGACCGGCACGGTGCTATGAATGGTGTTGAGTCTTTGCTGGCACAGAGACTGCACTTCGGGAAGAAACTGTTGGCACAGTTGGCCGGCACTGGCTTGGTCCAGTGCCGGGAGTGCTGTGCGACGAGAGGTAAGGCGGGCAATCAGCTTGAGCATGAAACATCAGTCCTTGCCGGTGTAATGACCGGGTATTCTGTAATTCAGCCTGCAGAATACCCGTCAGACACGTCAACTTGCGGCAAGAAACATCAATTCCTGTAAGGCCATGGTACCGCCTGCCAATGGGCTGCATCAGTCCTGCATAGCCGGGCTGAGTGCACTGCGTACCGTGCTTTCATCCAGGGCTGCCGAGCATAGTTCGATAAATCGGTAGGCATAGCTGCGCAGGTAGTGGCCACGGCGGATGGCGATGCGGGTGGTTTGCTGGCCGAACAGCGGTTCTCCTGCTACCACCGCCACCGACTGGTCGCGTTGCGGGTCCACCGCCATGGAAGCCACAATGCCCACGGCCAGTTCCAGTTCGACGTAAGTCTTGATCACATCGGCATCCAGCGCCGACATCACTATATCCGGCACCAGCCCGGCATGGGCGAAGGCGCGGTCAATCTGGGCCCGCCCGGTAAAGCCCTGGTGATAGGTGACGATGGGGTATTCGGCCAGGGTTTCCAGTGACAGCTGCTGCTGGTGTAGCGGGTGATGCGGTGGCGCAATCACGCTGTGATACCAGCCGTAGTAGGGAAATGACACCAGTTCCGGTACTTCGGCCACGGCTTCGGTGGCAATGCCGATATCTGCCTCGCCTGACTGTAACAGGCGTACCAGCTCTTCCGGGCTGGCCTGATGCAGTACCAGATGCACCTTGGGATAGGCTTTCTTGAACGCGGTAACCACCTGCGGCAGTGCGTAGCGCGCCTGGGTGTGGGTGGTGGCAATGGTGAGCTGGCCTTCGTCACGCTGGCTAAACTGCTCGGCCAGACGCTTGATGTTGCCGGCATCCAGCAGCATGCGCTCAACAATGGTCAGCAATTCCTTGCCCGGATCGGTCAGGCCAAGAAAGCGTTTGCCCTTGCGTACAAACAGCTCGACCCCCAGTTCGTCTTCCAGATCCTTAATGTGTTTGCTGACCCCGGATTGCGAGGTGTACAGCGCATTGGCTACTTCGGTCAGGTTGAAGTTTTGCCGGACAGTTTCACGAATGATGCGCAGTTGCTGAAAGTTCATGCGATTCCCCTGGCGGTGGTTTGCTCATGCAGGGATGGCGCTGGGGTGACACGGTATGCTTGGGCGGGCATGATGCAATCCTGATTTTATATAACTTAAATCAGGATATTTCTGTTTTTTATATAACAAAAATAATATTTGCTTGTTTGTATATGCAATCTTGATATCAGCCGCCATGCGCGCCGGGGGTGTGAACAAACCGGGCCGTGATGGCTGGCCGAAATGAATTCGCGCTTGCTGCGTGCGCGTCAGCGCAGCTGCCAGATAGCACGGTAGGCTTGCTGATAAGGCAGGGTGGCGTCTATTTCCTGTTGGCCCAGCTGCTGCAGCAGCTCGCGGGTGATCAGGATGGGCTTGCTGACATAGCCGCTGGGCTTGGCATTGGCAAAGGCGCGATTCATTTCATCGGCCAGTTGCCAGCCTTGCACGCCCAGGGGTTCGGCTACGGTGGCCATCTGCTGGGACAAGCCGGAACGGATACGGTTGATGGCCTTGCTGGAGCCATCACCCGCCGAGACATTACGGATGTCGGCGCGCCCGGCACGCAGCAAGGGGTAGTTCATTTCGTCGAAATAGACATCATTGATGGCCAGGGTATGGGTCCATTGTCGGCCAAAGCGCTGGTTTAACTGCCGTACCGTGGCTTCCATGCGCTGGTCGGCCTGGTTGATTGGAATGTTCTGGACGGCAAGCAGCTTGCACTCGCTGCAGTGTTCAATCAGCTCCTGCATGTAGCGGGTCTTGCTATTGGCAATGTCGAAGCGTTCATCATTGAAAATGACAACGCCAGCCTTGCCCGCGCTTTGCTGGATGACATGGTTGGCGGCACGGCGGGCCACTTCTTGCGGATCGGTACTGACATTGAAAAACAGACCCGGCACCACGCCAGGCCGAGACGCGGCATGCCAGCCCACCAGCACGATGTGTGCACGTTGAGCTGCAGCCACTTCCTCTGTCAGTTCGCTTGCTTCGAAACCGCCCAGGATGATGCCGTTGCTGTGGCTGGCAATGGCGCTGGCAAAGGCCTTGTGCAACAGAACGTCACTGCCCTGTGCATCCAGCACCTGAATCTGCCAGCCCAGGATGCGGGCTGCGCTGGCAAAGGCGCGGTAACTCCCCCCGATACCACCATTGCGCAGATCCTGGGCGATATAGGTCACCAGATAACGGCCAGGCTGACGCGCTGGGCCGTCACGCGGTCCATCCCAGTTTTGTGCTGCAGGCGCAGCCTGTCCCTGAGTGACAAACAGGAGCAGCAACAGCAGTAGTGCTTTGCGTATTGCCATGGCTACCTTCCGCTATGGAGTCCGTAATGAGCTTGGTGTGTGGCCTGTATCGGATTGGTCTGATTATGACTTGGTAATTGTCTGATTTTATATGGAAAGAAAGCAGGGTATGGCAGAGATTGCGTGCTGGCTTGCGTTAGCGCAGACGGTTCGATGAAAAACCGCCCGGCTGGCGGGCGGTGCAGGCTTATCGGGTTGGCAGAATCAAAGCCGTTCGAAAATGACGGCAATACCCTGACCACCGCCAATGCACATGGTAGCCAGTGCATAACGGCCATTGATGCGCTGCAATTCGTATAGCGCCTTGGTGGCAATCACACCGCCGCTGGCACCAACCGGGTGACCAAGCGCGATGGCTCCACCATTGGGGTTGCAGCGTGCCGGATCCAGACCCAGTCCCTTGCACACGGCCAGCGATTGCGCAGCAAAGGCTTCGTTGGATTCGATCACGTCCATCTGCTCCAGACTCAGGCCTGCGCGTTGCAGTGCGGCGCGGGTGGCCGGAATCGGGCCTTCGCCCATGATGTGATTGGGAACGCCACATATCGCATAAGACACAATCCGTGCCATCGGCTGGTGGCCGGCTGCTGTTGCAGCATCGGCGCTGGCCAGTACCAGGAAGGCGGCACCGTCATTGATGCCAGAGGCGTTGCCGGCGGTTACCGAACCATCCTTCTTGAAAGCCGGTTTCATCTTGGCCAGTGAGTCTGGCGTGGTGGCGCGTGGGTGTTCATCGGTATCGAACACCACCTCGCCCTTACGGGTCTGGCTGACAATGGGGACGATCTGCGAGGCAAAGCGGCCATCGGCAATTGCCGCTGCGGCGCGCTGTTGCGAGACAAGGGCGAACTGGTCTTGTTCTTCACGTGTCAGCTGCCATTTTTCCACCAGGTTTTCGGCGGTAATGCCCATGTGGCCGACACCGAAAGGGTCGGTGAGGGCGGCGGTCATCATGTCCAGCGCCTTCACATCGCCCATGCGTGCTCCACTGCGTAGCTGCGGCAGCAGGTAGCCGCCACGGGACATGACTTCCACCCCGCCGCCGATGGCATAGTCACCGTCACCCAGCATGATGGCCTGGGCGCTGGAAACCACCGCCTGCAAGCCTGAGCCGCACAGGCGGTTAACCGCCATGGCAACCGATTCCATCGGCAGGCCGGCGGCAATGGAGGCCAGCCGGGCGACGTAGGCGTAGCGGCTTTCGGTAGGAATGCAGTTACCTACTGTGACATGGTGGATCAAACTGGCATCCACACCAGAGCGGGCAATGGCTTCCTTCATTACCAGGCCGCCAAGGTCGGCGGGTTCCAGGTGGCTCAGTGCGCCACCAAAGGTGCCGATAGCCGAGCGTACTGCGCTCAGGACTACGATATCGCGTTGTTTCATCATCAGTTTCTCCCGTGTTGTTCTGCTGATGCACTGCATCAAATAGCGTGTTCACAATACCAGCCTCTGTGGTGACATGCCAGCAAGCGGTTGCTAGGTTATCCATGGCAGGTACTGCCGTGTTTTGTGGCTGGTTGCGGGTGCGGTTTCCATCAATCACGCAGTACTGCCAGCGTGCAGTCAAGTAAGATGCAGCTTTCAATCATGTCGATCAGAGCCAAAAGGAGTGATGATGAGCGTCTTCATTTTTGCCACGCTGCAATGCAAGCCCGAAAACGTGGCTGCCGTGCGGGATGCCATGCGCGGCATGCAGCGCGATAGCTTGGCCGAACCTGGCTGTCAGCTGTATCAGGTGCTGCAGGAAGCAGACAGTGCAGTGATGCTGCATGTGTTTGAACGCTATCAGGACATGGCGGCACTCGAGGCGCACCGTGCTTCGCCGCACTATCAGGCCTACCGCAGTTGGGTGGCGGACAAGCTGGCCGCACCAGTGCAGGTAAAACAGCTGCACGCGCTGGATTGAACAGCAGGCCGCTACCGGGTGTGCTGCCCGGAGGCGGCTTTGGCGATCAGCTTGTGCTCAGGTGCATGATTCCTTGATCAGGCGGCGATGCCTTGACAGCAAAACGACCCGGCTGGGCGGGTCGTTGGCAATACTCAATGCAACGGGGCGCTTAGCCTGGCTGTCCCGTCTGGCGGACTGTTTTGGCAGAGGGCTCGGGAATGGCCTCGATACGCCCTAGCAGAAAGACAAAGGCGATCACGCCGATGATCAGCATCACCCCGGCCACCAGAAAAGCATTGGTAAACGAGTGGGTGCTGCCAACGATGTAGCCGGTGACGATGGGGGCAATGGCTCCCATCATGTTATTGGCAAAATTCATGATGCCACCCACGGTGCCGGTACCGCCGCGCGGAGCAATCAAGGAGGGGAGCGACCAGCCAACCGGCGCAGCTGCCGCCAGGCCACTTAGCGCGATGGTAATCCAGATGATGGCAATGGTCGGGTCGTTGGTTGTGGTGGTGCCAAATACCGCCAGCCCCAGCAGCATGCCACCCAGCAACACACCCTTGCGGACGCGGGTTTCGTCATGGCCGCGACCAATCAGATGGTCGATCAGCCAGCCGCCCACCAGCAGATCCGACAGCGTGGCAAAAATCCACGGAATGGCGGCATAGCTGGCCGATTTCAGAATGCTCATGTGCATGGTTTGCACTAGATAGCCAGGCAGCCAAGTCAAAAACAGATAGAACACATAACCATAGGCGGCAAAGCCGATGGACAAACCCCATACCTTGCGTTGCTGCAGCAGGTATCCCAGCATGGCCAGCGAACCGGCCTGGCCTGTGCCTTCTGCTGCGGCACCGCCGTCCACGATGTAGCGATATTCACTATCGGATAGTTTGCTGTCCTGGCTGGGGTCCCGATAAATCAGGGTGAAGGCGATAAAGTAGGCCACGCTGAGCAGGGCGGTCAGGCCAAAACCCCAGCGCCAGCCCAGATGCACCACGGTAAGGGCAACCAGCGGTACGCCAATCACATTGGAAAACTTGGCTGCGGCATCAAAAATGGCGGTGGCCATCGCCCGTTCACGGCGTGGAAACCAATAGCCGGTCGCCTTGGCACTCACCGGAAAACCGGGTGCCTCGGCAACACCCAGCAAGGCGCGTGCGGCAAAAATGCCGCCAAAGCCGCCGGCACAGGCGGTCAGGGTAGAGGCCACCCCCCAGAGGAGGGCACCCCAACGGCCTACACGGGTTACGCCGAAGCGGTCCAGAATCAGCCCGGTCGGAATCTGCAGCAGCGCATAAGTCCAGAAAAATGCGCTGAACAATAGCCCAAGATCACTGCTGGAGAGATGAAATTCCTGTTGTAGCTGTGGTGCCGCCACCGACAGGCTGATGCGGTCGAAATAATTGACCAGCACACCGATGCCCAGCAGTCCGCCGATGCGCCAGCGCCGTTGGGCTGGCTGCTGCGGTTTTGATTGAGTTGTCACCTGAATTCTCCTCTGTCGGGATGTTGTTGTGTTTAGGACGTGCGTTGTGAAATGTGTTGCAGCACCTGTTGCAGCAAGTCGGGCAAGGGCTGGCTGATATCCAGCGTGATCACGTTTTCGCTAGCGGGGTGTGGCGCTTCCAGATCGGCAAACTGGCTGTCCAGCAGCGATGTCGGCATGAAATGCGCGCTACGCGCCGCCATGCGTTCGGTAATCAGTGGCTTGCTGCCGGCCAGGTGCACAAATAGCAGCTGCGGGTCGCCATGGCGCAGCGTGTCGCGGTAACGCTGCTTGAGTGCCGAGCAGGCCAGTACCACGCCTTGCTCCTGCGCCTTGCTGCGGGCGAGCTGATTGGCCAGCACGGTCAACCAGCCAGCACGGTCGGCATCGGTGAGGGGAATGCCGGCAGCCATGCGCGCAATATTTTCCGGTGGGTGAAAGCTGTCGCCTTCGATGTAGTCGGCAGACAGGGCCGCCGCCAATGCCTGGCCAAGGCTGCTTTTGCCGCAGCCAGCCACACCCATGACAACGATGTTGGGAATATTCATGTTAGCGCTAACAAAAATGGATAAATAAAACTGCTCTATGGCAAGTGTGCGGATGTTAGCGCTAACAGTTGTGGCTCAGCAAAGGGTTTTGATGTTGCAAGGCAGCAAACGGTGGCGGGAGTACTGCAGGAAAGAGCCGGGCGCTACAGTTTGGCGCCGTTGTGAACGGTGTAACTGAATTTAATGATTACAAATCAATGGCTTGAGTTTGTTCTTTGCTGGCGATGGGCAGGCTGCTGCGGCAAGGCTTGCTGTGGTATTTGCGGCATGATGCCGCTGCTCAGGTACTGCTGCGCTGCTGTAGCTTAAAGCCCAGATCAAGCCGGCCATGGCTAAGCGGCTGGCCTTCTATCTGTTGCAGCAACATGCGCGCGGCGGCCTGGCCGATTTCAAAGCGCGGGGTGGCAATGCTGCTTAGTGGCGGGGTAGTCCAGGCGGCGGGTTGCAAGTCGTTGAAACCGCCGATGGCCAGTTGTGCTGGCAGGGCAATGCCGCGCTGCTGGCAACGTGCGATAGCGCCGATGGCCAAATCGTCATTGCAGCAAAAAACAGCATCACAAGACGGATGGGCGGCGAGCAAGGCATCCAGCATGTCGGCACCCATCTGCATGCTGGATGGTGCCGGGTCCAGCCACTCCAGTGCCGGGTTGTAGCAGCCGGCCTGCTGCAAGGCCAGGCGATAACCGGCCAGTCGCTTCATCACCCGTTCATCCAGCTGGGCGCCCATGAACGCAATGTGGCGCTTGCCGCGCGCCAGCAGGTGCTGTGTCATGCAGGCAGCGGCCGCCTCCTGCGAAAATCCCACGCAGGGCCGGCCATCCTCGCTCAAATCCATCATGTAAACCGCAGGCAATGCCTGACGCTCGACGATCTGACGGAAGGCCGCATGCTGGGTAAGGCCAGTCACCAGCAGTCCATCAGGGCTGTGCTGCAGATAGGCGCGCAGCAGGGCCAGCTCTTCATCGCTGCTGTAATGGGTGTTGCCGATCAGCATCTGGTAGCCGGCTGCCTGCAGTACCGCTTCAATCCCGGCCAGTGCATCGATGAATACGGTATTGCTTAGCGACGGAATCAGTACCAGCACGGTGCGGGAGCGGGCCGATGCCAACTGGCGGGCCGAGCGGTTGGGCACATAGCCCAGTTGCTCCACCACCTGCATGATTTTGTCGCGCAGGGCAGGGGAGACTCTATCCGGCGTATTGAGTGCGCGGGATACCGTAATGGCGCTGACGCCGGCAGCCTGGCCGACATCATGCATGGTGATGCCGGAGCCGGCGCGCAGGCGGGGTTTTCTCGACATGCTGAACCTGATTTGCTGTAAGAATGCTGGCGACATTGCCGTGGCCGGATTGTAACGCAGCTGGCGCTTTTGCTGCGGACTGGCTGCAGCCCTGCGTGGTTTGAAAATGTTGATACTGCGGTTATAGTGCCCCTCCCAAAAGTACAGGAGGCGGCAAGACCTGCATCTGGTCTTGCCACAGGACAGAAATGAGAAAGATGGTATGTGCCTTGTTGCTGCTGGCCATGGCGGGCTGCGACAAGGATGGCGGTGTCAGGCTGCCGCGTGAGGTCAAGGCGCTGGCTCAGTTAGGCGAAACGGTGGTACGGCAACTGGGGGGCGATGCTGGTCATGCCACCGCGACGGCGGGCGGAAGTGACAAGGTGGCGCTGTCTGCGCTGGTAGGGGGTGACAAGGCGGTGGGGCATCGCGATTTCAACGCAGCCAAACGTGTTCTGCCCAAGGTGTTTGCCGGTATGCAGGAGGACTTTTACTGTGGCTGTGCCTATCAGGGCAAGGCGGTGGACTGGCTATCCTGTGGCTATGTGCCGCGCAAGAATCCGGAGCGGGCCAAGCGCATAGAATGGGAGCATGTCGTACCGGCCTGGGTGCTTGGCCACCAGCGCCAATGCTGGCAGCACGGCGGCCGCAAGAACTGCACCAGTAGCGATGCCGTATTCCGTCAGGCGGAGGGCGATCTGAACAATCTGGTGCCTGCTGTGGGCGAAGTGAATGCGGACCGCAGCAATCTATCCTATGGTGCCTGGGCAAAACAGCCGACACGGATCTACGGCCAGTGTGGCACGGTGGTGGATTTTGCCGGCAAGCGGGTACAGCCGCGTGCGGAGGTACGTGGCCGAGCTGCACGCATCACCCTTTACATGCACCAGCGATATGGCCTGAACATGAGCCGGCAGGACCGGCAGCTGATGTGTGCCTGGGCCCGTCAATATCCGGTAGATGGCTGGGAAACACGGCGCAATAGCCGGGTAATCAGTTTGCAGGGCGAGGGGAATTATCTGGTCAGCCAGCCGGAGAGGCTGGCTGAAGTCTGCCAGTAACACGGCAAGGCTCAGGCCTGTTTGGCGCTGGCCTTGCTGCTGCGTCGGCTGGCTGCGGGCTTGCTGTCTTCAGTGGCTGCCGGAGCGGCTGTATTGCTATCTGTCTCTGTGCTGACCGGTTCCACCTGTGTGCTAGTGGTGGTATCGGCGCTGGCATCCACACGCAGGTCGGGGGCAATTTCGGTCAACAGTTGTTCCAGCAGCTTGCTGCGGGCGGCAATATGGTGATCGAAGCGCCAGTCTTTCAGCAGATCCAGCGCCACTTCAAAGTAGCGCATATCGATCTGGTACAGGCTGCCAAGGTCAAACGGACGCCCCATTTCCAGCGCTGCAGCCAGATCCTTGAGTACCCGGACTTGTTCCGGGTCCTGGTTTTCTTCAATGAATCGGCGGATTTTCTTGGCGGCATTCATGGTGGCATTCCTTGCTGAGACGACGGATCAGGCGGTGTAAACCATAACTGATAACAGTGACTGATAATGGTTAAACCGTGCTAAGTGTGCCACAGCTGAGGTTTGTCTAATGTTACCAATTTATGACATGGAGGTTTCATGCCATTTTTTAACAGAATTTTTCAGCTGTTTGTATTGCCAGACACAACGGCCTGCCGCCAGTTGCCATGGTCTGGCTACGGTCATGTCAGGTGATTGGCATCAAACCTGACATGCAGCAAGCCTGGCTCCGGAGCCAGGCAGTGCTGGGACCAGCGCATGTCCGGCCATAGTAGTTCTGCCATCAGGGTTTGCGGGTGGTAGGCCGCCGTGTACAAGGTGCCATAGCCGCGCCCATACGCGGTCTGGAACAGTGGCGGGCGCAGCAGGGTGCGCAATACTTCGTCGGCATGCCCCGCCTTGCGCACGCTTTGGCTGAGCATCCATTCGCGCTCTTCCGACAGGGTGGCGCGGGCATGGGCCAGCCACTCCACGCCATGCTGGTGATTGGCCACTGCGGGTTGATATACCACTTCGGTGGCGCGGTCCGGGGCAACAAATACGGTGGCCCATTGGCAGTGCCGATCCAGCAGGCTGATGCTGTAAGTCATGTGGACGGGCAGGCGCTGCAAGATGGCGATGGCTTGGGCGGTATTGGCGGCTGTTTCCAGCACATAGCGCATGACCAGCGGAATGCCAAAGCCTTCGCCCACTGCGGTACGGCCACCAAAGGAGAGCGAAATCGCCAGGCCATCTTCGTTGATGCCATCCAGCACCCCCCACAGGCAGTCGCTCATGGCCAGTACCCGGCGGCCCAGCCAACTGCTGGACAGTCAGATTCCTTCCAGCAGGCCGGGTGCGTAATCGTAGTTACGGGCCAATAGCGGGCCTTCCTGTCCGCTTGGATCCAGCCAGATGGCCTGGGCGCAGCCGGAGATGTAGGAAGGGGGACACCACTGCGCCAGAAAGCGGGCTTCCAGGTCGCCGCCACCAGCCAGTTCGCACAGTGTGGCGTACAGGCCGGTCAGTTCCGGCATGTGCTGTCGCAAGGCACGCCGTCCCGCCAGGAAAGATGAGCGGGCGCGGTATCCATCGCGCAAAAACCATTGCTGATAGGCAGGCCAGCGTTGTTGAAACAGTGATTGCCAGCGTGGGCCGGGCGTGTCTTCCCGGATCGCTTCGAATGTACAGCGCATGCGTGGTACCGGATGGGTGGCCAGCACGCCAGGTGCTGGCCACAGGTGGCGGGAGTTACAGAATCTTGAAATTGCCGGGGGCGGGGACGCTTTCCTCGTGTACCGCCATCACCGGCTTGGCGGCGTAGTATTTCTTGATGCCGGCAATCCAGTGGCGGGCGCGCTGGTTGAGGCTGAAGTCATCGCACATGGCACGGCCCCGGGTGATGAGAATGCCCAGATCTGCGCCTTCGTAACGGTA
The DNA here is from genome assembly GCF_057809375.1 of Aquitalea sp. FG25. Lineage (NCBI taxonomy): Bacteria > Pseudomonadati > Pseudomonadota > Betaproteobacteria > Neisseriales > Chromobacteriaceae > Aquitalea > Aquitalea sp. FG25. Next base: position 86,970 of record NZ_JBMDJV010000014.1, read on the forward strand.
GTCGCCAGGGCCGCTGATACGCAGGAAGAAGGCTTCGTTTTCGGTGGCGATGTCCTGGCGCTGGTAATCAAACCGGTGATAGGACACCGAGCCGTCTTCCGCCATGCGATAAATGCCGCTGGCGGGCGCATGGGTGATGATGTCGACATTGCTGGCGGTGTGTTTGATCACCAGCTGGCTCCAGCTGTCGATGAAGGCCGGATTGGCCCAGCGCGTGTTCAGCTCCTCCACGTCCAACTCATAATCGATGCCGGAAAACTCCAGCAGGTGGAACAGGAAAAGCGGCACGTCGGCATAAGCAAAGGCGGCGTGGTTGGTCATCGGGCTGGCACCGCAGATGCGTGGATTGAGCTCGCCCAGATATACCTCGCCGCTGTCCTGGTCGATCAGGAAATCCAGATCGAAATAGCCGCGATAGCCTTCGGCCATCAGTTGCTGGCCAAAGCGGCTGGCCATGTCACGCGCCTTGGCACGCACTTCTTCGCTGAAGGCACCGGGGAAGATTTCATTGCCACACCAGCCGCCGCGATACGGGGTGAGTTCTGCTTCGCCCACCACTTCGGTCAGCAAGGGCCCCAACAGGGTGCCGCTGCGGGTGGCACAGGCTTCCAGCGTGGCACCCCGGCAGTTGATGCGCTTCATGATCTTGACTTCCGGGTCGCGGATGATTTCCTCGGCATGACGTTCGAAATCGGCTGCGCTGGCAATGAAGAAGGTGGTGTGGCCAGAGTCGCCAAAGGCGGTTTGCACCACCAGTTGCTCGCCCAGTTGGTGCGCGTCGGCAATCTCGCGCAGATGGGCATAGCTGTCTACCTTGCACAGGGCATTGGGGACCGACGGCACCCCCGCCTTGTTGCCGATGCGTACGGTTTCCATCTTGTTGTCGCAGCGGGCGCGCAGGGCGGCGCTGGGAAACCACAGTTCGATGCCCAGCTCGGCGCACAGCCGTTCGGTTTCTTCATCGAACATCAGGAACACCGCCACCGGGCGGCCACCAGCACGCTCGATATGGTCTACCACGTCCTTGTGCTGCAGCAGGTAGTTGTTGATGTCTTCGATTGACTGAAACGGCTCGTGTGGCAGCTCTGGCGGCACAAACACATTGGGATGGCGGCCATCGAAACAATCAATGTAATTGATGTATTGAAAACGGCTGACCCACTGGTCGATGCCCAGCAGATTGAAGTTGGTGGCGCTGATGAAATAAATCGGCCGCTCGTTACGGTGAAACAGCAGGCGCAGATCGGAAATATTGCTGACTTTTTGCATGGGGTGCTCTCCCTGAGCGGCTCGCGGTGGTGTTGTTGCTGTGACTGGCCAGTGGCAGTAGCGGCGGGCGGCTTGCAGCCAGTACTGCCAGCAGTGGCGGAGCAGCGTGCGGTAATGCATTACTGGTCCTGCGGCGGCTGCACATCATCAGCCGTGGCCTCTGCGGCGGCGGAAACCGGGCCACCGGGGCCGGATAGTTCGGCGTGGTCCTGGTCTTCCGGTTTGCGCAGCGGTCCCAGTTGGTACAGGTAGCTGTCCAGCCCGCTGTCGCGCTGGTAGACGGCAAATTCACAGCGGCGGTCGCGGAAGCTTTTCAGTGGCTGTCCCAGCCCGCGCAGGCCGCGTTCGCGTTCGCGACGTACCTTGTCGAAGTCGATTTCCACCGGAATGATTTCCGCACCCGATCCGGCCTGGTGCATGACATAACCGGAGGGGTCCACCACGATGGAGCGGCCTGTGCCGCCATCGCCCACGCCGTTGATGTCGAAGAAGTACAGCTGGTTGGTGGCGGCGGCACTGCGGGCAATGGCCAGCTCCACCTCGCGGTCGATGGTGTCGGTCATGGTGGGATGCAGGATGACCTCGGCACCCATGGCGGCCAGGGTGCGGGTGGTTTCCGGAAAACACATGTCGTAGCAGATGGAAATGCCGAAGCGGCCAGCACCGGGCACATCGAACACCACAAAGCGGTCGCCGGCACTGATGCCTTTTTCGTAGGGCAGGAAGGGAAACAGCTTGCTGAAGCGGGCGACTACCTCGCCCTGCGGATTGATCACCGGGCTGGTGTTGAAGATCTGGCCATCACGCTGTTCAAACAGCGAGCCGGGTATCAGCCACAGGCCATGACGGGCAGCCAGCTGGCACAGCCGTTCTTCGGCGGCGCCGGGCAGGGTTTGGGCCAGCAGCGGGTTGGGGCCGAACGCAGCCAGTTCGGAGAACAACACCATGTCGACCCAGGGAAAGCGGTGTTTGACATGGGCCAGGTAATGCCCCATGCGGGTGATGTTTTCTTCAAAAGCAGAAACCGACATCTGGATGCCGGCAATGGCAAAGCGTTTCACGTTCTCTCCCGGTGAAATGCCGCCTGGAGCTGCCGGGGGCTGGCAGCGCAAGGGCAGCAGGGAGAGAAGTCTACAAATTCGTTAAATTGGCCAGAAATAGCCGAATTCTGATTCTTGCATTAGGAAATGGCTGATCTGTCACTGGGCTGCATGGCTGTCCATGTTGATCGGCAATGACCAGGCAGCGGCGTATGCCAATAGTCTGCCAGCGGTGCGGGAGAGGTGGGCCGGCCAGTGTGGCCGGTGGTGGTGTGCGGCGGGGGTCAGGCTTCCAGCAACCGGTAACCGACGCCGGTTTCAGTCACGATGTGCTGCGGCATGGCGGGGTTGTCTTCCAGCTTTTGCCGCAAGTGTCCCATGTAAACGCGCAGGTACTGGTTGTGTTCGGAAAAGGAAGGCCCCCACACCGCCAGTAGCAGTTCGCGATGAGTGATGACCTTGCCGGCATTGCGGATCAGCGTGGTGAGCAGACGGTATTCGATAGGGGTGAGGTGTACCGTGGCCTCGCCCTTGTACACGCTGCGTGCCACCAGATCGACCTTGATGTCGCCAAAGGCAAAGGATTGGGCCGGGGCGGCACTGCCATTGCCACGTCGGCGCAGCAGCACGCGGATGCGCGCCATGCATTCGGCCACGCCAAACGGTTTGGTCAGGTAGTCGTCAGCACCGGCATCCAGTGCCAGTACCTTTTCTGTTTCCTGGGTGCGGGCGGACAGCACCAGGATGGGCAGGTCGGTCCACTCGCGCAGCTGGCGGATGACGTCGATACCGTTCATGTCCGGCAGGCCCAGGTCCAGAATCACCAGGTCCGGCTTGCGGGTGGCCACTTCAATCAGGCCTTGTTTGCCGGTATCGGCCTCGTGGATCATCCAGTTGTCGCCATCCAGTGCCGATGCCAGAAAGCGGCGGATCGGCTTTTCGTCTTCGATGACCACCAGCTTGACAGGGGTTTCACTCATGGCTTGATATCCTCTTCGCCGGGCAAGGCCGGCATGGGGCTGACGGGCAGGGTGAAGCAGAATTGCGCCCCGTGGGGCTGACGGTTGCTGGCCGCTATGCTGCCGCCATGGGCTTCGACAATGCTGCGGCAGATGGCCAGGCCCAAGCCCACGCCCGGGGTGGTGGACTCGCTATTGCCCCGACTGAACTTGTCGAACAGCTTCTGTTCCAGCCCGCTTGGCAGGCCGGGGCCGTCATCTTGCACGCAAACGCGTATTGTAGCGCCCTGAGTATCGGCCTTGAGCGTGATCTGGCTGGCGGGTGGGGTATATTTGGCAGCATTTTCCAGCAGATTAACCAGCACCCGCTCAATCAGCACGGCATCGTACTCCAGTACTGGCAGCTCATCCGCCAGTTGCAACTGCAGCGCATGTCCTTGCAGCGTGCGCTGGCAAGCACGTACTGCGCTGCCTACCACATCGTCCAGCAACTGCCATTCGCGGTTCAGCTTTATCCCGGATTGCAGTCTGGCCATATCCAGCAGATTGGTCACCAGATGATTCATGCGCAGTGATTCTTCCTGGATGGACTGGGCGATGTCGGCCTGCCTGGCTGCATCAACCTGACCTTCAGCCAGCAAGCTGGACAGGCCCACCAGGGTGGTGAGCGGAGTGCGCAAGTCGTGCGAGATAACCGACAGCACGCTGTTACGCAGCCGTTCAGACTCCATGGCGACGATGGCATCCTGCGCTACTTCAACGTAGTGCACCCGTTCTAGCGCCAGGGCGATTTGTGCGGCACAGGTTTCCAGCAGGCGTTGCTGTTCGGGCAGGAAAACCTGATCCAGTTGTTCGGGCAGTACGGCCAGTACGCCGCGATTGCGCATCGGGGCTTTCAGCGGCAGATACAGCATGGCGTTGGCCGGCAGGGTTTGGGTGCCCAGGCCTGCCGCCTGTTGTTTGTCGTATACCCATTGGGCGACCCCCAGATCCGCCTGTGCCGTGCTGTCGTTTTCGGCGTGCAGCTGCTCTTGGCTGTCTGGGGTGAACAGCACGATGCTGGCATTGAACAGCGGTTGCAAGCGGCTGACCGCGATGTCGATGATCTGGTTAGCAGTGAGTGCGCCAGCCAGCTCGCGGCCCAGTTCGTACAGGGCGCGGGTACGGCGTTCGCGATAGGTGGCGATGGTGGCCTCAAAGCGCAGCCGGGCAGCCAACTGGCTGATGATCAGCGCCACGGCAAACATCACGGCAAAGGTCAGCAGGTACTGGGTATCGGAAACAGACAGCGATAAACGCGGTGGCACAAAGAAAAAGTCGAAAGTGGCTACCGCGAGCAAGGATGCCAGCACCCCCGGGCCACGGCCAAAACGGACGGCAACCAGCACCACGGCCAGCAGGTACAGCATCACCACATTGGACAGGTCGAAAAAGGGCGTCAGCAAGCTGACCAGGCCGGTGGTCAGCAGGCAGGCCAGGACGGCGGCCAGATAGCCATGCCCCTGCTTTTGTCGGCTGGCTTCACCAAACAGCAGGCTGTTGAAGCCATCGGGCCGGGCGGGTGTTTCGTCGCCCAGCTCATGCGAAACCACATAGACATCCACATCATGGGCGTGCCGTGTCAGTTGCTCCAGCAAAGGCCGTTGCATGATGCGGCGCAGCTTGCTGGCCGATGATTTACCCACCACCAGCTTGGAAACATTGCGGCTGCGGGCATAGGCCAGCAGGGTGGAGGCCAGATCGCTGCCCCCCAGCACGGTGGTTTCCGCGCCCAGCTCCTGCGCCAGTTTCAGTCCCTTCATGATGCGGACGCGTTTGTGTTCCGGCAGCCGTTGCAGCGCGGGGGTCTCCACGAATACGGCAATCCAGTCGGCATCCAGGCTGGCAGCCAGCCGCTTGCCGCTGCGTACCAGTTTTTCCGTTCCTGGGCCATGTCCCACGCAAATCAGCAGGCGTTCGCGGGCATGCCACACCGGCTTGATGGACTGGTCGGCACGGTAGGCGCGCATTTGGGCATCCACCCGGTCGGCGGTACGACGCAGGGCCAGTTCGCGCAGCGCCAGCAGATTGCCCTTGCGGAAGAAGTTTTTGACCGCGCGTTCGGCCTGCTGGGCCAGATACACCTTGCCGGCTGCCAGTCGGGCCAGCAGTTCGTCTGGCGGCAAGTCCACCAGTGCCACTTCTGCTGCCTGATCGAACACGTGATCGGGCAGGGTTTCGCGCACCACGATGCCGGTGATCTGGCCCACCACATCGTTCAGGCTTTCCAGATGCTGCACATTCAGCGTGGTGTAGACATCGATACCGGCGGTCAGCAGTTCTTCCACATCCTGCCAGCGTTTGCTGTGGCGCGAGCCAGGGACGTTGGAGTGGGCAAATTCGTCCATCAGGATCAGTTCGGGCTGCCGTGCCAGTGCGCTGTCCAGATCAAACTCGGCCAAACTACGGCCCTTGTATTCGATCTGGGTGGGGGGCAGTACTTCCAGTCCCTGTAGCTGGGCTTCGGTTTCCTTGCGGCCATGGGTTTCCACCACGCCCACCAGTACCTGGCAGCCTTCTAGCTGGCGCTGACGGGCGGCGCTGAGCATGGCATAGGTTTTGCCCACCCCGGCACAGGCACCAAAGAAGATTTTCAGGCGGCCACGGCGGGCGGCCAGTTCTTCCTGTTTCAGTTCATCCAGCAGGGCATCGGGATCGGGGCGGGTATCCGTCATGTTTGGTCCATTATTGCGTGCGGCGGTACAGGGGCGGCACCGGGGCGGCACCGGCCTGGCCGTTGCCGCCGATCAAGCTGGCGTCGGGCTTACTTCACTGCATCCAGCGCCAGGTTCAGTTCCAGCACGTTGACACGGGGTTCACCCAGCAGGCCAAAGGTTTCGCCGATGGCGTGATCATCCACCAGTTGGTGCAGGCGTGCCAGCGGCATGCCACGTGCGCGCGCCACACGCTCCAGCTGATAGTAGGCGGCAGCCAGTGAGATGTCCGGGTCCAGCCCGCTGGCCGAAGCGGTGACCAGATCAACCGGTATGGTACCGCTCTGGTCCGGATGCGCCTTGCGCAGCCGTTCGATATTGGCCTTGACCGCATCGCGCTGGGCCGGGTTGGTGGGGCCGAGGTTGGCGCCGCCAGAGTTGCCGGCATTATAGGCTTGCGGGCTGGTGGCGGACGGGCGACCCCAGAAGTAGCGCATGCTGCTGAAGCTTTGGCCGATCAGGCGGGAGCCGATGAGCTGGCCTTTGTTTTCGATCAGGCTGCCATTGGCCTGCTGCGGAAACAGTGCCTGCGCCAGTGCCGTGGTCAGCAGCGGGTAGGCCAGGCCGGTTAGTAGCGACAGGGCGGCAAACAGTACCAGGGCAGGTCTCAGAATCTTGCTCATGATGGATATCCTTGTTTGTGGCGGCCGGTTCATACCAGTCCGGTGCTGCCCAGCAGCATGTCGATCAGCTTGATACCGGCAAAGGGCAGCAGCAGACCGCCCAGGCCGTAGACCAGCAGGTTGCCGCGTAGCAGTTGGGCAGCACTCTTGGCGTGGTATTTCACCCCTTTGAGTGCCAGCGGAATCAAAAACACGATGATCAGTGCGTTGAATACCACGGCGGACATGATGGCTGAGGCCGGGCTGTTCAGGCCCATCACGTTCAAGGCATTCAGCTGCGGATAGGTGCTGGCAAAGGCCGCCGGGATAATGGCGAAATACTTGGCTACGTCATTGGCAATCGAGAAGGTGGTGAGCGAGCCACGGGTCATCAGCATTTGTTTGCCGATTTCCACGATCTCGATCAGCTTGGTGGGGTTGGAGTCCAGATCCACCATATTGCCCGCCTCTTTTGCTGCCTGGGTGCCGGTATTCATCGCTACCGCCACATCAGCCTGGGCCAGCGCCGGGGCGTCGTTGGTGCCGTCGCCGGTCATGGCCACCAGCTTGCCTTCGGCCTGATGGCTGCGGATTAGCTTGAGCTTGGCTTCCGGTGTGGCTTCGGCCAGAAAGTCGTCCACCCCGGCCTCGGCGGCAATGGCGGCGGCGGTCAGCGGGTTGTCCCCGGTGATCATGATGGTTTTGATGCCCATCTGGCGCAGCTCGGCAAAGCGCTCCTTGATGCCGCCTTTCACAATATCTTTCAGTTCGATCACCCCCAACGCGCGCTTGCCTTCGGCCACCAGTAGCGGGGTAGAGCCACGGCGGGCCACTTCATCGGCGCTCTTGCCCAGGGCTTCGGGGAATTCACCGCCTTGCGCGGCGATATGACGGCGGATGGCGTCGATGGCCCCTTTGCGGATCTCGCGGCCATCGTAGTCGATACCGCTCATGCGGGTTTGCGCGGTAAACGGAATGAAGCTGGCTTCGTGGCTGGCCAGTTCGCGTTCGCGCAGGGCAAATTTCTGCTTGGCCAATACCACAATGGAACGGCCTTCCGGCGTTTCATCGGCCAGCGAGGCCAGCTGGGCGGCATCGGCCAGTTGCTGTTCGCTGACGCCCGGCGCCGGAATAAAGGCCGATGCCTGACGGTTGCCCAGGGTGATGGTGCCGGTCTTGTCCAACAACAGCACGTCCACGTCGCCAGCCGCTTCCACGGCACGGCCAGAGGTGGCAATCACATTGGCCCCCATCATGCGGCTCATGCCCGCCACGCCAATGGCCGACAGCAAGCCGCCGATGGTGGTGGGAATCAGGCACACCAGCAGCGCCACCAGCGTGGTGATGCTGATGGGCGAGCCCGCCTTGGCGGCTTCCACGCTGAACAGCGAGTAGGGCAGCAGGGTGACGGTAACGATCAGGAACACGATGGTCAGTGCCACCAGCAGGATGGTGAGGGCGATTTCGTTGGGGGTTTTCTGGCGCTTGGCACCTTCCACCATGGCAATCATGCGGTCAAGAAAGGTTTCGCCCGGATTGGCGGTAATCTTCACCACAATCCAGTCCGACAGCACGCGGGTGCCGCCGGTGACCGAGGAGAAGTCCCCGCCGGATTCGCGGATCACCGGGGCGGATTCGCCGGTAATGGCCGATTCGTCCACTGAGGCCACGCCTTCCAGCACTTCGCCATCCACTGGAATCACATCACCGGCTTCCACCAGTACGATGTCGCCTTTTTTCAGGCTGTGGCCATCCACAATGCTGATGCCTGCATCGCGCTGTGGGGCAGACAGCTTCTTGGCCACCACGTTTTTCTTGGCCGAGCGCAGGCTGGCAGCCTGTGCCTTGCTGCGGCCTTCGGCCAGTGCTTCGGCAAAGTTGGCAAACAACACGGTAAACCACAGCCACAGGGTAATGGCCAGGATGAAACCGGGGGCAGCCTCACCCGTGCCAGCCAGCGACTGAAGCCATAGGGCGGTGGTGAGGATGCTGCCGACGTACACCACAAACATCACCGGGTTGCGCCATTGGGTGCGTGGCGACAGCTTTTTGAAAGAGTCGATGATGGCCGGCTTGAGCAGGGCCGGGTCAAACATGCCCTTGCCTGTCTTGGCCTGTTGGCCACCAGTGTGTTCTGCCATGGCAGAAACATGAGAATGATTGCGATCGTTCATTTTCGTTTTCCTTGCTCCTGATTGCGTCTTGACGGTCAGGATTAATGTCCGCTCAGCATTTGCAGTTGTTCCACCACCGGTCCCAGCGCCAGCGCCGGAACATAGTTGAGCGCGCCTACTAGCAGGACCGTACCGATCAGCAGCACCACGAACAGCGGGCCGTGGGTGGGCAGGGTGCCGCTGGTGACGGTCAGGCGCTTTTTGGCGGACAGCGAACCGGCAATGGCCAGAATCGGCACAATCATCAGGAAACGGCCAAAGAACATGGCGATGGCAGTCATGATGTTGTAGAAGGGCGTATTGGCGGACAGACCGGCAAAGGCGCTGCCGTTATTGTTGGCAGCCGAGGTGAAGGCGTAGAGGATTTCACTGAAACCGTGAGCACCGGGGTTGGCAATCCCGGCCTTGCCTGGGTCAAGGCTGACGGCAATGGCCGTTAGCACCAGCACCAGTACGGGCGTCACCAGAATGGTGATGGCCGTCATCTTCATTTCATGGGTTTCAATCTTCTTGCCCAGATATTCCGGTGTGCGTCCCACCATCAGGCCGGCAATGAATACCGCCAAAATGGCAAAGATCAGCATGCCGTACAGGCCGGACCCCACGCCACCAAATACCACTTCACCCAACTGCATCAGGAAGGTGGGCACCAGGCCGCCGATAGGCGTAAGCGAATCGTGCATGGCATTGACCGCGCCGCAGGATGCCGAGGTGGTGATGACGGTAAACAGCGCGGTGTCGATGATGCCGAAGCGGCTTTCCTTGCCCTCCATATTGCCGCCCGCCTGCAGGCTGCTGGCCTGCTGATCCACTCCCATGGTGCTCAGTTGCGGAATACCCGTCTGCTCGGCACTGGTTTCCACCACGACCGCAACAACAAACATCACTAGCATGGCGGCAAGGATGGCCCAGCTTTGGCGGCGATCACCCACCATGCGGCCAAAGACAAAGCACAAGGCAGCCGGAATCAGGAAGATGGCCAGCTCCTGCAGCAAGTTGGCTAGCGGTGTGGGGTTTTCAAACGGGTGTGCCGAGTTGGCATTGAAGAAACCGCCACCATTGGTGCCCAGCATCTTGATTGCTTCTTGCGAAGCCACCGGCCCCATCGGCAGCGTCTGTTGCCGGGTGCTGGCATCCACCATCACCGGTTTGCTGTCCAGGCCAGTGACCGGATTGCCTTTGGTATCCAGCTTGGCCTGCTGGAAATGGGTGGCTTCCACCGTGGTGGCGGTCTGGTAGGGCAGCAGGTTCTGAATCACGCCCTGTTGGGTCAGGGCCAGCGCCAGCACCAGCGACAGCGGTGCCAGTACATACAGGGTAAAGCGGGTGACATCCACCCAGAAATTACCGATGCTGGCTGCGCTGTGACGGCAAAAGCCGCGTATCAAGGCGATGACTACCGCCACACCGGTAGCGGCTGACAGGAAGTTCTGCACCGTCAGGCCCAGCATCTGGGTGAGGTAGCTCATGTTACTTTCACCACCATAGCCCTGCCAGTTGGTATTGGTGACAAAGGAAATGGCGGTATTGAACGCTGAGTCAGGTGAGACGGCAGTCATGGCCTGCGGATTGAACGGCAGCATGCCTTGCAGCCGTTGCAGCCCATAGACCGCCAGTATCCCCAGCAAGTTGAACACCAGCAGGGCGATGGCATAGCCACGCCAGCCCATGTCCTCATCCTGGCGGATACCGGCCAGGCGGTAGATCAGCCGTTCCAGCGGTGCCACGAAACGGACCGGTCCAGGGTTTTCGCCCTGCATGATGCGGGTAATATAGCCGCCCAAAGGCCAGGCCAGTGCCAGCAAAACCAGCAGGAACAAACCCAGTTGGAGAATGGCAGGTGTGCTCATGTCAGAAGTGCTCCGGTTTAAACAAGGCGTACAACAGGTAGGCCAGCAGGCCCAGCGCCAGTGCAGCGCTGATCAGATAGAACAGGTTCATGGCTGTTTGCCCTCCGCGTGCTGGCAAATCCGGACAAAAGCCAGTGTCAGTGCGGCAAAGCCCAGAATCAGCCCCAGATAGACCAAATCCATTTGCGTTTCCTTTGATGGACGTTATGTGCCAGTAAAAGGTAAGCAATTGGCTATCAAAAACCTGCTAAAAAGCGGAGCGGAAGGATAAAGAAACTGTAAAAACGGATGCGGCTGCGCGATGGCAGCCTGCTTTGTGGGAGCGATGCGGTGATTTCAGACGACAGAAATGACTGGAAGCGCCATGAGGCTGGCGCTTTGCTGGAGTGTGGGGGGAAATGCGGATGCTAGAACAGATCGTCCTCGCTGCGTTCGGCCATGAAGCGGGCATCGTCACGGTCATGGGCACGCTGGCGGACTTTTTGCTGCCGGCAGCGTTCGGTATCGCTCAGCTGTGGCTTGGCCACGGCATACAGAAAACTTTCATGCTGATCACGCGCCTGCTTGCGGCGGACGCTGAGAGGAATACGGGAAATCATCCTTGCACCTCCTGATTGGGGTACTACTACACATGCGGTCGGTTGTGCCAACCATTAAAACTTGACTGTATTTCAAACATTTGTAAAGCATGAAATGTCATGCAATCCGCAAAATGTTGTGTGATTGCCGCTATAGTTGTCACCACGTATGGTTATTTGTAGCAGATTTGCCTCTTGATTTCCCGTGGAATACTGCTGCGATGCGGTATAGATTTTTATCGAATATCGAGTAAATCAAACAATCTAGTTTGTTATATGTCGAGTGCAGTAGGATAGCGCCAGAACTTAGTCTGGAGCTGTCATGGAGTTGGGATACGCAGTGGCTGGTCTGGTGGTGGGCTTCATCGTTGGACTGACTGGGGTAGGGGGTGGCTCCCTGATGACCCCGATTTTGCTTTGGTTTGGCATTGCGCCATCCACTGCAGTGGGTACCGACCTGCTATACGCAGCCATTACCAAGGCTGGTGGTGTGTTTGTCCACAACAAGCAAAAACATGTGGACTGGAAGCTGACCGGCTGGCTGGCCATCGGCAGCGTACCGGCTTCGCTGCTGACGCTTGGGCTGTTGTCCTGGCTACATCTGTCCACTCATGTGCTGGATTCGGTATTCAAGCTGGTGCTGGGTTTTGCCCTGCTATTGACGGCTGCTTCCATTCTGCTCAAGCCCAAACTGATCAAGCTGATCAACCCGCATGGTCATCCGCCGGTGGAATTCGTGCTTAAACCGCTGCCAACCGTGCTGATTGGCGTGGGGCTGGGCGTGCTGGTGACCCTAAGCTCGATTGGGGCCGGTGCGCTTGGTACGCTGGCGCTGTTTGTGCTGTATCCGGCGTTGCCGACCACCCGGCTGGTTGGCACTGAAATCGCTCATGCTGTTCCGCTTACCCTGGTAGCAGGGTTGGGCCATGCCAGCATGGGTAATCTTAATTACATGCTGTTGCTGAATCTGCTGATGGGCTCACTGCCGGGTATCTGGCTGGGTAGCAAATTGACACGCCGGTTGACCGATTCCTGGCTGCGTCCTGCGCTGGCAATCATGCTGGCGATTGTCGGGGCCAAGCTGGTGATGTAGAGGCCGGGGGAGTCAGCAGCACTAAAGAGCCGCAATTGCGGCTCTTGGCATTTGGAGGTGCACCTGCGGCGCGGCAGGCCGATGGCCATGGCGGCAGCAGGTAAAAAAATGAGCCCCGGCCTTGGGGGGGCGGGGCTCCAGCTTGCACCTTCGCTCAGGAACTGTCAGCCGGATGAGTGCAGGGGGAATCCGACTTTCCGGCTGGCAGTTTGTCCATGCAACATCATGACAACGCCACATGGACGTCTGATTATCGAGAGCACTGGCGCGTAGCAGTAGCATGATTACATTGTTTTTTTGTGACGGCGTATGACGGGCAGCGTTATGATGCAGTACAGCATGACGTTTACGTAAGGAGTGAAGCCTTGGAGAAGTCTTATCCCGTCATTGATCGCCAGTCCATCACCATGCGCTGGGGGGATATGGATGCAGTCGGCCATCTGAACAACACCTACTACTTTCGCTATCTGGAGCAGATTCGCCTGAACTGGCTGGAGGCATTGGGGCATGGCATCAATCCGCAGAGCACTGGCCCGGTATTGGCCAGTACGTCCTGTACTTTCCGCAAGCAGCTTACCTACCCGGCCACGGTGGAAATCACCATCGAACTGGAGAAGCTGGGCCGCAGCAGCCTGCAGCTACGCCATCACTTTTATCGTCAGGGCGATCCGGACACCGTGTATGCCTATGCCGATGTGACGCTGGTTTGGGTGGACTACCAGGCCGGGGTCGCGGTAGCCATCCCGGATGATATCCGCCAGGCTGTAGAGCAGGCGGCTGCGCAAGCTTCGCTTATCTCTGTTTGCGCACCAACTGGCGCAACATGAAACGGCCAGGATGCACCGCCTGCATTAGTCCGACCGGTAATGGAGCGGGCTCGTTGTCCAGATAAGCAGCCAGGATTTCGCCAGACAAAGGGGCGGTAATCATGCCGCGTGAGCCGTGGGCGGTATTGACATACAGGCCGTCAATCCAGGGCGCGACGGTATCCAGTTTCAAGGTGGCGTCATTGGACAGTTCGCGATAGCAGGCGGCAAATTGCTGCCGGTCGGCTACCGGGCCGATCAGGGGCAGGTAGTCAGGGCTGGTGCAGCGGTATGCCGCCCGGCCACCTGTTACCGGGATGTCGCCATGATTGCCCGCCAGGGCCTGATGAAAGGCGGGGGCCAGTTGTGCCAGCATGGCCAGATTCTCAGCATGCTCCTGATCATTCACCTGCAGATTGTCGGCATCAAACTTGAATGTCGCCCCCATGCAATGTTGTTGTTCGCGTGCGGGAGAAACATAGCCTTCACCGCACAACACCGTTTTCAGTGTGCTGCTGGCCGCCGTGGCTGCTACGCTACTGACCTGACCCCGAATGGACTTCAGAGGCAGATGGCTGGTGCTGTCAAATGCGGCGGTATCCGCAGCGGTGGCCAGAATGACGGCACTGCCCATGGCCAGTGGACCTTGCTCATCACTGGCCAGCCAGCATTGCTCCAGCGGATTCCAGTCCAGCTCCACAACCGTGCGGGCGGTACGCACATTGATATTGGGATGCTGGCACAGGGTGCGCACCAGCGCGGGTGGATGCAGCCAGCCGCCCTGTGGGAAAAACAGTCCGCCGTTTTCCAGGGCAATGCCAGCCATTTCACTTGCTTGAGCAGGATCTACCTGTCGCAACAGGCCGTCAGGCAGGCCGGCCTTGGCCAGCATGGACTGCCGCTCGGCTTCCTTATGGTCATGGGCGAGTTGCAACACGCCGCAGGCTTGCCAGTTTTCTTCACTCTGCGGCAGTAATTGGTGCAACTGGCGCAGGGAATAGGCATATCCGGCCAAGACCAGTCGGGTAAGCGGGGTGAAATGGGCGGACAGCTTGGTGTACAGCACGCCCTGCGGGTTGCCGGAGGCGGCCTGTGCCAGCGCCGGCATACGCTCTATCAGTGTTACCTGCCAGCCGCGTATGGCCAGGCTATGGGCGGTAGATGCACCGGCAATGCCGCCACCAACCACGATGGCGCTACGCTCGCGTGTGGACTGGTGTGCAGGCCGTGCATACCAGGGCGGTGTCCATGCCGGTTGCGGTGGGGTGGCCAGTTGGCCGCAACTCATTTCCCGTTTCTGGCCATGTCCTGGGACTTTCTTTACGCTGAAGCCGGCCTCTTTCAAGCCACGACGGACAAAACCTGCGCTGGTAAAGGTGGCAAAAGTTGCCGCAGGGGCAGACAGGCGTGCCATCTGCTCAAACAGGGCCGGTTGCCACATGTCGGGATTTCTGGACGGCGCAAATCCATCCAGAAACCAGGCGTCAATGCGGGCATCCAGCTGGGGCAGCACCTCCAGCACATCGCCCACCAGCAGGGTTAGCAGAATCCGTCCGTTTTCCAGCACAAAGCGGTGCCAGCCTGGGGGCAGCACGTCGTACTGCTTCAGTAGCAGCCCGGCTTCGCGCGCCAGTTCGGGCCATAGTTCCAGTGCCTGTTGCAGATCGGCTGGGGTGAGCGGGTATTTTTCTGCACTGATGAAGTGCAGCCGCGCGGTTTGTGGTGCATGGGCCAGAAAGGCTTGCCAGGCGCATAGGAAGTTAAGGCCAGTGCCAAAGCCGGTTTCTCCTATGCTGAATTGCCCGTCGGCGGGCAGGGCTGCAAAGCGTTCATGCAACTGGTTGTGGTGGATGAATACATGGCGGGTTTCATCCAGGCCGCTGTTGCGGGAAAAATAGACATCGCCAAATGCGACCGAGACTGGCTGGCCATCCAGCCAGTCAAGTTGTGCGTGTGAACTCATGCGTGCGTGCGTAAAGAGGCGCGAAGAAGGTCAGTATTCTACCCTTTTCGTTTGTGCGGTATCTGCGTATCAGCCGGGAAATGGCCGCTTTGACGGTTCAACGCCGTCAGCCCGGTATGGATTGCCATGCCTGCCTGCGTGCTTATCAGTCGGGCAGCTGCAGGGCCACTGCATCCAGCGCGGCTGGCGTCAGGCTTTGCAGGTCAAGCTGTTCGGCCTGGGCAAGACGGTTGTAGTGGCGATTCATGGAGCGGCTGTACAGGGGGTCGTAATGCTGGCCCAGCAGTTCTTGCACCAAGCTGGCAAAATCCCCGCGTTCTATCATTTCCTGCCAGTGTTGCAGCTGCTCGCGCGAATGCACCGCTTTGAGAAAACCCAGCTGCGTCACCAGGCGCTCGGGTTGCTGCAGGTAAAACGGATAGTCTTCCAGCAAGAAGCGCACTCGCTCTGCCAGCGGTATGGTCAGGGTCAGGCAATCACTGGCATGCATGCGATTAAACAGGCTGTCTGGCAGGGTGATCTGGCCGATCTTGCGGCTTTCGGATTCGATGTATACCGGGCGTGTGGTATCCAGTTGCTGCATGGCCTGGCGCAGTTTGCTATCAAACCATTTCTGCGATGGCTGTGGCTGATCCGGCAGACGGCCCAGTACGGAGCCACGGTGAGCCGCCAGGGCTTCCAGGTCCAGCACTTGTCGGCCCGTACGCTGCAGCGCATCAAGCAGTCGGCTCTTGCCCGACCCGGTAGGGCCGCAGATCACTTTAAGTTGCAGTTGCTCGGGCAAGGTGGCCAGATCTTCCAGCACCTGATGGCGATAGCTTTTGTAGCCACCCTCCAGTTGATGGGCTGCCCAGCCTATCTGGCTGAAAATAATGGCCATGGAGGCAGAGCGTTGTCCGCCACGCCAGCAGTAAATCAGTGGTTTCCAGGATTTGGGCTTGTCATGGAAGTGTTCCTGCAAATGGCGGGCAATATTGCGTGCCACCAGTGCCGCCCCCAGCTTGCGGGCTTCAAACGGGCTGACCTGCTTGTACAGCGTTCCCACCTGTATGCGTTCTTCATCATCCAGCACCGGACAATTAATGGCACCGGGCAAGTGGTCTTCGGCAAATTCGGCGGGTGAGCGCACGTCGATAATCTCGTCAAACTGACCCCGCTGTGATAGCTTCGCGACCTTGAAATGCATTGTGGGAGTGGCCCTTCAAATGACAGAAATCAAACTGACGCAATTATCCCACGGCGGTGGCTGCGGCTGCAAAATTGCTCCCTCCGTGCTGGAGTCCATCCTGTCCACCGCCCGAGAAAAAATGGTTTTCCCCCAACTGCTGGTTGGAACAGAAACCAGTGACGATGCTGCGGTGTACCGCCTCAACGACCAGCAGGCTATCGTGGCAACAACCGACTTTTTCATGCCGATTGTTGACGATGCCTTCGACTTTGGCCGCATCGCCGCCACCAATGCCCTGTCTGATATCTATGCGATGGGCGCAACGCCCATCATGGCGCTGGCCATTGTCGGCATGCCGGTGAACGTGCTGCCGGTGGAAACCATACGTGCCATTCTGGATGGAGGCCAGGCCGTGTGTGCGGATGCCGGTATCCCGATTGCCGGTGGTCATTCCATTGACTCCCCCGAGCCGATTTATGGCCTGGTTGCCCTTGGCGTGGTACATCCGGACCAGCTCAAGCGCAATTGCGATGCCCAGGACGGTGATGTGCTGATCATGGGCAAGGGCCTGGGTGTGGGCATTCTGGCGCAGGCCATGAAAAAAGGTGTGCTGGATGAGGCCGGATACCAGGCATTGATTGACTCCACCACGCAATTGAACAAAGTTGGCTCCGTGCTTGCCGGCATGCCCGGTGTGCACGCACTGACCGATGTCACCGGTTTCGGCCTGCTTGGGCATTTGCTGGAAATCTGCAAGGGTTCCGGTTTACAGGCACGGGTGGACATGTCACGGGTACCGGTGATTCGTGAGGCACAAGCCTTTGCCGAACAGGGTTACGGCCCAGGTGCGATTGAGCGCAACCAGGCCAGTTTCGGTCAGCACATCCGGTTTGCCGACGGCATCCCCGACTGGCAGCAACGCTTGATGGCTGATCCGCAAACCAGCGGTGGCCTGCTGGTTGCGGTGGCGCCTGAGCAGGCAGATGCAGTACTGGCGGCATTCCATGGCGCTGGCTTCGCTTATGCTCGGGCCATCGGCCATTTAAGCAAGGGCAGTCCGCAGATTCTGGTGGCTTGAGTACCGCTGTATTCCGACAAAAACCCGGCTTGAAGCCGGGTTTTTTCATGCCAGCATGCATGGCAGCAGCCGGGTGAAAGCAGACTATGCTGTCGAAAGGAAGTGGCTGTTCTATTCACCAGTTGTATTGGCGCGAATCCTGCTTGGTTGGAAACAGGCAAGCATGTGCAGTCAGATTGACAATTGCATGTTTCTCGCGCATTTTGCTTGTTCGCTGATATTAAGCCAGTGTTTCAAAAAGATGCTGAATTATAAATAAACAATCCTGTATCACGGGTGCGGCAGTGGGAGGTAGAAGCAGATGAAGCGAGGCATGAGCATCGGGTCACGACTGGTAACGACCCAGGTTGTTTTGATGATTGTGGTGGCGATGGCACTGATGTTGCCCTTGTATCTGTTCACCGGCAGGGTGATGCAGGAGAGGACAGAAAAGGTGCAGGCGCAATTGCTCACCCAGTCCATTAACATGATTGACGCTTTCAACGAGTCGTTGAAAATTACCACCCGTCAGTTTGAAAAAGTGCTGCTGGGTGAAATCGGCGGTGCATTCTCACTGAACCCTGCCAACCGCATTGATGTGGCTGGTACGCCCACCCCGGCACTGATGCTGGGCAATGCGGCGGTCAATGGCAACAATGATATTGTTGACCGTTTCTCATCCAAAACCGGCAACGTGGCAACCCTGTTCGTGCGGGATGGCGATGAGTTCATCCGGGTTGCCACTTCGGTATTGAAAGAAGATGGTGGCCGTGCGCTGGGCAGCAAGCTCGATCACAACAGTCTTGCCTATTCCCAGCTGATGAATGGTGAAAACTATGCGGGCCGGGTGGATCTGTATGGCCGCGATTACATTACCAGCTACAGCCCGATCAAGGACGCGGCCCAGCATGTGATTGGCGCCACCTTTGTCGGCGTTGGTGCTACTGAGGGGATTGCCGGTTTGCTGGTGCGCTTGTCAAAGGTCAAGCTGGGCGAGAGTGGCCATGTGGATATCATTGATATTGACAAGAACTCCAAGACTTACGGTCAGTATGTACAGCATCCAAAACTGTCTGGAAGGCCGGTTAGCAAGGACGTCGACGCCGCTGGTCAACCCTACGCCAATAACATGATGGCTGCCGGCCAGGGTAGCCAGATCACCAAGCTGCCCGGTGAAACCGGTCCGGCAGACCACATGCTGTCGTACGCCACTTATAAGCCTTGGGGCTGGATGATCGTCAGCAATGAAACCCGCAGCGAACTGCAACAGGAAAATCGCCAGTTGCTGCTGTGGCTGGCTGGCGGTGCTGGCTTGCTGCTGGTCATTCTTGCCTTGTCCCTACTGTTGTTTACCTACCGTCTGGTAGCAAAACCAGTGCAGCAGCTGGTGAAGGAAGTGGGCAGCATTCGTGATAGCCGGGATCTGACACAACGCCTTGCCATCAACCGAAAGGACGAGGTGGGGCAGGTCGCCGACGCCATGAACGGTTTGCTGGACAGTTTCCAGCAGGCACTGAACCGGACCAGCTCGCATGCAGTCGATCTGGACCATGCCGCTCAGGAACTGTCCGACAAGGCTGGTGCAGCGGCGTCCAGCTCCGGTGAGCAGCGTATCAGTGCGCAAGCCATGTCAGAGCAAACCGGCATGCTGATTGCCGGTGTGGCGCAGATTGAAAAAGTGGCTGGCGAAGCCAGCGATGCAGCCCGCGCTTCCAGCGAGGCCGCGATGGAGGGCAGCCAAAGCCTGGTTGCTGCGGTAGATGGCGTCAGCCATATATCGGCCACGCTGGCCGAGGCTGCCAACAGCCTGACAACGCTGGAAAGTAGTGCCAAGCAGATTACTGTCATCGTCAACGTGATCCACGATATTGCCGATCAGACCAATCTGCTGGCGCTGAATGCGGCCATCGAGGCTGCGCGTGCGGGGGAGATGGGACGAGGTTTTGCCGTCGTGGCAGACGAAGTGCGCAAGCTCGCCGAGCGCACCAGCGTTTCTACCCAGGAAATCAGCGGCATGATCAGCAAAATTCAAGATGCGACCGATGCTGCGGTCAAATCCATGCGCCAGTCCGTGGTGCAGGCATCTGAAGGTGCAGCCATTACCTCGGCGGCGCGGCAGGCCATCGGCTCCATCGTGGAGGACTCGCGCCGTGCCATGGAAGTGGTGCAGCGGATCAACCGCGAACTGTCACAGCAGCGCGGCATTGTCGAACAGATGGCCGAGCGGGTGAGCTCTGTGGCCAGCCAGGCGGAAACCAGCAACCAGGCTGCCGAACGCTCTGCCGAAACCGCCCGCCATATGGCAGGACTGGCCGATTCGCTAAAGGAAGAGGTACGCGCCTTCAGGACCTGACAATCAGCCATTTTCCGTATAAAAAGCCGGATTGGATATCCGGCTTTTTCTATTTATGGCTATTGTGGGTAAAGCCATGAGAAAACTGCATACCACGACTTGTGGCGGCCAGAACTGCCACCATATCAGGGACAATACAGCTGCATTTTCTGGTCGGGCAGGATGTGTAGCAATGAGCAAATATTGCAAACAGATCAAAATCTTGTTGTGAGGGAGCCTTTTGATGAGATTCGAAAAACTGACCACAAAATTCCAGCAGGCCCTGGGCGATGCACAAAGCATGGCGCTGGCTGAAGACAATGCCTATATCGAGGCACAACACCTGCTGTTGGTGATGATGGATGACAACGACAGCGGTATCGGTGGCCTGCTGGCCCGTGCCGGTGTCAATGTGCCTGGCCTCAAGCTGGCACTCAAAAGCGCCATCCAGCGCTTGCCCAAGGTGCAAGGCACCAATGGCGAAATTACCGTATCGCGCGACCTGGGCAATCTGCTGAATGTCACCGACAAGATCGCCACCAAGCAGGGTGATGAATATATTTCCAGCGAATCCTTTCTGTCTGCCCTGTCGCAGGACAAGGGCGAAACCGGCAGGCTGCTGAAAGAGCATGGCGGTAATCACAATGCCATCCAGGCCGCTATTCAGGCGGTGCGTGGCGGCCAGACCGTGGGCAGTCAGGATGCGGAAAGCCAGCGCGAGGCGCTGAAGAAATACACCACCGACCTGACCGAGCGCGCCCGTAACGGCAAGCTGGACCCGGTGATTGGCCGTGACGATGAAATCCGCCGTGCCATCCAGGTGTTGCTGCGTCGTACCAAGAACAATCCGGTGCTGATTGGCGAGCCTGGCGTGGGCAAGACCGCCATTGTCGAAGGCCTGGCGCAGCGCATCGTCAACGGCGAAGTGCCGGACAGCCTGAAGAACAAGCGCCTGCTGGTGCTGGATCTGGCCGCGCTGATTGCCGGTGCCAAGTTCCGTGGCGAATTCGAAGAGCGCCTGAAAGCCGTACTCAACGACCTGTCCAAAGATGATGGCCAGACGCTGATCTTCATCGACGAAATCCACACCCTGGTGGGTGCGGGCAAGGCCGATGGTGCCATGGATGCCGGCAATATGCTCAAACCGGCACTGGCACGCGGCGAGCTGCACTGTATTGGTGCCACCACGCTGGATGAATACCGCAAGTACATCGAGAAAGACGCTGCGCTGGAGCGCCGCTTCCAGAAGGTGCTGGTGAATGAGCCGACGGTGGAAGACACCATCGCCATTTTGCGTGGCCTGCAGGAAAAGTATGAAATCCACCATGGTGTGGACATTACCGACCCGGCCATTGTGGCGGCCGCCGAGCTGTCCAACCGCTACATCACTGACCGCTTCTTGCCGGACAAGGCCATCGACCTGATCGACGAGGCCGCCAGCCGCATCAAGATGGAGCTGGATTCCAAGCCAGAATCCATGGACAAGCTGGACCGTCGCCTGATTCAGCTCAAGATCGAGCGTGAAGCGGTGAACAAGGAAACCGACGAAGCCAGCCAGAAGCGTTTGCAACTGATCGAAGAGGAAATCCAGCGCCTGCAGCGCGAATACGCCGACCTGGAAGAAATCTGGAAGGCTGAAAAAGCCGCTGCGCAGGGCAGCCAGACCATCAAGGAAGAAATCGACCGCCTCAAGGTGGACATGGAAGACCTCAAGCGCAAGGGCGACTGGCAGAAGCTGGCCGAACTGCAATACGGCAAGCTGCCGCAGCTGGAAGCCCAGCTGCGTGAAGCCGAAGCGGCCGATGCCGGCACGGACAACAAGCCCAACCGCCTGCTGCGCACGCAGGTGGGGGCCGAGGAAATTGCCGAAGTCATCAGCCGTGCGACGGGTATTCCGGTATCGAAAATGCTGACCGGTGAGCGCGAAAAACTGCTGCGCATGGAAGACGTATTGCACCAGCGCGTGGTGGGGCAGGACGAAGCGGTGCGTGCGGTGGCTGATGCCATCCGCCGTTCACGTTCTGGCCTGGCCGACCCCAACAAGCCCTATGGTTCCTTCCTGTTCCTCGGGCCGACTGGCGTGGGCAAGACCGAGCTGTGCAAGACCCTGGCCGGTTTCATGTTCGACAGTGAAGAGCACCTGATCCGCATCGACATGTCCGAGTACATGGAGAAGCATTCGGTGGCACGGCTGATTGGTGCGCCTCCCGGTTATGTCGGTTATGAGGAGGGCGGTTATCTCACCGAGCAGGTGCGCCGCAAGCCCTACAGCGTAATTCTGCTGGACGAGGTGGAAAAGGCGCATCCGGATGTGTTCAACATCTTGCTGCAGGTATTGGATGATGGCCGCCTGACTGATGGCCAGGGCCGTACCGTGGACTTCAAGAATACCGTGGTGGTGATGACCTCGAATATGGGCAGCCAGCAAATCCAGGCCATGGCCACCGATGACTACCAGGTGATCAAGCTGGCAGTGATGGCAGAGGTGAAAACCCATTTCCGTCCGGAGTTCATCAACCGCATCGACGAAGTGGTGGTGTTCCACGGCCTGGACGAGAAGAACATCAAGGCCATTGCGCGCATCCAGCTCAAGGGTCTGGAAAGCAGGCTGGCCAAGCTGGAGCTGAATCTGCAAATCAGCGAAGAGGCCTTGTCCTTGTTGTCCGAGGCTGGCTTCGATCCGGTGTATGGTGCGCGTCCGCTCAAGCGTGCCATCCAGAACGAGCTGGAAAACCCGCTGGCCAAGAGTATTCTGGCTGGCAAATACCCGCCCAAGGCCACCATCATGGTGGAAGCGCGTAATGGTCAACTGCACTTTGACTAAGCCTGTAACGGTATAAAAGACCGGCCCATGTGGCCGGTTTTTCTTTGGGCACTAGGTAGTTTCAGGCATGGAGTAACTGGCACAGACGGCAGGATAATCAGCTTTTCGTTCTGGAAGCCTCTCCATGTCGGACTCCTTGCCTCAGGCTGCGCATTATCCGTTTCGCGACATGCATCAGGAATACTGCCGCAGGGCCGAGCTGGGCGCAGAACAGCTGCTGACCGCCTTCTCCAGTGCGGCACCAGGCTGGGCGGACACCCTGATGGCATGGCGTAACCGGCTGGTGGCGCGCTTTGGCCTCAAGACCGGTCCGATGCAGCAGGCCGGAACCTTATGCTTGCAACCGGGCGGCCATATCGGCATGTTTCGCATCATGCACCTTGGCCCGCAACTGGCGGTGCTGGGCGAGGATGACAGCCATCTGGATTTTCGCATTCTGCTGTCAGTCAGCCCCGAGGCCGACGGCAGTCGCCTGCAAGTTGAAACCTGGGTACGGCCACATCACTGGGGTGGCTGGTTGTATCTGGCGCTGGTATTGCCAGTGCACTGGCTGCTGAGCAAGCTGATGCTGCACCGCATGGCGCAGCAACTGGGCGAGTCTGGTCCCACCGGGCAGCTGCGGTGATAATGACGCTTTTCGTTTGCAGGAAATAAGCCGCCATGCCCGCCATCACCCATTTTTCCCAAGCAGTGACGCCGGTGGCCGACCGGCCCCGTCCGGATCGACTGCTTGCCGGGAATCCGCAACGTCACACTTGGACCCATTACGAAACCGCCGACGAGGCGCTCAGTTGTGGCATCTGGGCCTGCGAGACCGGTGCCTGGCGCATTCGCTTTGCCGATAACAAGCATGAATTCTTCTGCGTGATCGAGGGGCTGGTGCGCCTGCATGATGAAGCCGGGACGGTGGTGGAAGTGAAGCCCGGCGAAGCGGCGGTGATCCCGGCTGGATTTGCCGGTGTATTCGAAGTGGTGAAGCCGGTGCGCAAATACTTTGTCGTGTACCAGAGGTCGGCCTGAGCGTAGGCTGGACACCAGTGACAAGGGCGACAACAGTCGCCCTTTTGTCTGTCTGCGGTTCAGTTACGCAGTGGATCTTCCGTATCATCCATCGGCTGCAGCGGGGGCGGGGTAAAACCATTAATCTCGCGTGATGATTTTTCCAGTACCAGCACAATGGCGGTGTTCAAGGCACCAAATGCCCAGCTGATCAGAAAAAATACCGAGTAGGCCGACAGCTTGTCGGCAAACAGGGCATTGCCATGCAGCTTCAGTTCTGCCGGATCAAAAATGGAAAAAAACACGGCGCTAGCCAGTGCCGCGATCAAAAAGGACGGCCAGAACAGCAGGATGCCTTTTTTCATGGTCAGAGCTCCTCTTCATGCGTTTGTACTTGTCATAAGACTAGACCGTAGCGGCCAAGGTTCAAGTCAGGGCATGGAACAAGCATGTGGCTGGCGGACGGTATGCAATGTCCTGTCCTCTTCCATCTGGCTGGCAGCTTGTTGTTTTGTCGGGTTTGCAGCGCAGCAAGCTGGCAGATGGTGGTAAACTTTGTCCCGGACAAAGATTTTCATCAATCAGCCGTGGCCTGCTGCATGTTCAGCGCCCGGTTGCGGCTGTTCTGCAAAGCAAATGGAGCCCCTGCATGACCTCTTCGATCTTCGCCGCGGTAGAACTGGCCCCGCGCGACCCGATTCTTGGCCTGAACGAAGCTTTCAACGCCGATACCCGTCCCTTCAAGGTGAACCTGGGTGTGGGTGTGTACAGCGACGACAATGGCAAGATTCCGCTGCTGGCCGCCGTCAAGGCTGCGGAAAAGGCCCGTGTTGATGCCTTGCTGCCGCGTGGTTATCAGCCGATCGAAGGCCCGGTCGCTTACGACAGCGCCGTGCAAAACCTGCTGTTCGGTGCTGATAGCGCGCTGATCAGCAATGGCCAAGTGGTTACTGCCCAGGCCTTGGGTGGTACCGGTGCACTGAAGATCGGTGCCGACTTCCTCAAGCGTCTGAACCCGGAATCCAAGGTTTACATCAGCAACCCGTCGTGGGAAAACCACCGCGCGCTGTTTGAATCCGCCGGTTTCGAAGTAGAAAACTATCCTTACTACGATGCCGCCACCCGTGGCGTTGACTTTGCTGGCATGAAGTCCTTCCTGCAAGGTCTGGCTGCTGGCTCCGTGATTGTGCTGCATGCCTGCTGCCACAACCCGACCGGTGCTGACCTGTCCGACGCCCAGTGGGCTGAAGTAGTGGAAGTGTGCCGTGCCCAGGGTCTGGTTCCTTTCCTGGATATGGCTTACCAGGGTTTTGCCGACGGTATCGACGCTGATGCTGTTGCCGTGCGCCTGTTCTCGGCTTCCGGCCTGCAATTCTTTGTATCCAGCTCCTTCTCCAAGAGCTTCTCGCTGTACGGCGAGCGTGTTGGCGCCCTGTCCATCGTGACTGCCAGCAAGGAAGAAACCGGTCGTGTACTGTCGCAGCTCAAGCGTGTGATTCGCACCAACTACTCCAACCCACCGATCCACGGTGCTGCCATTGTCGCTGCCGTGCTGTCCAGCCCGGAACTGCGTCAGCAGTGGGAAGACGAGCTGGCTGGCATGCGTGACCGTATCCGCGCCATGCGCACGGGGCTGGTTGACGCCATCAAGGCACAGGGCGTGGAGCAGGACTTCTCCTTCGTGGCCCAGCAGCGCGGCATGTTCTCCTACACCGGCTTGACCGCCGCCCAGGTTGAAGTTCTGCGCAGCGAGTTCGGCATCTATGCGGTGTCCACTGGCCGTATCTGTCTGGCCGCGCTGAACAGCAAGAACCTGCCGTATGTGGCTGAAGCCATTGCCAAGGTAGTAAAGGGCTGATCGTTCAGTCCTGATACGAAAAACCCCGCTACGGCGGGGTTTTTTCATGGCTGACTGCTGGGAGGCGACTCAGGTGGCGGTGACTTGCTGCGTCCCAGCCGGATACGTAATTGACCGGGACTGGTTTCGATGGTCTTGATGAACAGATGCTCACCCAGCGGTTTTCCCAGTAAGGGGTAATCCAGCCATTGCTGCAGCGCTGGCAGCCGGGTGAGATCGATGCTGGCAATGTCTTGCTCCAGCGTCAGCCATTCCAGCGGCTTGGCTAGCTGTTGCAGGGCCTTGTGGCCAAAAGCACCTTCCATCACCCCCAGCAACAACCCGCCCAGCAGGCGGCGAGTAGTGGAGGGAGAGACGGCCTCTCCCTGAACGTGATAACGCAAGCGGATCTGCCTACTGTTCCAGGCTATGGGCAGGAAGTCGAAGTGCAGGGTCAGCCGGGCCGCCAGCGGTTGGTGTGCAGTCAGATGTAGGGCGCTGTCGCGACTGAGCAGTGACAGACCGTCGATGTGCAGGCTGTCACCATTCAGTGCCTGTTGCAGCTTGCGCAGCAGCCAGGCTTCCTGCAGGGAGACGCCATCCCGATGCAGGGTGGGTCTTTGCTGCCAGCCTCTGATCAAACGGCTTTGCCAGTGGTGATCCATATTCAGGCAAACAGGGTGCGTGCCCCTTCGAAACGGGCGGAGAAATAGCTGTTGTCCAGCCGGTCTACCCGAATGGCGCTATTGGTGCGCGGGGCATGCACAAACTTGCTGTCGCCAATATAAATGCCCATGTGCGAGAAGGAGCGGTTCATGGTGTTGAAAAACACCAGGTCGCCCACCTGCATCTGGCTGTTGCTGATGGGGCGAGCCAGGCTAGCGATCTGGGCGGCATTGTGCGGCAGCTTTACCCCAACGGCGTTCTGGTAGATGTAGCTGACCATGCCGCTGCAATCCAGCCCGGCTTCCGGGTTGGCGCCGCCGAATTTATAGTCCAGATCCAGCAGACCCAGCGTGTACATGAGAATCTCCCGGCCCGCGCCGTCAGCCTTGAGTGCTGACAGCGTCTTGTCCTGCCCCGGTCGTGGCCGGCTCTGGCTGGTTTTTCTGGGCGGGGTGCCGCAGGCGCTTAGCCATAAGGCCAGAGAACCCAGCATCGCGCCGCCAAGCACGCGGCGGCGTTCGGGTGAGGGCAGGGTGGACCGGGTCTTGCTCATGATTGCTTCGCCTCCAGTTCTTCCCAGCGTGCCAGTTTTTCCAGCAGCAGCTCATCAATGGTTTCGATGCGCTGCTGCCAGGCAATGGCTTCTTTGGGGGTGTCGCGATAGCAGTTGGGGTCGAGCAACTGCTGGTTCAGTGTGGCTTGTTCCTGTTCCAGTGCGGCAATTTCGTCGGGCAGTGCCGTCAGCTCTCTGGATTCATTATAAGAAAGCTTGCGGTTGCTCCGCTGCTTGTCCGGTTTTGCCGGGGTGCTGGGCTTGCTGGCCGGTGCAATGGTTTTGCTGGTTTCGTCTTGCATGGCGGCCATGCGTGCCTTGGTGTCGATCCAGTCCTGATAGCCGCCAGGATATTCTTCCAGCTGGCCATTGCCTTCAAAGGCAATGACCTGGGTGACCACGTTATCGAGGAAGGCGCGGTCGTGGCTGACCAGAAAGACAGTACCGCTATATTGAGCAATCACGTCTTCCAGAAGTTCCAGGGTGTCGATATCCAGATCATTGGTGGGTTCGTCCAGCACCAGTACGTTGGCTGGGCGAGTAAACAGGCGTGCCAACAGCAGGCGGTTACGCTCACCACCGGATAGCGAGCGAACCGGA
Source organism: Aquitalea sp. FG25 (assembly GCF_057809375.1). Classification (NCBI taxonomy): domain Bacteria; kingdom Pseudomonadati; phylum Pseudomonadota; class Betaproteobacteria; order Neisseriales; family Chromobacteriaceae; genus Aquitalea; species Aquitalea sp. FG25. Next base: position 114,093 of record NZ_JBMDJV010000014.1, read on the forward strand.
CTGCGCGCGCGTTGCGGCGAGAACAGGAAGTCTTCCAGATAACTCATCACGTGTTTCTTCACGCCGCCGATTTCGACGAAGTCATTGCCCTGGCTGATGATGTCGGCCACGCTGGTGTCTTCGTCCAGTTGTTCGCGGAACTGGTCGAAGTAGGCGATATCCAGCTTGCTGCCCTGCTTGATGCTGCCGCTGTCGGCTTCCAGCTGGCCCAGGATCAGCTTGAGCAGCGTAGTTTTGCCTGCACCGTTGGGGCCAATCAGGCCGATCTTGTCGCCACGCAGGATGCGGGTGGTGAAATCCTTGATCAGGGTGCGGCCTTCAAAACCCTTGCTCACATGTTCCAGTTCCGCCACCAGCTTGCCGGAGCGCTCGCCCGCATCCAGCTGAAAGTTTACCTGTCCCACGCGCTCGCGGCGGGCACCGCGCTCGCGGCGAATGGCTTCCAGCCGGCGCACGCGGCCTTCGTTGCGGGTGCGACGTGCCTCGATACCCTTGCGGATCCACACTTCTTCCTGCGCATGAAATTTGTCGAAGATGCGGTTTTGCTCTTCTTCAATGGCAATTTCTTCAGTCTTGCGTACCTGATAGGCGGTGAAGCTGCCCGGATAGCTGCGCACGATGCCACGGTCCAGCTCCACGATGCGGGTGGCGACATTGTCCAGAAAACGCCGGTCGTGGGTAATCAGCAGCACGCTGCCGGCAAAGTTCTTGATCAGTCCTTCCAGCCATTCGATGGCGGAGACGTCCAGATGGTTGGTGGGTTCGTCCAGCAGCAGTACTTCTGGTTTGGCCGCCAATGCGCGGGCCAGTGCCACCCGCTTTTTCCAGCCACCGGATAACTCGCTGATCAGCGTGTCCGGGTTCAGGTTCAGGTGAGAGAGCGTGGTGGAAATCAGTGCATCAAATTGCCAGCCGTCGCGGGCTTCCAGTTCGTGCTGCAGGGTTTCCATGCGCGAGAGGGCGGCTGCGTGGTCGGCATCCGGTTGAATCAGTTGCTGGGTGATATGGTGGTATTCGCTCAGCAGGGCCTTCAGTTCGCCAAGGCCTGCTGCTACCGCATCAAATACCGTATCGTCGGGATTGAGCTCAGGCTCTTGCGCCACATAGGCCACGCGCACATCCCCCTTGGTGTTGATGCGACCATCGTCCAGCGTGATGACGCCGGCAATGCCCTTGAGCAGGGAGGACTTGCCCGCACCGTTACGACCAATCAGGCCGACAACTTCACCCGGCTCCAGGGCAAAATCGACATTATCCAGCAGGGCGTGGTGGCCAAACGCCAGACAGGCCTTTTCAACAGAAATCAATGACATTGCGGCATCTTGTAATCAGGGTTCAATGGCCGCAATTGTAGCATGCGGTGTGCGGGCCCTTGCTGACTTGGGTTACAATGCGCGCCAACTCAGGATTGAAAGGATTGCCATGTATTTTGTTGACCGCTCGGTGGCTGTGATCAAGCCCAAGCAAGCGTTTCTGGATTGGCTGAATGCCGTACCCGGCAACGATATGGTGGATTTGACACTCGATAGCCTGCGCAGCGACTGCACGGTAATTCTGCTGCCGGAATTCAACGAGCCGGAAGAAGCGGTTGCCCATATCGACGAGCAGTACGAACAACTGTTCAAGATTGAAGTAGCTTCCTGGTACGACGATGAAGAGCTGTGGCCCAAGGACATGTCGCTCAAGGCCTTCTGGGAATGGTTTGATGTGGAAATCCACTCCACCGTACTGGATTCGGTAGAAGGCGATATCAGCAACAGCCCGGCCGGCGAGCTGTAAGCCACCGTATGCACAAGGCCCGCTTGCTGCCACCATTTGCCTTGCAACTACGCCCTTCGCGTCGGTGGCTGTGGCTGGTGCTGGCAAGCCTGTGCGTCTCCATTACCCTGTTGCTGATCTACCTGCCGCAATTGTTTGCCATGATCCCCTGTCAGTGCGTGCTGGCGTGGTATGCCGTGCGCGCCAATGGCTGGTGGAACCCACATGGGGTGAAACGCATCGAAGTGGATGGTTTGGGCCGCATGCGCTGGCATCTGGGCAGCGTCGAAACCGAAGTCGTGCTGCGTGACGACAGTTTTGTATCTCCCCTGTTTGTTATCGTCAACGTGATGGCCGCAGGCCGTCGTCGTAGTTGTCTGTTATTGCCGGATAGTGCCGATCAAGACGCGCTGCGGCAATTACGGGTGTACCTGTTGTGGTTCTACCCGGAAGCAGAGCAGGCTGAGCCTGCTGTTTTGGAAAATCCATGATGCAAAGAACAAGTCTGAACGATTGGTTGCAATGGCTGGAAGGCCTGCACGCCACCACCATTGACATGGGTCTGGAGCGCGTCCGTAAAGTGTGGGCTGCCATGCAGTTGCAGCCATCCTTCCCGGTCATCATGGTGGCGGGTACCAATGGCAAGGGTTCGGTCTGCGCCATGCTGTCCACCATGTACCAGCGTGCCGGTTTCAAGGTGGGCTGTTATACCTCGCCGCATATCGCGCACTACAACGAACGCGTGGCGATTGATCTGCAGCCGGTCAGTGATGAGCGCATCATCAACAGTTTTGCCGCCATTGATGCTGCGCGCGGTGATACCTCGCTGACCTATTTCGAGTTCGGCACTTTGGGTGCCATGCACAGCTTTATCGAAGAAAAAGTCGATGTGGCCATCATGGAAGTTGGTCTGGGTGGGCGGCTGGATGCGGTGAATATCTTCGAGCCGGATGTGTCGGTGGTGGTGAGCGTGGATATCGACCATGCGGCCATTCTGGGTGACAACCGCGAGGACATCGGCTTCGAGAAGGCCGGTATCTACCGACCGGGCAAGCCTGCCATCTGCGCCGATCCGCAGCCGCCGCAGCGCTTGCTGGACCATGCTGCCGCCATCGGTGCCGACCTCAAGCTGGTTGGTCGCGATTACAGCTATAGCCGCATGGACAATCAATGGTCATTTCAAATGGGGTCGGCACGACGCCATGCGCTGCCAATGCCTGCGCTGCGCGGTGGCTACCAGTTGGGTAATGCCGCAGCAGCATTGGCAGTACTCGATTGCCTGCATGCGCGTCTGCCGGTCGGCATTGGTGTGCTCAAGCAAGGGTTGGTTGAAGTGGAATGGCCGGGACGCTTCCAGGTGCTGCCGGGTCGCCCGGTGGTGGTGCTGGATGTTGGTCACAATCCGCATGCGGTCAAGGCGATGGTGGCTAGCCTGCGCCAGTTACCGTTTGCCGAAAACCGCTACGCCGTATTCTCCATGCTGGCGGATAAGGACCTGGCTGCTGTGGCCAAATTGGCCATGGATGAATTCGATGGCTGGTTCGTGGCTGGCCTTGATATGCCGCGCGGGCAAAGTGGTGCCGAGATTGCTGCGCAGCTGAAGGCAATGGGCATTGGCAAGGTGCAGGCATTCGAAGATGTCGCCTCCGCCTGGCAAGCTGCCTTATCGACAGCGGGCGAGAATGATAGAATTACCGTTTTCGGCTCTTTCCACACTGTTGCCGAGGTGCTGGAAGCCCGTCGGCAACGTATTTGAGGATTGCATGGCACTGTCTGCCCACGATGAACTGATTTTGTTGCGCAAGCGTGCCAGGCGTCGCCTGGTGGGGGCGGTTGTGCTGGTCACGGTATCCACTGGCGTCCTGTGGAATGTGGTTGGCCACTTGCCTGATCAGCAGATGCGTCCCGAGTCAGTGGAAATTGCCAGTGAAGCCTCCGGCACGCCGGCTGAAACGGTGTTGCCGCCAGCAGTCAATGTGGCGGCCAGTGCTCCGGCGGTCGCGCCTGCCAAGGTGGCAGCATCTGCCCCTGCTTTGGCAACGGCTTCCGCACCAGCTGCAAGACTTGCCGGAACCCAACTGCCTGCCGATCTGAACTCGGTTGGTGAGGACAAACCAACGGCAACGGCCAAGGTTCCGGCTCCTGCTGTGGCCGCCGCGGCGGCTGCCGGAGCGGTAGCTGCCGTGCAAGCCAGCAAGCCAACACAGCCAGCCAGTACTCCTGGCCAGCCGCTGGCACATGAAGCCGCAAAGAAAAAAGCGGCCAGCAAACCTGCTGAAATCCATCAGCCGGTCGCAGCAGAAACCAAGTTGGCCAAGGCGGAAAAGCCTGCTCCGGCTAAGCACAAGCAGCCCGATCCTGCCGCTATTCTGGCCGGACATTTCGACGAAGAGCCTGCGACCAAGCCGGCAACTGTAAAGAAAAGTGAGCCCAAGTCGGAAAAAGTGGATAATGTCGGCAATGGCAAGTCGGTCATCCAGCTAGCTGCTCTCTCTGATCCGGCCAAGGCCGATGCGCTCAAGAGCAAACTGTCTGGGCTGGGTGTGGCTGCCCATTTCAGCAAGGTGGAAACCAGCAAGGGAGAGGTTACCCGCGTGCGGGTTGGTCCGTTTGCCAGCCGTGCCGAAGCAGAAGCTGCCTTGCGCAAGCTGTCGCAGGCCGGTGTGTCCGGCATTATCGTGAGCAAGTAAGCAGCAATGACAGTCTTCGATTATGTGGTGATTGCCATTCTGATCGGCTCGGTGCTGGTGGCCATGGTGCGGGGGCTGGTGGCCGAAGTGCTGTCGCTGGGCTCTTGGTTACTGGCCTTCTGGTGTGCCAAAGAGCTGTCGCCACTGGTGGCTAGTTTCATGCCCAACGAGTTGCCAAGCCAGGGTTTGCGGCTGGTGGCCTCGTTTGTGTTGTTGTTTTTCCTGTCGTGGCTGGTCACGGCATTATTGCGTATCACCCTGACCAGTCTGCTGGATTCCGCTGGTTTGGGAGGTTTGAACCGATTGATGGGTGCTGTGTTCGGCCTGGCCCGAGGGCTGGTGTTGGTCACGGTGCTGGTGCTGGTGGGCGGCTTGAGTGACATGCCGCGCCAGCCTATGTGGAGGAATGCGGTATTGGCCGCTCCATTCGAATCATTGGCCTTGTCATTAAGGCCCTGGCTGCCAGCCATGCTGGCAGACAATCTGCATTACACGGGCTAGTGTGATGGAACAGGCGGATTATCTTGATATCTTCACCTCAAGATTTCCGCCTTTTTCTTTGGCTGTAGGTTTTGTCTGAAAATCCAGGTAGTTGGGAAGAGAGAGTAGAGCAATGTGTGGAATTCTAGGCGTGGTAGGGCAGTCTCCCGTCAATCAGTTGTTGTATGACGGACTGCAAGTGCTGCAGCACCGTGGGCAGGATGCGGCGGGTATTGTCACCTCCAGTGGCAAGACCTTTCACATGCACAAGGGCAGCGGCATGGTGCGCGACGTTTTCCGCACCCGCAACATGCGCTCGCTGATGGGCAATGCCGGTATCGCACATGTGCGTTACCCGACTGCCGGTTCTGCTTCCAGTCTGGCAGAGGCGCAGCCTTTCTATGTCAACTCGCCCTTCGGCATCGTGCTGGCGCATAACGGCAACCTGACCAATACCGACGAACTCAAGGCGGACATGTTCCGTCACGACCTGCGTCATATCAACACCAACTCTGACTCGGAAGTTCTGCTTAACGTGTTTGCCCATGAGTTGGCCGTGCGTGTGGTGGGCTTTGAGTTGAGCGTGGATGCCATCTTTGGTGCCGTCGAGGCGGTTCATCGCCGCGTGCGTGGTGCTTATGCCGTGGTGGCGCTGATTGCCGGTTATGGCTTGGTGGCTTTCCGCGATCCTAACGGCATTCGCCCGCTGGTTATCGGCAGCACCCAGGGGAGTGGCAAGACCGAATATATGTTTGCTTCCGAGTCGGTGGCGCTGGATTGTTCCGGTTTCAGTACCCTGCGCGATGTGGAGCCGGGCGAGGGCGTCTTTGTCAGCTTTGATGGTGATTTCCATGCCCGTCAGTGCGCCAAGGAAGTACGTCACGCGCCTTGTCTGTTTGAGTATGTCTATTTTGCCCGCCCGGATTCGGTGATTGATGGCGCTTCGGTCTATCAGTCACGTATCGTGATGGGGGAAAAGCTGGGTGAGAAAATCCGCCGCGTGCTGCCGGAACTGGATATCGACGTAGTGATGCCGATTCCGGATACCAGCCGTCCCAGCGCACTGGCACTGGCCAACAGCCTGGGCCTGCCATACCGCGAAGGCTTCATCAAGAACCGCTATATCGGTCGTACCTTCATCATGCCGGGCCAGGCTGTGCGTAAGAAGTCGGTTCGCCAGAAGCTCAACCCGGTTGCCTGCGAGTTCAAGGATCGCAATGTACTGCTGGTGGATGACTCCATCGTGCGTGGTACCACGTCCAAGGAAATCGTGCAGATGGCGCGCGATGCGGGTGCCCGAAAAGTGTACTTTGCTTCTGCAGCACCTGCCGTTCGCTTTCCCAATGTCTACGGCATCGATATGCCGACCCGTGCCGAACTGTTGGCCACCGGCCGTACCGAGCAGGAAATCGCGGCAGAAATCGGCGCTGATGCGGTGATTTACCAGGACCTGTCGGCCTTGCAAGAAGCAGTGCATTCGGTAAACCCGAAACTGCACGAATTTGAAACCTCCTGCTTCGATGGCAAGTACATCACCGGGGATATCACGGCGGCTTATCTGGATGCCATCGAGTGCGCACGTGGGGCGGATAAGAAAGAGGAGAATCCGGTCAGCACCCAGATGATCGATTTGAATCTGAATGTGGCAGAGCAAAACCTGATGTAAATTCAGGCCATTAAAAAACCGGCTTTGGCCGGTTTTTTTTATGGCAGACCGGGTATAGCGCCAGCGGCTGACATCGATATGCCGCAATTTCATTTAGATAGTGAATACTGATCAGGCAAGATAGCCTGTATAAGGCGGAGGCCGGCCATGGTGGCTTGCGGCCGATAACAAGATTCGAGAATCATCATGTCAGTTGAAAACAATCCCCAGCAATACCATCCGGAAACACTGGCAATTCGCGGTGGCCGGGAAAGCAGTGAATACCGTGAACATAGCCAGGCCCTGCATCTGACTTCCAGTTTCTGTTACGAGTCGGCAGAGCAGGCTGCTGCGATGTTTATGGGAGAGATCGAAGGGTACACCTACTCCCGCTTTACCAACCCTACGGTCAGTGCCTTCCAACAACGCTTGGCGCTGATGGAGGGTGGCGAGCGGGCCATTGCCACTGCCACGGGCATGGCCGCCATTCAGGCCATCATGATGAGCCTGCTCAAGGCGGGTGATCACATTGTCTCCTCGCAAAGCTTATTTGGCTCAACCACCAATCTGTTTGCCGGCCTGCTGGCCAAATTTGGCGTGGAAACCAGCTTTGTCGATGCGCGTGATCTGGCGGCATGGGAAGCGGCGGCCAAACCCAATAGCAAGCTGTTTTTCCTGGAAACACCGTCCAATCCGCTGACCGAGATTGCTGATATTGCTGCCATTTCTGCCATTGCCCATCGTCACAATGCCTTGTTGGTGGTGGATAACAGCTTCTGCTCGCCGGCGTTGCAGCAGCCGCTGAAACTGGGTGCCGACCTGGTCATGCACTCGGCTACCAAGTATCTGGATGGCCATGGCCGGGTGATGGGTGGTGCGGTAGTGGGAAGTCATGCACTGGTGGAGCAGGTTTACCTGCATGTGCGTACTGCCGGCCCGACACTGGCGCCGTTTAATGCCTGGGTATTGCTGTCTGGTCTGGAAACCCTGGCATTACGCATGGATAAGCATAGTGCTAATGCCTTGGCGCTGGCGCACTGGCTGGAGTCACATCCGTCGGTCGAGCGTGTTTACTATCCGGGCCTGCCCAGTCATCCGCAGTATGCGCTGGCGCAGCGTCAGCAGAAGGCGGGCGGTGCGGTGGTTTCGTTTGTGGTTAAGGGTGGTCGAGCCGGAGCGTGGGCGCTGGTGAATGCCGTGGAGCTGATTTCACGCACTGCCAATCTTGGCGATGTAAAGAGTACAATTACCCACCCGGCATCCACCACGCATGCACGTGTGGCAGCAGAAGTGCGCCAGAAAGCCGGCATCGAAGAGGGCTTGATTCGCGTAGCGGTGGGTCTGGAGAATGTGGAAGACCTGAAGGCCGATCTGGCACGCGGGCTTGACTAAATATTGATACCTGCGTTTCATTCAAACGAACGGCAGTCTAGACTTTAGACTGCCGTTTTCGCGATGGTGTAATGGAAATCCATCCACGCTACAAGGAGGATGTTCTTGACACTAATCAAATTAAAACGTAAGTTTGAAACGCTTGTTCGAAAGCTGAGATGGACAAGACTAAATACCCTGCAAGTACAAAAAAGGCACAAGAGAACATGGAAGCCAGCCGACCGGATACCGCAACACGCATTCTGGACGTTTCCGAGCGGCTGTTCGTGGAGCACGGTTTTGAGGCTACCTCGCTTCGCATGATTACTCAGCAGGCCGAAGTCAACCTGGCTGCGGTGAATTATCACTTTGGCTCGAAGGATGCACTGTTTGAAGCCGTGTTCATGCGCAGGCTGGCGCCCTTGATCGCGTCCTGCCTGGCTGAACTTGACGAGCTGGAGACAAGAGAAGAGAAGCTGTCAGTGGAAGGGCTGGTCACGACCTTTATCCGTCCGTGTCTGGCGCTGTCCAAGGACCCTGCGAGGGGCGGGGCCCTGTTTGTCAGACTTCTGTCGCGCACGCTGGTGGAAAACCACCGTTTGCTGCGTGAAACCATCTCTCAGCAATACAGTGTGTTCGTGCAACGCTACTCGCGCGCATTTCATCATGCGCTGCCAGAGCTTGGGGTGGAGGAGTTGGCCTGGAGAATGCATTTTGCATTCAGCGTCATGTTTAACGCCTTTGCCGGAAATGATGTGCTGAAAATTTTCACGCGCAGCCAGATCGTTTCCGCCAGAGATCCAGACATGATCGTGAAGTATCTTGTGCCATTTGTGGTTGCCGGGTTGGTCTCGCCTGTCGAAGGTTAGCAGGGTCAACACGAGGGTAATTCACAATGTTTGCTGCTGTTCTTCTCATCGCACTGATTGGTGCGTTGGCGTACTATCGCGCGCCGGTGCTGGCGTGGTCTGTGGGATTGGCTGCCTGGCTTGCCAGCCTGCAATTTGCGTTTGGCTGCCCGGTTTCCTCCATTGCCTGGGGCGTGTTCGCACTCTTTGTTGTGGTGCTGAACGTGGTGCCGTTGCGACGTGCCGTTTTTACGGGTCCGGTTTTCGGTATCTTCAAGAAGATTACCCCTGCCATGTCGCAGACCGAGCAGGAAGCAATCAATGCCGGTACGGTGTGGTGGGATCGGGATCTGTTCTCCGGCAAGCCGGATTACCAGCGTCTGCTGTCTTTCCCGGATGCAAAACTGAGCGTAGAAGAGCAGGCTTTCCTGGATGGTCCCACCGAGCAACTGTGCGCGATGATCGATGACTGGAAGATCACGCACGAACTGAAAGACCTGCCACCGGACGTGTGGCAGTTCATCAAGGACAACGGTTTCCTGGGCATGATCGTCAAGAAGAAGTATGGCGGTCTGGAGTTCTCCAATTATGCCCATGCCAAGGTGGTCACCAAGATTGCTACCCGTGGCGGTTCCGCAGCTGTTTCGGTGATGGTGCCCAACTCGCTCGGTCCGGGTGAGTTGCTGCAGCACTACGGCACCGAAGCACAGAAAGATTATTACCTGCCGCGTCTGGCCAAGGGCGTGGAAGTACCGTGCTTTGCGTTGACCAGCCCTTATGCCGGTTCGGACGCAGGCAGTATTCCTGACTACGGCATTGTCTGCCGTGGCAGCTATACCGACCCGCGCACTGGCCTGCACCACGAAGACGTATTGGGTTTGCGCGTCAGCTGGGAAAAGCGCTGGATCACTCTGGCCCCGATAGCCACCATTCTGGGTTTGGCATTCAAGATGTATGACCCGGATCACCTGCTGGGTGATAAGGAAGAAATCGGCATCACTTGTGCACTGGTACCGACCGAGCATGAAGGCGTCTGCATTGGTCGCCGTCATTTCCCTGGTGGTGCAGTGTTCATGAACGGCCCGACCTGGGGTAAGGATGTGTTCATTCCGCTGGAATGGATTATTGGCGGTCGCGAGTTTGCCGGTCAGGGCTGGCGCATGCTGGTGGAGTGTCTGTCTGTTGGTCGTTGCATTTCCCTGCCAGCGATGTCGGTGGCCTGCGGCAAGGTAACAACGTTTACTACCGGTGCGTATGCGCGCATTCGCGATCAGTTCGGCCTGCCTATCGGCAAGTTTGAGGGTGTGGACGAGGCGATGGCACGCATTGGCGGTTACACCTACCAGATGGAAGCCTCGCAGGATTTGGCGCTGACTGGTCTGGACATGGGCGAAAAGCCATCGGTGCTGTCTGCTGTGCTCAAGTATCACAATACCGAGCGTATGCGCAAAACCATCAATGACGCGATGGACATCCATGGTGGCAAGGCGGTGGTGTTGGGGCCGCGCAATTATTTGGCGCGTGCTTATCAATCCATTCCGATCGGCATCACGGTGGAGGGGGCTAATATTCTCACCCGCTCGATGATCATCTACGGGCAAGGCGCCATTCGCTGCCATCCCTTTGTGCTGCGCGAGATGAAAGCTGCCATGGCCAACGATGGTGCCGAGTTTGATCAGGCCTTCACCGGTCACATCAACTTTGTCATCAGCAATGTATTCCGTTCGTTGTGGTTGGGCCTGACTGGTGCGCGCTTTGCCGGCTCGCCACGCGCTGGTGAAACAGCGGTTTACTATAAGCAGATTACCCGCTTTTCCAGTGCCTTTGCTTTGCTGTCCGACATGGCCATGTTCAGTCTGGGTGGTTCACTGAAATTCCGCGAAAAGCTGTCGGCGCGTCTGGGGGACATGCTGTCCAATCTGTACATTGCCACGGCCTGCCTCAAGCGTTTTGAGCGTGAAGGTGCGCAAAAGGACGATCTGGCAGTGCTGAGTTGGGCGGTGGAAAATGCGCTGTTCGACTTGCAGCAGGCGATGGATGGCTTCCTGGCCAACCTGCCAAGTCGCGGGCTGGCCTGGCTGCTGCGCAAGATCATCTTTCCGTGGGGGCTCACCCTCAAGCCAGCTTCAGACCGCATTGGCACCAAGGTGGCGCGCGCCATGATGGAGCCGGGTGGTATGCGTGAGCGCCTGACGCGTGGCATGTACGTTCCGCCATCAGAGGAAGATGCTGTGGGTGTGCTGCAGCATGCACTGCACGCCATTCTGGATACCGAGCCGGTTGAGCAGAAGCTGCGCAAGCTGGCGCGCGAGGGCAAGTTCAAATGTGTGACGGCCAAGGAGCGGTTAGATGAGGCCTTGCAGGCAGGTCTTGTTACGCAGGCTGAATTTGCTGCAGTGGCCCGTGCGCGTAAGCTGAAGCGCGATGTCATCATGGTGGATGACTTTGATATGGCGCTGGAGCAGCATGATATAGCGCTACTGAAGCGGCACATTTTCTAAAGTCATTTTCTAAATTAAATGCATTGCCGGATGGTTTGCCATCCGGCCGTTCAGCCAAGCTGCTGTACGACGGCGGCTTGGCTAAACGATTTGCCCACCGGGAGTACCACATGGATTCCAATTCACATCGTTTGCCCACATTGCGGGTACGTGCCCTGCCAACGGCTACCAATGCTTATGGTCGGGTTCAGGCCGGATGGCTGATGGGGCAGATTGATATGGCAGGCAGCCTGGATGCTGAGCGGCTGGCGCGTGGTCCTGTGGCAACGGTGGCGGTGAATGCCTTTCAGTTTACCCACCCTATCTTGCTGGGTGATGTGGTGAATCTGTATGTGGAAAGGCTGCGTGTAGGGCAGAAGTCGGTGACCTTGAAAATTTCGGTGGAAGCAGAAAGGCTGGATGGGGAGTTGGTATTTGTGACCGAAGTGATTGCCACTTTTGTTGCAATTGATGTGGATGGAAAATCGCGTAACTTAGCTGAAGTTGGTTGATTTTAAGAGATTTTGTTGCATGCTTGTTGTGTGAAACGATCGTTTGGAACAAACGCTCTTATTTTAGTGGACATGCTCTAATACTCTGGTAGTATCCAAATTGATCCGTCGTAATACGGACATAAAAAGCGACTAGGACTACATACAGATATATTCGCAGAGAGGGATAACACATGAAACTCAAGCACCTCAGCCAATCCGTGATGCTCATGGGAGTTGCCGTCGGGGCATTCTCTTCCACAGCACTGGCTTCCGGTTACCATTTCGGCTCGCAAAGCGTTTCCGCGCAGGGCACCGCATTTGCCAATAGCGCAGAAGCGAATGACGCTTCCATCATCTTTTATAACCCGGCCGGTATGTCCCGCCTGACTGGAAATAATTTTTCCGGCGGTTTGACTCTGGTGGTGCCGGATTCCAGCTATACCGATAACGGCTCTACAAAACACTCCGGTACTTCTACCGGCGGTGGTAGCGCTAGTGGCTATGCGCCGGACTATGTGGTTGCACCGTCTTTCTATGCAACGCATCAGATTAATGACAAGTGGACGGTTGGTCTGGGTGTGTTCGTACCGTATGGTACGGATCTGAATTATGGCGAAACCTGGGCTGGGCGCTATGCGCTGGAAAGCATCAAGCTGGAAACACTGAACTTTAATCCGTCAGTGTCTTACAAGCTGGATGATCACCATGCCTTTGGCTTTGGTGTGTCTGCACAATATATGAAGGCCTATTTGTCCAAGGCGGTTGATCTGACCGGCGTGCCAAATACTGGCGACGGACATGCTGCATTGAGTGCTGATGGTTGGGGTTTCGGTTTCAATCTCGGTTATATGTATCAGTTGAATGATGCAACGCGTTTTGGTGTCGCTTACCGTTCCAATATTCGCCAAAAGCTTGATGGACAGGCGTATTGGGATCTGAGTGCGGCCGGTTCGTTTGCCTCCATCATTCAAAATAACTTCCATCACGTAAATTCCGATGGCACGGTAACCGTTGATACCCCGGAATCCATCGCTGTTAATGGATTTCATAAGCTGAATGACAAGGTGGACCTGATGGCTGATTTGACCTGGACGCGTCATTCGCGGATGGATCGGATTGACATCAAGTTCAGTCAGCCGGGTGAAGGCGATCTGGTGATCAAGCAAGGCTGGCGCGATACCTTCAAGCTGTCGCTTGGTGCCAATTACCACTACAGCGATAGTCTGCTGCTGCGCACCGGTATTGCCTGGGATCAGTCTCCGGTCAAAAATACGGATGAAACCCATCCGGCCTTGCCGGATAGTGACCGCTACTGGTTGTCCTTTGGTGCCAACTACAAGCTGAGCAAGCAGTCGTCGCTGGACTTTGCCTATTCTTATGTGTTCTTCAAGAATACCAATGTCAATTACGCCGACAGTTGCACCACCTCGTCGACCACATGTACTGGCAACGGCGAAACCACAAAAGGTTCTTACAAGACCAATCTGCAACTCATTGGTCTGCAGTACAACTACAGCTTCTAAACAGACAGTAATGGTTTAGGGGCGTGGCAGGGGCATGGTCATTTTATGGCCATGCCCCGACAGCAAGGCAGGCATGAGGGGCCTGCCCCATGATTGATGAGTTTCAACATAACGAGGAAACCATGTCTCAAACCAAGTTCAATGTACGCAAGGTGGCAGTGCTGGGTGCTGGCGTGATGGGTGCGCAGATTGCCGCTCATCTGGTCAATGCCAAAGTACCGACCATCCTGTTTGATCTGCCGGCAAAAGAAGGCAATAAAAACGGCATCGTGCTCAAGGCACTGGACGGGCTGAAAAAGCTCAAGCCGTCCCCGTTGTCCAACAAAGATGCAGTAGGCTATATCGAGCCGGCCAATTACGAAGATCACCTGCACCTGCTTAAAGACTGTGATGTTGTGATCGAAGCCATTGCCGAACGCATGGACTGGAAGGCCGATCTGTATCACAAAGTGGCGCCTCATCTGGGCGAGCACACCATTTTCGCTACCAACACCTCTGGTCTGTCCATCAACAAGCTGGCCGAGAGCTGTCCCGATTCCGTGCGTCCGCGCTTTTGCGGCGTGCACTTTTTCAACCCGCCGCGTTATATGCACCTGGTCGAGATCATCCCGTGCGTAACGTCGGATGCGGGCATTCTGGATAATCTGGAGCGTTTCCTGGTCACCACCCTGGGTAAGGGTGTGGTTCGTGCCAAAGACACGCCGAACTTTGTTGCCAACCGCATTGGTGTGTTCTCCATGCTGGCAACCATTGCCAATGCTGAAAAATTCGGCATCCGCTTTGATATTGTTGACGACCTGACCGGTCCGCGCCTTGGTCGTCCCAAGTCGGCTACTTTCCGTACTGCCGACGTGGTTGGTTTGGATACCTTCGCCCATGTGGTGAAAACCATGGACGACACCCTGCCGACTGATCCGTGGCATGACTTGTTCAAATCGCCGGAATGGCTGCAGAAGCTGATTGCTGGCGGTGCGCTGGGTGCCAAGACCAAGGTCGGCATCTATAAGAAGGACGGCAAAAAGATGTTCGTCTTCGACGCAGTTAGCGGCGAATACGTTGGTGCCGGACAAAAGGGTAACGATGCGGTCAAGGACATCCTGAAGATTGCCGACCCGGCAGAGAAATTCAAGAAGCTGCGTGCCAGTGAACACCCGCAGGCACAGTTCCTGTGGGCCTGCTTCCGTGATGTTTTCCATTACATCTCTTACCACCTGGCTGATATTGCCAACTGCGCACGCGATGTGGACTTTGCCATTCGCTGGGGCTTTGGCTGGTCGGTTGGCCCGTTTGAAACCTGGCAAGCTGCCGGTTGGCAACAGGTAGCACAGTGGATTGATGAGGACATCAAGGCAGGCAAGGCCTTGTCCGGTGCCGCATTGCCGGCCTGGGCATTGCAGGTGGATCGCGCCGGCGTGCATTTTGCTGATGGTTCCTACAACGCTGCTGGTCAGAATCTGGTAGGTCGCTCCACGCTGGATGTGTATCAACGTCAGTTGGCTCCGGCGCGTGTACTGGGTGAAGTGGCTGCTCCGCTGGGCGAAACCGTATTCGAAAACGATGGCGTACGTGCTTTCACCACGGGTGACGACATCCTGGTGGTGTCGTTCAAGTCCAAGGCGCATGCCATCGGCCCCGATGTCATTACCGGTTTGAATACCGCATTGGATATCGCCGAGGATCGCTTCAAGGGCTTGGTGATCTGGCAAACCGAAGAGCCGTTCTCGGTGGGTGCCGATCTGCAATCCATGCTGCCAGCCTTCATGACTGGCGACTGGGCTGCCATTGACGCAACGGTGCGCCGTTTCCAGGAAACCTCCATGCGCCTGCGTTACAGCCAGGTGCCTACCGTGGCGGCAACCCAAGGTTATGTGTTCGGTGGCGGTTGTGAATTCGCCATGCATTGCGACAAGACGGTCGCGGCATTGGAATCCTACGTAGGCTTGGTAGAAGTAGGCGTTGGCCTGTTGCCGGGCGGTGGCGGTTGCAAGGAATTCGCCCTGCGTGCCGCACAGGAAGCCAAGGGCGATGTACTCGCCGCGTTGAAGGATTACTTCATGGCTGTTGCCACTGCCAAGGTAGCCACCAGCGGTCAGGAAGCACAGGAAATCGGCTTCTTCCGCAAGGGGGATTCGGTGGTGTTCAATGCTTACGAACTGCTGTATGTCGCCAAGCAACAAGCGCTGGCCATGGCCGAATCCGGCTATCGTCCGCCGTTGAAAGTGAAGGGTTTCCCGGTTGCAGGTCGCTCTGGTGCCGCTTCCATCAAGGGCTCGCTGATCAATATGCTGGAAGGCAATTTCATCTCCCAGCATGACTTCTTCATTGCTTCGCAAATCGCCGATGTCATGACCGGTGGTGATGTTGAGGCCGGTACGCTGGTGAACGAGCAGTGGATTCTGGATCTGGAACGCAAGGCCTTCATGACCCTGCTGCAAAATTCCAAAACCCAGGATCGCATTGCCAACATGCTCACCACCGGCAAACCGCTGCGCAACTAATACGAACAATGCATCAGACCGACGGCCGCGAGGGGCGGAGCCGTCGGCTGCAAGGAGATTGAAAAATGGTCAAGCAAGTACAGGAAGCTTATATCGTTGCTGCCACCCGCACGCCGGTGGGCAAGGCACCGCGTGGCATGATGCGCCATGTGCGCCCGGATGACATGCTGGCGCATGTGATTACCGGTGCGCTGGCCCAGGTGCCGACGCTGGATCCGAAGCTGATTTCCGACTGCGTGGTGGGTTGTGCCTTCCCGGAAGCAGAGCAGGGCCTGAACATGGCGCGGATTGGCGTGCTGCTGGCTGGTCTGCCCAATACCGTTGGCGGTATCACCATCAACCGTTACTGCTCGTCCGGCATCAATGCCGTACAAATGGCTGCCGACCGCATTCGACTGGGTGAAGCGGATGTGGTGATTGCCGCCGGTGCCGAATCGATGTCGCTGGTGCCGATGATGGGTAATAAGGTGTCGCTGAACCCGGAAATCTTTGCCAAGGATGAAAACTATGCCATCGCTTACGGCATGGGTCTGACAGCAGAAAAGGTAGCCCAGCAGTGGGGCGTTTCGCGTGAGGACCAGGATGCTTTTGCCGTCGAGTCGCATCGCCGTGCCATTGCCGCCATTGATTCCGGCGCGTTCAAGAGCGAAATCACCCCGCTGGAAGTGACCTACCGTACCCCGAATCTGGAAACAGGCGAAGTCATCAGCAAAACCAAGCTGCTGGACACCGACGAAGGTCCGCGTCGCGAAACCACACTGGAAGGCCTGGCCAAGCTGAAGACGGTATTTGATGCCAAGGGTTCGGTGACTGCCGGTAACTCTTCGCAAATGTCCGACGGTGCCGGTGCGGTGATTCTGGTGTCCGAGCGCGTGCTTAAAGAGTTCAACCTGGTCCCGCTGGCGCGTTATGTCACCTTTGCCGTGAAGGGCGTGCCGCCGGAAATCATGGGGATTGGCCCGAAAGAAGCCATCCCGGCTGCCTGCCAACAAGCAGGTATCACTCAGAATGACCTGAAGTGGATCGAGCTGAACGAGGCTTTTGCCGCGCAAGCGCTGGCTGTGACACGTGATCTGGCGCTGGATACCAGCAAGATCAACCCGCATGGTGGTGCCATTGCCTTGGGTCATCCGCTGGGTGCGACTGGTGCCATCCGTACTGCCACCCTGGTGCATGGCATGCGGAATGCCGGACAGCAAGGCTATGGCATGGTGACCATGTGTATCGGTACCGGCATGGGTGCAGCAGGTATTATCGAAGTGCTGTAGCTGTCTGATTGGCTGGAATGAAAACGCCCGCATGTGCGGGCGTTTTTGTTGATGTATTCACTGTGCCTGCTAGGTCGAAGCCTGTTTGCGACAGCGTCAATCTACTTTGGATAGCGTATCAAAGTCGCTGTTGCTACAGTCTTCAAATTCCTGTTGCGGGGTTTTCAGCCGGATGAGATAAGATTTTCCCTGCGCAGTCAGAATCTGTTCCTTGCCGGGAGCGGCCAGTGATTTTGGCATCAGGAACCAGCGCTGACCTTTACGGGAGTTGGGCTGGGTAATGTAGATGGCGGTGGTGGGTTGTTCACGGTCGCCACCGGGCTCGGTCAATGAAACACCTACCGGACTTTGCCCCAGGATTTCGATGCCGACTTTGGTGCCGTTCTGCTGCCGCAGAATGCGGCGAATGGCACCCAGCAACAGGGGGTGGTTTTCGGTCTTGACCAGCACAATACGGCCAATGGCTAGCTGCTCCACGCTCTTGCCAACAAAGGTCAGCCCCATGCCGCTGCTGCTGATGTCGTTGACCTTCCATTCCTGAATATTGTTGCTACTGGTGTTTTCGATATCCTGAATCTTGACGGCAAAGGCTACGCGTTCGAAACCAATAGTCACCTGTGCAGAGGAAGTATGCAGCGAGCGCTCGGATTTACGCAGTGACTTTCCGCCGTCATCCGACCAACGGATGGCCAGCTTTTCGCATAGCGCAAGCCATTCCTCACACTCCAGCTTGGCATCCAGTGCCCGCAGCGCCGGCGGAATCGAGCGATCCAGGTCAAACATCAGGTCTGCCAGACGGCTGGTGAGGTCATTGGTGGACCAGTAGCGCAGCCACTTGCCCGCCATGCCACGCAAGATGGGTTGCGGGTGTTCCGGCATGCTCAGATTGATGACAAATACCGGCTCCTGCACGGGTGGCTGTTTTTCCAGGTGAATGCCCTGGCTTAGCGGCATCATTAACTGGTCGACTGCAATGATTTCCCGATGCAGCATATTGTCGGTCTGTGCCAGGTAGAGCATGCAGCCTTGCAGCAGCAGTTGCTCACAGCTGACTTCCACCTTGGCATCTGGGTACAACATCAGCGGTGTGCGGGCTACACCCGCATCTTCAGCCTGCATGTAAAAGCGGAAGCCTTGCTGCCATACCGAGCCTTCCGGCTTCAGGTAGCGCAGGGAGTTCCATGCGATCAGGCGCATCTGGTGGTGCAGCCCACGTGCCGTGATCAGCCGGATATCCGCTTCCATGGCATTGTTAGGTGCAGCCTGGTACAGGCGAAGACAAATCTGATATGCATTGGCCAGCTCGTGCCAGAAGGCCAGAATGGTAGGCAGGTAGTTTTTGCTGCCCGGTGTGGCGGCCAGAAAATCCTGGCACAGCTGATGGTGGATGTTATGGGCCTTATCATCGACATAGACCAGTGTCTTGATGCGCTCCTTCAACGGAATGTCAGTATCTGCGTTGATTTTGGAGATGGCCTTGATGATTTCGACAAGTGCCGTGAAGTATTCAGTCTGCGGCAGGTCCCTCACCAGCAAGGTCGCAGATTGTGCGATGCCCGTTGCCAGGGAGTTTTTTGTGAGCAGGGAGCTGACCAGAGATTTAAAATCGAACATTGTGCCTTAGCTTTATTGGGCTCTATGTTTTGTCGAATGTATGTCACTATATCTTACGTCACCGTGATGCTTAGGTGAAATAGTAAATTTCCCTTTTTTACTGAATATGCATTTTCGCGCAAAAAGAATTTCAGATTTCCTGCTAGGAACGTTGTTCCTCAGCGGCTTGCTGTTACTGCCCTGCCAGTCTGCTCACGCTGAGGAGCTTGCTCCCGATGAGGGTGTTGGAGTAGTGCTGGGCGGTGGTGGCGCACGTGGATTCGCCCATCTGGGTGTTCTGCGTGAATTACAGCGGCTGCATGTCCCGATCCGCTGCATTGCCGGAACCAGTGCTGGGGCGCTGATTGGTGGTGTTTATGCCAATGGGATGGATTTGGACCAAATGGCAGAAAGTTTCAAAAATGCCAACTGGGATCAAATGTTGTCCGGTCGCTTGCCTAGAAGCGATATTCCCTATGACAAGAAGCGGGATGATTATAAGAACTATCTGGACGTGACTTTCGGTTTGCAAGATGGCCAGCTGCGTGTGCCGCGTAGCGCCATCAATTCGCAAGAAATCGAAATGTTCATCCGCAAGCTCACCCGGGATCGGCAGCTCGACTCTTTTGACCAGTTGCCCATTCCGTTTCGTGCCGTTGCCACTGATCTTGCCAATGGTGAAGCAGTGGTTTTTGATAAGGGACCGCTGGCAGAGGCGCTACGTGCCAGCATGGCGGTGCCCGGTCTGTTCGACTTGGTGGAAACACATGGACGTTTGCTCGTTGATGGCGGTCTGGCGCGTAATCTGCCCATCCAGGATGCTCGGCAATGTGCCAAACACCTCATCGTGGTGGATGTGGGGACGCCACCCCTGACCAAGGACCAGATCAACAACCTGTTTGATGTGGTGGCCCAAACCACCAATTTGATGGTCAGCCGCAACGTCAAAGAACAGATGGCGCTGATGGAGAAGGGGGATGTCCTGATCCAGCCGGACCTGAATGGTTACAATGCGGCTGCCTTTGGCGACAACCAGGCGATCATCCAGCGCGGTACTACGGCAGCGATTGCGCAGTCCAAAGCGTTGAGCCGTTTCTCGGTCAGTCCGGAACGTTACGCAGCCTGGCGCAGTCGGCTTCAATTGCCGTCTTACCCGGTTGTGGATGAGGTGCAGGTGAAGAGTGCTAGCCGTTTTGTCAATGCAGACGGACTAGCTAAAAATATTACCGGCTTGCAGGGAGATGAGGCGGTCGATGAAGTGCGCAAGAAGTTGCGCGACATGTTTGCCACGGGTGATTACGACCAGTTGAGCTACTCGCTCGACGCCAGTAGCGGTCGCAATGTCATGACGGTTATGCCGCTGGAAAAGAGCATCGGTCCTAATGCGGTGCATTTTGGTTTGAGCCTGAGTAGCTCGACACCGGGCGACTCCAGCTTTAGCTTTCTTGCTGCACATCAGCGGAACTGGCTGAATGCTTCGGGTGGCTCCTGGCGTAATGAAATGATGGTCGGTAAGAACAAGCTGTTCAAGACCGAGCTTTACCAGCCATGGTCCTATGACAGCCCCTTGTTTGCTGCAGCATCAGTCAGTTATCACCAGCAGCCTTTGTCCTTTTATGATGACAATCACATCAAATATGCAGAAATCAGCAATGATGTCACTTCGGTGAATGCCGATGTTGGTACCGTTCTGGGGCGTTATGGTGAGTTCCGGATTGGACTGTTTGATTCTCGGGTGGAAAGTTATCTATCCCAGGGGCAGTTCTCGTATCTGTCGGACAAGATCACCCACAGTTACGCAGGTGTGCGTGGCAAGTTGGTGATCGATCAGTTTGATAATCCGCGCTGGCCACGTTCGGGTTATTTCATGAGTACGGTCCTGACATCTTCCCTGCCGGCCATGGGGAGCTACACCGCCAGTCGTGATTACGATGCGATTGCGGAAGGGGTTAAGACTTTTGGCGATATTACCTTCCGGCTTACCGGCAAGGCGCGTGGCATTGTCAACCGTAAGCAGGATGATTACCGGCTGGAGTCGCTGGGGGGGTTTCTGAATCTGACCGGATATCAGGCGGGAGAGCTGCTGGGTGAGAAGGTGGCACTATCCCGATTGATGGTGTACTGGCGGGCCTCATCACTGCCTTCGGTGCTGGGAAGTGGCCTGTATGCCGGGATGTCTGCTGAGGTTGGCAGAGTATGGGGAAATCCGTTTAATGGTAGCAATACCGGCTGGATTCCTGCGGGGTCGGTATTTTTGGCGGCCGACACCATACTTGGGCCATTTTTTCTTGGTGTAGGCAATGCCAGGAATGGCAAGCTCAGCGGCTATCTGTATCTGGGGGCGGATTACTGAGCTGCCAGGTTTGAAACAGCAAAACGGCCACTGATGTAGTGGCCGTTTTATTTGAATTGCCGTGGCGGCAAGTCAGTTGCCTATTGTCTGGTTTACTGTGCGGAAGGGAAGAACAGGTTGGCCAGCGCTGCGCCGGGATCGTCCTGGCGCATGAACGCCTCTCCCACCAGAAAGCTATGGACATCGTGGCTGCGCATCAGGCGTACATCGTCTGCTGAGAGGATGCCACTTTCGGTCACGGCAATACGGCTATTGTTGATGCCGGGCAGTAACTTGAGTGTTGTGGTGAGGCTGACTTCAAAGGTGCGCAGGTTACGGTTATTGACGCCAATCAGCTCGGTTTGCAGCTGCAGTGCCTGTTCCATCTCTTCTTCATTGTGGACTTCTACCAGTACGGCCATGCCCAGTTCGTGCGACAGGGCTTCGAAGTCGCGCATCTGTGCCAGCGGCAGGGCAGCGGCAATCAGCAAAATGCAGTCAGCTCCCATGGCACGGGCTTCGTACAGTTGGTATTCGTCAACCATGAAGTCCTTGCGCAGCACTGGCAGGTGACAGGCAGCACGAGCAGCCTCCAGATAGCTGGCATCGCCCTGGAAGTACTGTTTGTCGGTCAGTACCGACAAACAGGCGGCACCTGCGGCGGCATAGCTCTTGGCAATGGCTGGCGGATCGAAGTCGGCGCGGATGATGCCCTTGCTGGGGCTGGCTTTCTTGATTTCAGCAATGACTGCCGGCTGGCCCAATACATGCTTGGCGCGCATGGCGGCAACAAAGTCGCGCTTGTCGGTGCTACGGGCTTCGGCAGCCTCGCGCACCGCACTGAGCGGGCGGATTTGCAGGGCGGCAGAGACTTCCTGATGTTTGGTGGCAACAATGGTATTGAGGATGTCGGACATTCTGTAAGCCTGTGGTAATGCGTTCAGCCAAAACGGACATCATGCAGAACTGTGCGGGCTTTGGCAATGAGGGGGCTGGCTATCTGCCGCGATGATGGTTGGTTTCAGGGCTGAAGATAAGTCTGGAAAAATTGCAGAATCCGCTGTGGCAGCCAGTTGATGTGGCCGGGAAAACGGCCACTGACAAAACCGACATGGCCTCCTTGCTGTGGAAACTCCAGCAAGACCGCCGTGCTGGTTTCATGCGGAGCGGGCAGGGCGCTTGCCGGCAGAAAGGGATCGTTCTGCGCATTGAGGACTAGGGTGGGGCAGGTAATCTGCTGCAGCCGGGATTTGCTGCTGGCCTTTTTCCAGTAGTTCAGCGCGTTGCCATAGCCGTGTAGTGGGGCGGTGACCAGATCGTCAAATTCGATAAAAGTACGGGCGCGCCGCAACCGCTTGCCATCGAACAGACCGGGGTGACGCTGCAGTGTGGCCAGTGCTTTAGGTTTAAGCGTGTGCATGAACATGCGGGTATACAGCAGTCTGCCAAGGCCGCTATCCAGCCGGGTGCTGGCGGCAACCAGGTCCAGCGGAGTCGATATCGCCGCTGCTGCGCGCGGAATGGCCTGTCTGCCTTCCGCTGCCAGGTAGTTGAGCAGCATGCTGCCGCCCAGTGATACCGCTGCGACTGCCATGACCGGGTAGCGTGAAGCGAGTGCCTGGACTATCCAGCGTATTTCGTCTGCATCGCCGGCGTGGTAAGCGCGCGGCAGCGGGTTGTCCATGCCGCCGCAGCCTCGGAAATGTGGCACGACGCCATGCCAACCGCGCTCGCTCAGTTGCAGCATCAGTGCGCGGGCATAATGGCTGTCACTGCTGCCTTCCAGTCCATGAAACAGTACGACTAGCGGACTGCCTGGCTTGCCGTCGACAAAATCAAGGGCAATAGTGCCGCCATCCGGCGTGGGCCAGTGCTCACGCCGATAGGACGGGCGTGGCGGGCGTATCATCAGGGCTGGCCAGATGGTCTGGCTATGCCCTTCTGGTAGCCAGGCTGGCGCGGTGTAGTTCATCAGGCGGCTGGCGGCTTCTGTGCCGATTTGGGTCGAAATGCTTTGCACACCTTGGGATCGGTTTCGATGTAGGGGCCGCCAATCAGATCAATGCAGTAGGGTACCGCAGCAAAAATGCCGGGGACCTGTGTTTCTCCTGCATCGTTCTTCAAGCCTTCCAGGGTTTCCTTGATGGCCTTGGGTTGGCCTGGCAGGTTAAGAATCAGTGCATTCTTGCGAATGACCCCTACCTGACGGGACAGAATGGCCGTGGGGACAAAGCGCAGGCTGATCTGGCGCATCTGTTCGCCAAAGCCGGGCATCTCGCGGTCGGCTACGGCTAGTGTGGCATCCGGTGTAACATCACGCGGAGCCGGGCCGGTACCTCCAGTGGTCAGTACCAACTGGCAGCCTTCTTCATCCACCAGCTGACGTAAGGTGGCTTCGATTTCTGTCTGTTCGTCAGGAATCAGCCGGGTCAGCGTGGAAAACGGGCTGCTAATGGCGCCGGACAGCCAATCCTGCAGCGCTGGGATACCCTGGTCCTGATACACACCAGTACTGGCGCGATCGGATATCGATACCAGACCGATTTTCAGCATTATTCATCTTCTCCATCGGCGTCGTCAGCCGCGTCGTCAGCCTGCTGGCGTGGCTTGCCCGGCTCCGGAATGGCTTGCTTGATCAATTGGAATAGCAGGCGGAAGGACTTGGGTGGTTTGCTTTCAGCCTGTTCTTTACGGGCATTGCGGATCAGCGTGCGCAATTGTTGCGGGTCAACGCTGGGAAAGTCATTGATGAAGGCGGCGGACATCTTGTCGTCGCTCATCAGGCGTTCGCGCCAGCGTTCCAGCAGATGCTGCCAGGCAATGTGCTCGGCCGATTCGCCCTTGATCACCAGCAGATACTGGCGGATGGGTTCCGGGTCGATGTCGCGCATCAGCTTGCCGATATATTGCAGCTGGCGGCGCAAGGCGCCATGGGCGGTAAAGCGCTTGTAGTCCAGAATGGCTGTCAGCAAATCCTCCGGCAGCTGCATTTTCTTCAGCGTATCCTTGGAGAGTTCGACCAGCTCCTTGCCCAGATCCTGCAGCGCGTCCATATCGCGTTTGCGCTGGGACTTGCTGACCATGCCGTCAGGCAGGCTGTCGTTCTGGTAATCAGTCATCGTTCAAAAGTCTCTACGGTTTTCAAGGCTGGTATGATACCGGAAAAGGCGTGCTGATTCCCGTGCAAACACGCCTGGCGTGGTACTGTGCCGACAGCGCCGCGTCATGGGCAAGGCAACATTCATCATGGTAGATAAGACATTGGCAGACAACACATTCAGTTTCAGTAAAAACGTATTGCAAGGCATCGCCAGCCGGGTGCTGGAACTGGCCGGCCAGCTTGGTGCGACCGCAGCCGAAACCGATGTTTCCGAAGGCCTGGGGCAAACGGTAAGCGTGCGTCTGGGTGAAGTGGAAACCATTGAGTACAACCAGGACAAAGGTGTGTCGGTTACCGTTTATCTGGGGCAGAAGAAAGGCCACGCCAGCACGTCTGATTTTTCTGACCAGGCTTTGCAAGATACGGTGAAGGCTGCGTTGGATATTGCCCGGTTTACTGCTGAAGATGCCTGCGCAGGTTTGGCCGATAGTCAGTTGCTGGCAACAGACTTTCCGGATCTGGATCTGTTCCATCCCTGGAATCTGCCCGTCGAGCAGGCCATCGAACTGGCGCGTCGCTGTGAAGACGCTGCACGCGGTGTGGATACACGCATCAGTAATTCAGAAGGTGCATCGGTGTCGGCGCAGGCCAGTCATTTTATCTATGCCAACAGTAATGGTTTCATGGCCGGTTATCCGGGCAGTCGGCATAGTATTTCTGCTGCCGTGGTGGCGGAAGAGGCGGGTTCCATGCAGCGCGATTACTGGTATTCGGCAGCACGTCACCCTGCGGATCTGGATGATCCGCTCAAGGTGGGCCGCACTGCAGGCGAGCGTGCGGTACGCCGCCTGTCTGCACGCCGGGTAAAAACAGGGCAGTATCCTGTTTTGTTCGAGGCACCGGTGGCAGCATCACTGATCGGCCATCTGGTTTCAGCCATTAGTGGTGGCAATCTGTATCGCAAGTCTTCTTTCCTGCTGGATGCATTGGGTCAACAGGTGTTTCATCCCAATATCATCATCGACGAAGACCCCTTTGTGCTGCGCGGCATGTCCAGTGGTGCATTCGACAGTGAAGGTGTGGAAACTTCTGCGCGCCGTCTGATCGATGCGGGTGTACTGCAGGGCTATATGCTGGCCAGCTATTCGGCACGCAAGCTGGGCATGCAGTCCACCGGCAATGCCGGCGGACCACATAATTTGCTGGTTCATACCACGGGTGAAAGCTTCGCCGAGTTGCTGCAGCAAGTTGGCACGGGCTTACTGGTGACTGAACTGCTAGGCCATGGCATTAATACAGTCACCGGTGATTATTCGCGTGGTGCCGCTGGTTTCTGGGTGGAGAACGGTGTTATTGCCTATCCGGTAGAAGAGATCACCATCGCCGGTAATCTGCGCGATATGTTCCAGCGCATGGTTGCTGTTGGTACCGATACGCTGGCACGTGGTGGCAAGGTGATGGGGTCGGTGCTGATCGAGTCGATGATGGTTGCTGGCGAAGGCTAAGCTCTGGCAACTGGCGTGCTTGGATGTGATCGGACAGGCAGGCTTGGAGGGGAGTTGCTTGCCAAGCCTGTCGTTTTACAGCTATTTCTAAAGCAATAAACAATGCATCCATGATGAGGTGCAAAATGGCGGGGAACAGCAATATTGGCCTGGTACTGTCGGGAGGTGGTGCCAGGGCGGCCTATCAGGCCGGTGTGCTGCTGGCAATTTCCAGAATGCTGCCGGATCCGGAGCGCAATCCCTTTCCCATCATTTGTGGGACTTCGGCAGGTGCCATCAATGCAGTAGCAATTGCTTCTGGTGCCACCAATTACCGTCAGGCGGTGCATTATCTGGCTCAGATGTGGAAGCAGCTGCACATTCATGATGTGTACGATGCCAGCCTGGCTTATTTCATCAAGACATTCTTCCATTTTGGCATTTCCATTGCCACGGGTGGGCATGGCTGGCGTAATCCGAAGAGTTTTCTGGATAATGCCCCTTTGCGTGCGTTTCTTGGTCAGGCAATGCCGTTTGACGGTATCCGCCATTCACTGGCACAAGATAGCCTGCAGGCGCTTGCGCTAACCGCATCCTGTTTCAGCACTGGCATGTCGGTCACGTTTTTTGAAAGCCAGCCACATCTTGAAGAGTGGTCGCGCCATCAGCGCATGGGCGTGCGGGAAAGGATTGGCCTGGATCACCTGATGGCAACTTCGGCCATTCCGCTGATTTTTCCGTCTACCCAAATTGGCAATCTGCATTACTGTGATGGTGCCATCAGACAGATGACACCCTTATCACCAGCCTTGCATTTGGGAGCCGACAAGCTGTTTATTGTCGGTTTGACCAGTCAGCGACCCGCTGTGCTCGAGCGGCGTGCCGTCAGCGTGGTGCCAACACCGGCACAGGTTTTCGGGCATCTGCTCAATAGTGTCTTTGTCGATAGCATGTCGATGGACATGGAGCGCCTGCTGCGTGTCAATCACACCGTTTCCTTATTGCAGGGAAATCAGGATTTGTGTGCACAAACCAGTCTTAAACAAGTGGATATCTTCATGCTGAGTCCCAGTCAGTCGCTGGAAAGCATCGCCTATCAGTACGCGCACGAATTTCCACCGGTATTGCGCTTCCTGATGAAAGGAGCGGGCGGAACCAAGAAGCGCGGGATGACACTTGCAACTTATCTGCTGTTTGAGCCGGGATATTGTCGAGCCCTGATTGCGCTGGGGTATAAGGATGCGCTGGCACAGAAAGATGCCATCAAGCAATTTCTGGAACTTTGAATCAGGACTAAAATCCTAGATGTTCCGTTTTCAAGCCCAATACAAAGACAAGGGGAAGTTGTGAGTATGCGTTTATCACGTAGACAGGGTTTTTTTCTGGTGGCAGTCGGCTGCGCCGCAGCAATGGCGTTTGCACTTTATTCGCAATATGTATTGCATCTGGAGCCCTGCCCCTTATGCATCTTCCAGCGGGTGGGGGTGATTTCGGTCGGTATTATTGCGCTGCTGGCAGCCTTGCATAATCCAGGCAGAACGGGTTATCGGGTTTGGGGTGTGTTGGGTGTGATTGCTGCTATTTGTGGTGGGGCTGTTTCGGTACGGCAGCTTTGGCTGCAAAGCTTGCCGGAAGACATGGTTCCAGCCTGCGGGCCTGGATTGGATTATCTGATGGAAACTTCACCCTTGTGGGATGTATTGTCCAAAGTATTCAAGGGAAGCGGAGAGTGTGCCAAGGTGGACTGGACATTCCTGGGGCAGGCAATGCCTTTCTGGGTGGCGGTATTCTTTGTTGGTGTAATTGTGCTGCAACTGTGGGTGGCGTTTCGAAAGTCCTGAATCAGCCAATTGATCAAGCCGGTATTTCGCATGGCGCGAAGTGCCGGTTTTTTTGTGGGGGAGGGGATGTTAAATGCAAAAAAGCAGCCTATGGCTGCTTTTTGATTATTGGCGGAGTGGACGGGACTCGAACCCGCGACCCCCGGCGTGACAGGCCGGTATT